>JAYSWN010000196.1:0-19107 GCA_043718025.1 Pseudomonadota bacterium
CCTTACCAGCCGCGCTAAACAGCGAGACGTGGGTGTAGATAGCGCCATTCATGGCTTTTTGTTGAAGAGCCAAGAAGAAGAGAAGGGCGGTACGGTCAACACAAAGAATCGTATCCACCCGCGTGTTGAGCCCGAAGTGGCGGTGGTGCTCGGAAAAGCGTTGGGGGAAAAGATGCCCACGCTTCGTGAAGTGAAGGAGGCCATCGCCTTGATGGTTCCGGCGGTTGAGATTTTAGATAGCCGTTACGAAGGTTTCTCTTTTCGTCTGCCCGATGTGGTGGCCGACAACACGTCGGCCTCGGGATTTATGTTGGGGCACTCCGATCTTAAAGCGTTTGGCGCCGAACTTCCGCTGCTTGGCGTTACGATGAAAAAGAATGGCGAAATTGTGGAGACCGGTTGTCCTGCCGCGGTGTTTGGGGATCCGTTGTTATCGGTATTGGCCTTAGCCAAAGAGTTTCACAAGGCGGGCCGCATTCTATTGCCGGGACACGTCATACTCACCGGCGGCATCACCGCCTCGGTCACCTTCGTGGAAGGTGATTTCATCGAAGTGATTTGGCCGGGCGAGACGCTTTCGTTTCGTGGGGTTTAAGAAGGTGACGTTTCTTGTCAGCTGACAAAAAATGTCACCTTTTATCGGTGCGAAGCGGCGTATTCTTTGAGAATTTTCCTCTTTTTTTTGGGTGCGGTGTAGCGACCCACAATAAACTTCGGTATAATAGGTGATACCAAGAAATTGAAACGGGAGACCGACCAAATGACCTTACGAAACTTGAGCGCGCTTCGCTTTGTCGCCTTTATGTTCTTACTGGTGGCTGCCGTCGGTCAGGCGGTGGAGATAAAAATTGAACCGCATAAAAAATACGAAATGCGCGTTGGTGCTTCGGCAGGAGTTGAGTTGATTAGGAGGATGGAGAAGCCTGTCGAAGGTACCCGCGAGGCTAGGATAATTTCAGAATTGAGATTGAAACCCAGCATCGCTGCGGCTCTAGATAGTAAAGCCGGCGACCTAGAGGGTTACAAGAACGTTCTTAAGTTGTCTGACGGCGATCTTGCGACCTTGTCTAAAGGTTACTTAGATCTTCGCGGAAACGTGAATCTCCAAGCAAAAGCCGTGGAAGCGATGGCAACCGTGAAAGTTAAGCAATACGACTTTGAAAGTAAGAGTCCGAAAAAAACAGGCTTTGATTTCACCGACGGGATCATTCCCAAGGGTAACGATGGTAAGAATACGCAAGACGGAAAAAAGCTAATTGCCGAGGTTTTCGCTCGTGAGGCTGCCTTGCAAACTCAAAGTCAAAGATTTGCGTCCATGGTGGGCAAGACTAGGATGGCGGAGCTTCTCTCTGCTGATGGATCGCTAACGAAACTAATGGCTTCGCATCCGGATGCAGCTTTCGGTAAAGGCGCCTCCGTGCGTGACACCGCAATTACTAATCTCTTAAAAATCGAACAGCGTATCTCGGAAATTGAGCCGACGATTCCTAAAGATAAAGAGGGTGATGCCGTCGGTAACGAACGCAATGACGTGATGCGCGAAGGGGTTCGGGCGCTCCGTGATTCCGTCAAGTTAGCGGCCGGTGAACCGGGCGTGCTCAAGGATTTAAGCGGAATGGTAGCGAAATTTACATCTAAAGACAGCGAAATGGACTCGTCTCGGGGGCTTGGGGTGGTTGCTCGAGTTCATTTGGAAGCAAAATCTGGGGTAGTTAACGAAGAGCAGTATAAAGCAATTGCACGGGACAATCTCGGGGGCGGAGTAAGTGAGAAGGTGATCACGGCTGAGGTGGCAAAAATTAAAGCCGAAGAGGCTAAAGATTTTGACAACAGCAAAAATGAATTGGCTGCCATCGTACTAAAAGACGGAAAAAAAATTAATCTCGAAGACGCTAAAACTATGGCTGACCTAGTTGCCAAATTAGATGCCGAAATAGAGGCTGCAAAGGCGGAGGGGCGCAATACGGACTTAGAAATCCTCTCCGAGGCCCGGGATGCGCTTCACCTTAAACGTTTCATGGCCATGATGAACACCAACCCCCGTTTCGAAAAGATGGATAAACTTACTAAAGCCCAAACCGTCATTTGCGGTGCCAAGGCGGCCGGCAAGAAAGGGTTTAAAGTCCTCCCTACCATCATGGTTGCAATTGGTTTACCGGCGGCCGCTTGGGTGGCTTTTTTCAATAACGCCGAGGCAACGCCAAAAGATCTGGAAGGCACTAATGTAACGAAGAAAGAAGCAGAAGCCATTGTTGCGAAACACGCAAAAGTCGCGGTGGAAGACGTCGTCCTGTTCGCCCCGATAAATAAAGGCGGCCTACCGAGTGTCAGTCGCACCGACGGTATGGTTCACTCGGGCAAGGCCGACACCAAGTAATAGTAAAGCTCGAAAATAGCCCCATCTTCTTATTCATTCAGGGAGTTTGTTTTGATTTGGAATTGCCTTTGTATTTTGATGGTTTTACTAATCGGGTGCGCTTCTCAGGATGGGGTGCGCGAACATTCGAGCGTGGCCCCCGCGATCAGCACTATTCCCGTCAATATCGTTTGGGTATCTTCAACCCAATGCCGTTCGCTCCCCTTCGGCTGTTCGTTGGGTGGGCAGCAGGGTGGGCTAGATGCACAAATGGCCTATCTCTCCGCTCGTCAGCGCGAAGCCGAATCTCTCATCTTCTGGTCGGGCAGCACTTTCGCCTGTGACGGAGGAGCTAATCATAAAGTGGCTCTCTTTCTCGCGCAGAAGGCCAGCACCTTGCCCCTGCGCTTTATCGCCCCTTCCGATGCCGACTTAAAGACTTCGCCACAAAAATTGGCGGATCTCGTGGGGCTTAGCCAAAAACCGTGGATCGTTTCCAACTTCACGAATAAGAAAAAAAATCCGCTGCTCGCGCCCTGGGTTGATCTGACTGTTGGGGCTGGGCAGTTTCGGGTATTTAATTTCGTCTGGCCAAGTAATCCAAGAAAGAAAGCCACGGTCATTCGGGGTTACGAAGGAAACATTAAGAAGTTGAACAAGCTGTTGGCGGCCACTCCGCCCAACCGCGTTAACTTAGTGGTGCTTAACTCTCCCGATGCGGACTGGATCACCCAGTTCGAAAATGCCCGTTCGGCCCACATTTTAGTAGACGGCATGGGCACCACTCGTGAAGTTGATGGGGTTAAGTTTTTAGCCGGAGACCGGATACGGGCCGCCGTCCGTCCTTTCGCCCAGGCCGCCTTTGTGATTAGGGTTCGTACCGAGCCCCTGTTTCACGGGTTCTACAATGCATCGGTCGCCGCCGACGTTCGAGTGGGATTAGAATTTGGAGTTTTGCCTTCCGCAACAGAGCTGTCGTCTCAAAAGTCTGCCGGACTTTGGGAGACTGACGGCGAGGTAGCCCTATTAACGGCACCTGATTAATCCGTAACCCGCGCATAACTGTGGAGTTTTTTGCCCTTTAAGAAGGGGGCCAATTATTCCGATAGGGTGTTATGCGTTGTACCTTAAAATCATTGAGCCGAGCTACGTTCTGCGTTCTATCCGCGTGCCAAGTCGCTACGGTTGGCCTTTGCCTTGCCCTGCCGGGCATTGCACAGTCCCCCAGTGTGAACCCCACCCAGGCGGTCCCCAAACCGGACCACGCCGTCGCGCCTAAAACGGCAGTTGCCGCGGCCAAACAAGAAGACAATTTAACCCCCGCCAAACTTAGGAATTTTACGCGCCACTTTTGCTTTTTGCCGCATCATCTGGATCCTCGTGGCCTTGGGTTGACCCCGACCGCCGAACAAAAAAAATCTCTAGAGTGCGCCGACAAAATTCTAAATGAGACGTATTTCAAAAATGCGCACAGCCGCGAGGCCAGCAATCAGGGCAACACGCTAATGAGCCTGCCCTTGGCTGACAAATGCAGCCTAAAACGGATATTGGGTTACAGCGCTGAGTTCAGCTTTAATGACCCAATAAGCGCAGTTGTGGCCGCCATGGCCAAGCTCAAAATGTCTCCCCGCGAGCAGGATAATTTGGCGTTTTGCTATTTTCTTTCGCATCATCGTAATCCCACCGCTTTAGAAAAGAAATCTCCCAACTACATTTTCGAAACAGAGTTGGAAAAGACACTTGGGCAGTACCGCCTCACCATGCGTAAAGCAGAAGATGCCGGGTCTTGGAACATGCTATTTCTTAACGGCCAGCACCTAGACAAAGTGGCCCCGCCCGCCGTGAAGTGTGCGGAAGGCGATTTTTCAACCGCCTTTGAGGCCTATGCCTACCGCGAAGTTTTGTTGGGGGAGCCTTCATGGGATGCCGACGAACAATGGCGTAAATTCAATCCGGAGATTTCCCAAAAATTGAAAATTGGTTACGATCGTCGTCAATTTCTAGGTTATCTCCGCCTTAAATTTTGTGACCTGCAACGCCAAGAAGGCAACCCCCTCGAACGCATCCCCAGCGCGGTTAAATTTATTGGTTCCGGCGGGCAAATACCGAGTTGGATCACCGAATACCTTGTAAACGTGGTCGAAGGCGAAACTGGGGATACCGGTCGGCTGAAGTTAACTGACTATATTGACGATGGTTTTGTCGCCGAAACGGACCAGGCCGAAGGGATCGGGAATGTTCTCAACGGTTGCCCCGTCGCCAAAGCCGCTCTGCAAGCGTCACTTAAGAAATCCTTCTTTGACTTACTAAAACAAGTAGGGCCCCACCCGCACCCGTCTGATCTAAATGACGAGGTTAAAAACGATCCTTACTGGATAGACAAACACGAAGATCCTAAAGAGGAACTCAATTTAACTGCGCAACAACCCACCCCCCCCGTCGCCCCCACGCCGGAAGAGTCAGCGAAAAAGGCGGCGGCCGAACAAGAGGGGCAAATTAAGCGCCAAGAGCGCGAATACGACCAACGCATTCGGCGAGGGAAGATGGAAGGTTTTCTGCAGAAATCGTTATTGGCAACCCGTGCTACTTCCGAACTGATCCGAAAAAATTTAATCCCGTGTGGCGTTGAGGCCAACCCGGAAAAAGTGAAGCAGTTAGTCGAAAGATTTATTCCGAGCCTAGACCAGGCCACTATACCCATGTTGGTTAAACTCAATAACGCGATACAAAATGCGGATGGGTTAACCCACGAATTTAATCCCGGCGAACTTAACGAACTTAACGAAAACTCTAAACTAGTCAGACTTTTTAAATTGCGAGAAACCGCCAAACCGATTGCCCCGTACTGTTTATTTACTGCTGAAGAGGACCCGCGCATTTTTTCTAGTGATGTGACGAAAGACGCGGAGCTCCGTAAACAGATCGCGGACCTTGAGCCCCTCCTCTTTCCGGCCGCCAAAGCCACCTCGAATGCAGTAGACCGATCTTTTCTTTGGAGCTCCCACACCAGGGTGGGAACCCTGAAGAGCGAGCCGCTTCCGCAGGCATCTGGAACTCTTTCCCATATTGTTCAGGCCGCCAAAAACACCACGGGAATTGCTTGGGACGTGCTTTTTGCCAACACCGCAATTGCAAAAAAGGAACGTGCGATAATTTTCCCTCCGGATAAAGGGGGCGATTACGGCCCGACGGTTTTAGATAGAATCAAGGCATCGCCGTTTCCGGTGGTTTCTGCGGCGATCGTACGCGAGCATATATTGGATAAATTAGAAGCGGCTCAGCTAGATAGGACCCTCGGTCCGGCAAAGGTTTTGGCCCCGGAAGAAGCGGAAAGCTTTGCAAAATTGCGAGCGGAGCTTTGCGCACAGCTGCGCAAAGATGGCCCTCGCGCGAAAAAAGATTTGGCCCACTTAAAGCGCTTCAACGAAGCCGTGCGCAATCTGGCCAATAAATGGAATCCCCCGGTTGGTCTGACCGAAGACCGCATGCGCCTCTTTTTGTCGCTTGAGCCCGTCATTCGCGAAAATGTGATCACCCGATTGTCGAAACCCTGTTTTGTAAAATATCCGGAAATTGAGGGGCCCCTATTACAAAATTTAGTGTCGGGTACCGTTGTCTCTTTTTCGAGCGATCGGGTCAAAGGTGAGTGGGTAGATGCTATCAATCGCTATTCAGTAGTCTGCCAGGTGATTCATGAGATTGAAGAACGTTCGTCTCCTGCGTTTTCAAAGGCGCCGGGGTTCGCAATATTACAAAGAGATTTGCTCACGATGAGCCTGGACGAAATGGGTGAGTTGCTCGATGAGATAATCGCTTCGCCCCGTTTCGGAAAGTTCTCGTTCAGCAACGAGAAAAAAATGGGATTAAACCATGAAGAAAGCACCGTAAAACCGGTTTTGAAAATAACTGCCCCGGCGGATAGCCGATTGGATTTTGTCAAACTTCCCTCCGGTCGTATTTCTAAAATCTATGCTGAATCAGCAGTGAGATACTTGAACGGGATTCATTACGATATTGCAAATGTCTTTGGCTCGGCAAAAGATGACGAGGGCTTCGCCCGAGCAGACTGGTTAGTAGGCAATGTTTGGACAGATACCTTTGGCACCGATCTGTTCGCACGCACGGACGCCACGAAAGAACAGAAGTTGGCCGCAATAAAGGCCCATGCCGAACAGGTGCAATATTTTGTTCACCTGAGGAGACTGGCCGTTCAGAGCGCTGCCCTGGGCAAAGGGCGATTCGGAGAGCCGTCCAAAGAGGTAGCGGACAGTAAAGAGCTGTTGAGGATTCGTGAACGTGGTCGCGAGTTGCTAACCGCCGTCGCGACGTTAAAGGATGATCTACAAAAATCGCTCGAACCCGGACACCAAGGGCTTACTCCCGAAGCGTTGTTACGCGGCATTGTCTGGGAGCAGACCCATTGGAATAAAGAGATCGAGCGGCTCAAAACGGAGGCCTACTCCGGAAAAGTCGCTTTTAAAGCGCTAAAAGAAGCGGTGGAACTATATCAAGACGGGGTAGCGGCAATTGAGTCGGAGATCACCCGTCATATCATTGGCCAGAGACCTTTGCCTCGTCCCAATGAACATAGTGAGATTAACCGCGTGAATCTCCGGTTCCCCAGGGGGTCGAAAAATCAGTCCTTTGGTTTTGAAATCAGTCAGGTCCCCTTAGAGATATTATCGCGCCACCCCCGGCTTTCTGACGGGGTTTTCGAATACATGAGAGGACTCGAAAAATGTGGGGCAAATGAGATTCAAGACTATTGCGAGCCAGAGGATGGGCTCGGTTATTTCACCGCTGACACCAATTATCGAAATCAATCCGGAAATGACGAGGAGAAACGGGCTCGGTTAAAAAAGTGGGTCTGCTGGGCTGCAAAAATTTGCGTTCCGTTAACCGGCAATAATGACGCTCGAATGGCCGAGATTTGTCGCAAAGGTGGGCCGGCCGTAAATGCAATCCGTGATTACATTGACCAGAGAGCTGATCTTTTTGTTCACGGTTCGGATTATCGGGCTGATACCGATCCAAAGGTGGTGAGTTACGTAAATAGTTTTGTGGGCACCAAGCTTTCGGGGCACGATAGCCCTTCTTTAATCGAAGAGTTAACGCGGCTTAAGCGAAGCTCCGATGCCGGTGAGCGAGAAATCTTCGCCAAGGTGGCTTCGGTGATGATGCGGTTACCTCCGAACGTTGGCTCCGATCTCTTTGTCGCGCGTTTGATTGCCCCAGCTCACTTGTTATACGCCTTGGAAAACCAAGAGGCCGCTTGGCAAAGGGACCGAGATTCGAAATACCGGCTTGATTGGCAGAAGAGAAATAAGGACGCGCTAAGGTGGGGGCAGAATTCCGAATTTGACCGTTTTGATCCCTTTCGGTCCTTGTTAAGACCGCAGACAGATTTTGATCGCCTACAAGGCCGAAACGATCCCCTTGGTCTGTTTTCCGGTTCTGGGCGCAGGCAACTTAACCAGCGAGGATTCGCTGATGAAAGAGAAATGGCGGCGCCAGAACCTCTTGGCCGTTTTGTTCGTTTACCGGATGGCAGCTTCAAATTAGAAGGGACCCGCGGTCTGGTGGATTTGGGCAACGATGAACTCACGATCGTTGGCTCAGAACCCCTGCCATGGGGGCACGACCCTAAGGCTATAAAGGGGTCGCCGCTGGTACTTCGTTTGAATGGTAAGGACGCGGCTCAACCATTAGCCGAGGAGCAGCTGGCGGAAGTGGCGAAAAAATTTAGAGTCGCCTGGCCCAACGGTATAATCCCACTCGACTTCCCGGATGTTGTCGACATTCCGGGGGGGAAGTTGAAAGTCGCTCCGACGATGCGCAAGCTCACGCTGCCTGACGGCCGAGAGGTGCTTTTGCCTGCCCCGTCCCGTTTCTTGTTTGCCATGCCCGGAGAAATCAATCTTGATGGCACTTCTTTGGTAGGGCCGGTTGATCCTGCTGCCGTGCGACTCGGCGATGCGGGTGACCTATGGGATCCGGATACCCTGTCCTTTGGTAAAGGCAGCGGCCGATTCGAACTGCCTCTGACCCATACCGAGATCGTTGAGTTTAAGGATCTCTTGCGCCAAGCGCCCATGCAATGGATGCGTAGCCACGAAGCGCGGGCGTTGGCCAAAGTGCCGCCCAATAGAAGTTTACGTGAAGAGCTGGGGGAGTTGCGCCTGGCGGTGACCAAAGCGAGAAACGATGCCGAGCCTAACGTGCCCGAAGACATATCTCTAGTGCGTGCTAAAACGCCTGACCGGAAAACCCTTTTGGTGGCGCACACTGATTTCATGGGGAAAATAAACGGAGAACTCCGCAGTTCCCTCATGAATGGAAAATGGGATAATCAGAAATTGAATGATCTCAAGCTACCTTTTTCTGAGCTCGAGCTAATGTTTGAACGCGCCGAGCTTCTAGGGGGAGATGCGCTGGTTTTGCAAGAAGTTAGAAATCTGATCGAAGACCAAAGAGCTTACTTACGGCTATTAGCTCGAAGCAACAAGCGCGTGCCCATTTGCTTTCATCCTTGGTTCCAAGAATTTACCGGAGTGAAGCCAATCGAGGGGAAAGAGCAATACACCTGCCTCGACATAAATAGCCCTCGTCTAACCGCTAAAAACGTGACCGACGGTGAAGCGTTTGAAAAAGCGCTGGCGGTAGTTTCCGCGATGATCAAGAACCGCTTGGATACCCTAGAAATTGCGGCTGGCCGGGGAAGTTTCGAGTTCTCGGCATTTGCCAACGTAATCGCTTCTCGGGAACAGGAACAGAAGTTTCGTGAAGATCGGATTTTAGCGGCCGGCGGATGGGAAAAGGGACGCCCAGCGTTCGTGTCCTACGGCGACAACTGGTCAAAGCCTATGGAGCGGCAGACGCTATTAACGTCACCGCGCACCGGAAAAAAACCGGGCAATTACTTCTGGTCAGGCGACGTCGACACCGCGCTTTTCCCCGCGTGGACAAAAATCCATGAATATGGTCCTACGAGGGCGTCCCCTGAGGCCGCGGATCGAAAGCTTTACCGTGGCTCAGGCGTTTATGGGGAATGGGAAACTCGTTTAAACGAAGAATTGGGCCGGGTCGACATCAAAAGGGCTATGCAGGAGTCCATACTCAAACAACATGACTACGTTCGCACGCTGGCAACCATAAATGGGGAAGAGAAAACGACGATCGAGGGACTGAAAAAGGCGGGGGAATTGGGACAAAAGGCATTTGAAGCTCGCTGGAAGGGAATTGGCCCCTTTCATGGATTGGCCCCTGAAGTTGCGGCCGTTTGGAATACCTATCCGCCATACATGCGAGATCTCTTAATGAAGGCGTTAGAGCGGCCCCCGCTTGGCGATGTGATGTTAGAAGAACGTTTCGCTTATCCCTCGGGGGGCGGTACAGGGTTCGTTTTTGAGTCTAAGCCCATCGACACTCTTGCGATGGATCCGTCCGATCTTCATGAATGGGTCAATGAGCCGTGGCCAGGAAAAATACTGGGCCTGGCGCGAAAACGTCATACCCAAGATCGATGGAGAGAGTATAGCACTAGAAGTGCAGAGCCTCTTTTGGCGACCGCTTGTGAACGCATGATTGCCCAAGTGAAGCAGAGCCGATTGGGAGAATCGCCTGACGCCAAGGTTCGCGAAGTGGTTCGGTTTGCTGAGTTAAATGTAAAAGTGGTCTGCGACTCCAAGTCGACGGCCGAAGAAAGGGAAATGGCTCGTTCCACGGCACTGACTTTGTTACGGGGCCTTTATAGTGACAATCCACTGCTAACCACCGCTGCGCTGGTGACTCCCCAGGAATGGGTCGCCAATCCCCCGTCCGACACCGTGAAAGCCCTTCGACTTGCGTTGACCCAACAGCTAAAAGCCGAGCGGGATTCCGGAGCCGGAAAACTGATGGGCGAGTTAAGTCCGGAGGATCAAGCCAAACAACTTCTTTCGTTCATGATTCACAGTGTTGAGGACTGGGGCAACGAGGCAACGGGGGATCGTGCCATCGCCTTAGAAATGGCCAAGGGCGGCCTTGATCGTTACGCCCCCATTCATAGCGCCGTGTTGGGTACCATGGAACAGATCTCGCTGCAGAAAAATGCCGCAACCAAAGCTCACCTATCCGAATTGTTGAGAATGGCGAACGTAACGAACCTTGCATCCCAAAAAACAAACGAGGAGCACGACGCGAAGGAACGAGTTGCAAAAAAAGGGGCGAAACCGAATCCGATTCTCGAATACGATGAAATGGAAAATCAGGCCAAATTGCTGGATCGGTCCGGCCACGATTCAGTATGGGTGAAGAGAAGGTTCACCGCCGGGCACGTTCCGGTTTTCGGAGCTAGTCTATCCAGCGCGCAGCGTATGGCTTTTCTCGGGCAAGATGAACGGTCGGCTCAGATCTTTACGGGGCTGCTCGACCACTTAGGTAAGTTCTCTCTAGAGAAAGCCAAGTCTGAACGCGATCTTATTACGGCGATTCAACTCAGCCCCGAAAAAAATGGGATTCATTGGGCAAGTCAATTTGATCCGGCAGGTCAAGTTATGAAGAAGATCGGCGAAGCCGAATTCTTAACCCACAAGGCCAAAGGTGACCAGCTGGTGGAGGACCTGATTGCGGGCCGCGCGCTAACGGCCGCGCAATTGGAGTTTGCTTCTCGCGAAGCCTCTGCTCAGTGGAAGGAAGAGGAGATTCAAAGGCGCTTGAATTTCGCTGCACTGCAAGAGTCGATTACCCATGAACCTGTTCCCATTGCCCTCGTGACGGATCTCGATTTGGTCTATCCCGCTAAAGATTCGAAGTTTCTCCCTAACCTGGTTTCGGCATACATCAACAATCGCAAGGCCGCCGGTGCCGAACGCCAATTTGTAAGAACGATTGGGAAATGGCTTGCCGGGAAAAGTGGCCCAAGTCGCGAAGAAAAAATTAAAGACATTTATGAAGCGATAAACCGTTTTACTCTTTCTACGGACCAGGATGAATTTGCCGATTCACTTCCTGAGTGGATGGCGGCTTTCGATTCGAAGCGGGATGCGGCACAGTTCTTTCAGAGAAATCACGAGCTCTTATTGCCCCAATCTCGCGCCGAGAACGCTGCCGTTGTCGGTTCATTAGAGAGAAAAGACGGCAAAGATCGCGAGTCTGCCGCGCAGGTGTGGGCAAAATGGCTGCTTACCCAGGCCCTAGTTCCGCACGCCACTTCCGGGAAGGGAACTACTCAGGCCTCGCCCCGTCCCCTAGCGGTGGCGCCAACTGAGACGGGCGAACCGAATGCGGCCGTCGAAGCTCCCGAGCCCCCTACCGATTGGAGGAGGCTCCTTAAGGATTGTGACGCCGAGCGACGGGCTTTTTTTGCAAAGGCGCCCGATGGATGGGCTAAACAGGTTGAACGAGGTCGGGCGGCTCAGCGCGAAGTCTTTCAGAAACGCGAGATCTTACGTTTGACGTCTCTAGAAATTCGCAAACTTCGTCAGAAGGTAATTTTTGTTAGTAAGCAGATCCCCGGCCTCGACGAAAGTTATAAAATGGCCATGGAGGCGCAAAAGCCCACGCGCGAACATCCTTCGGGAAACGATCGAAGTCCTTATTACTTGGCACCTGAGGCGACGAAAAAAATAGAGTTGAAGCTCGGAGGATTAAGAAAAAATCTTGAACTCCTTAAGGCGGAATTAACGCTTCAAGAAAAAAAGATGTTGGACCTTCTCGAGGACATCAATCGAACTCAGAATCCGGTGCACGAAAAAGTGCCGGAAATAATCAGCGCCGACAACCACTATTCGATTGGTTTTGAACGGATTGTCGAAGGCGAAGAGCCCCTTGAAGGGGGCGAAATCACCGGTGGTTGCAAAGGCAGATACGCCGAAGCTCGTAAAGGCGACGCCGACGCCAAGGGCCTGTCGCCGTGGGAAGGTAAAAAGTTTATCGCGCAGGAACGTGAATTTTTCGGCCGTTTGCGTCAGGCGCAAATGGAGTTGAAGAGATACATGCAAAGCGAGGTGCTTCACTCTCGCTCCCTAAATGGCGTGCCAGACGAGTTTAAGAAACTATTTTCCGACTTGGCAGGGAATCGTTTTGACGGCGACGTCGATTACCTTAGTCAGATTTGGAACGACTTACTACCTAAAGCGACGGTCGCGCGCGACGGCATGCGGACCGCCATGGCCCAAGTAGCCAAATACGGATTAAGCCAAGAGGCACTGCGTTCTCAGCCGCCTGATTTTTCAGGATTTAAGATTGAGGGTAAAGAAAAACTGACCGGCGAGAAATTGAAGGAGCTACTCCGTGAGGTCAATCGTTGGAAAATGGCCGAGGTGCTGGGGCACGTTTTAACCCCGGCGGAGTGGGAGAACCACCCTCTTGCCGACAGACTGTACGACGCCTTCGAAGAGTTTGCGGTAAAAGCCTGGATCAGCGACGGAAGCCCTTCCACATTGGCATTAAATAAGGGAATCGCCGCGCGAGTCATTCCGGTGTCTGCCGATCACGGTGGAAACCTGCATCTTGAATTTTCTAATCTCTACGAGGTAAAGGCCGCGTTAGAGGTTAAACTGAAACGGGCGAAAGAGATAACCGACAACCAAGAAATGTTTTTGGATCTACGCGCCTCCCAAAACCACACTACTGATCTGGCGGTTTGGGCGATTTCCAGTGTCCTTCATGGTTTTTTCTGGGGGCCTAAGCTTGAGGACGTCGATTGGTTGGAGCATAAGCAGGCCGCTCGGAAAAACATCGACGCTCAAATCACTGAACTCAACGAAATTAAGGATCTGCTGGCTGATTACGATGGTTTGAAATTGGATTGGGATGGTGGCACCCAATCCGGCCTAGCCATTTCGACCCATTTGGATATCGAAAAAGAGTCGGGCATGCGCGATCAGTTAACCGACTCCCTGGCAAATGCCGAGGCCGATCGTTACTGGATGAAAACCACCGGGGCGGTCTACGGGGCAGCGATTGTTGCGGCCACGGTACTCACGGTGGTCACTTGGGGCGGCGCGAGCCCCTTGCTCGTGGCCCTCTGCAGCGGCGCCCAGGGCGCCGCGACGGCGGGAACTTTAACCATGGCGACCGACGTCCTACACGATACGGGGTACCGTTACGGGCGGGATAACGGCGGGGTCGACGAGAAAACCGGCGCCATGAAAGCGAATTGGGGCTACGATCCTAATCGTTTTTATAAAGACGTCGGTCCCGAAGCCATTTTATCCATGGCCATATTTGCCGCAGGATCTGGTGGCGCAACCTATATCACCGGAATGGCGGGTCGCGCTCTTGCCGCTAGTAAAGCAGCTCAGTCCGCTGGGGTTTCATTGGCTGAAGCGCAGGCCGCCGCCAAAACGGTTCGCGCGCTTCATGCGGCCGGAAATTCTGCCGCGGATATCGCGAAAACTGCAGAGCATAAGCTCTTGCAGAAGTTGGTCTCCACCGAACTAAAAATGCCACAACTGATTGGAGGTCTTACGGCAGCAGATGCGTGGGCCGGCGCGGTAGCCCAGGGGGCGTTGCGCTGGAGCACGGCAACGCACGCCGCCACGATGTACGCGACGGGAGTTGGTGGCCGTTATGCCTACAGTGTAGAAGAGTCCTATTCGCACGATATCCCATTCCACCATTGGGAGGTCATCAAGCAAAATATGCTCTCTGAATTGGTCACTGTGATGTTTTTGGCGGGGATTGACCGAGGCATCGCGAAGTGGGTGGGCCCACAGGTAAAAAAATTATGGGGAACAAACAAAATTGTTGACTTTACCGTACCCGCCGGAACCCTTGCGGCTGGCTCAGCTAATTTCCTCATCAGCTCCGCCGGAAAGAAAATATCGGAACGGTTTATTGAAGCGCCAAAACAAGCAGAACAGTTTCAGGAGATCTTGAAGCTGATGGAGTCGGGCGAACCGGATGATCTTGCAAAAGCCTATCAGGAGTTAGCTAAATTTGCTGAAGGGGTAGCTAAACACAGAGAGGAAAAGGAATCTGGTAAAGATCGGGAACTGGTTCATAGCCTATTGATCGACTTTGGCATGTTTGGCCGAAAAGCTGCCATGCAAAGTGCGCGGGAGCAAGTCGCGGCGGTAACGGCAGGACGAATTGCCCGGGGTGAGTCGCCGAGCGTTGCCATTGCGCGCATGCGGGCGACGATGAAGGGCGGGCTTTTGGGCAAAGTCCTCAGTCCTATAGAAACTGCGATGCACTCGACAGCGGAAGGCATCCGCGGGCCGCACGAAAATCAGCCTCATAACTTCAAAAATATTATCGACGTAGCCGGCGGAGCCCACATTATGGTTGCCCTTAAAGAAGCCGCTCCCACCAGCAAAGAGGCCGCCAAATTATATAGCGAGCAGTTAGATCTGATGCAGAGGCGGATGAAACACGAAGGCCTTGAAGTCACAAAGTTGGAACTTGGGAAAGTGATGGAGAAGTACGTGAAGTCAAAAAGCTACGCCCAAGAGCCTCTAATGGCGGTGGCGAACCGCGAGGTCTTCGTAAATGGTGAGCCGAAGCGACTCAAATTCGACGGCGGAATCATGAGCTTTTACGCTTACGCAAAAGGGGAAATTTTACTTGAGAGTGCCGTGACGACCCGCAAAGAGCGTGAGGCTTACCCGGCCGCCGGAAATGAGCGCAATCGTGCCATCGCCAACGAGCGAGAAGTCTGGCAACAAATTTTAGCCGTCAGTCCAACCGGCACCAAAGAGGAACACTGGGAAAGGGTGGCAACAATGCCTGCGGTACTGCTAACGCATACTGGTAAACCCGGTAGCCCTGAGTGGGTCAAGTTGCGTGAACAGGTTGCGGCGGTCGTTACGGTTTCGCATGTGGAGCCGGCCGATCAAGCCGCCGCCCTGAAAACCCTCAATAATTATCTGAGTTTTGTGATTCCTACGAAGCCGGTTGATACCAATCAATCTGTCGGTGAATTAATTACAGAATTCAAAAATGCCACTCCCGAGAGTCCCACCGCGCTCAACTGGATGCGTGAGAACAAAGTGGGCATTGCTCAGTACCGAGGTATCTTCGGTGATGGGGTACCGACCGCTTTGGTAGTCCTCAAATCTATCGCGCAGAATGATGCTACCGCCGGCGGCAGACAGGTAATTCGGGACGCAATGGACTTCGCGCGGTTCTTTGAAAGCCGATGGGCCAAAACCAAATACGCTGGCTTTAGTGAAAAGCAGTGGCTTGACCTCTATATGGACTTCAAGCG
Source organism: Pseudomonadota bacterium (assembly GCA_043718025.1). Lineage (GTDB taxonomy): Bacteria > Bdellovibrionota > FAC87 > UBA2466 > UBA2466 > JBGSST01. Next base: position 15,549 of record JAYSWN010000196.1, read on the forward strand.
CATTGAGGCGCGCGGTACGCAGCCGTAGGAATTTCCGGTCGCCGCCTAAAATAAGCGATCCTCTCCCCCGACCACGCCGGATCGATGGCAACATGTGCGATGTTAATGTCTAAGCCAGGCGAGTTCCGGTTTGTGAACCATCAGGTAAAAAATTACCAGTAGGGGAAGGATCGTAAATAGGTTGATGCCCAGTCGAATCCACAACAGCTTGGTCAATTCAGCCGGCAGAGCCTTCGCGTCCGCGGGCACCAACTCAAATAGGCGTTTGGTCTTATACTGAGTAGGAATATCCAGCGCCACCCACAGGGCGCCCGAAAACAGAAACAGGGAAAAGGCGAGCGCTAACCACTTCATCGACCAGACGCCGCCCATAATTGTGCCCAACATAATTCCGGTGAGCACTGCCACCAGAATCAACGGCGCGGTAAATACGGCGTCTAACCAAATCACCGTTTTATAAGTGTGGCGAATGATCTCGGGGCTGTTGGTCATTAGGCTACGGGTTTCCCATATCGTGCCGATCACCGCATTGGCAAAAAATAGCGTGACCGTCAGCACGTGCAGAAATTTGGCGTGGATGAAAAGCTCGGGCCGCTTGATAAAAGTTAAAAACGCTTGGGGCCACACCAGCGCGGCGACGATCAGCCCAGCCATTAGGCCCAACTGCGAAATCAGAAGCGGTTTGGTCTTTATTACCCCGGTCACGCCTGAGCCTCTCCCAATCGCCTGGATGGCATGCGGTTCATCGAATTGATGAGGTAGCTAATCTCCCCGCGGTGCAAGTAGACCGCATCGGGTTTTCTCTCGCCAGCAAACAACGGAGAAATTATCTTAAAGCCGTCAATGGCATCAGGCGGAAGGGCCAAAAACCTCGCCGCGTAAAAACTGCTGCCCACGTTCACCAGGTCGTAGCTTTTTCCATGGTTGAAAATGGATATGTCGTTGTAGTGCCAATAATCAGTCGACAGAGCCACTTTCGGAAAGGCACTCTCCAGCGCGCCGGCGTCTAGCCGGAGGTGATTTTCGCCGTGGGTAAAGTGAATGTTCACCGCGTCAACCGCCACGTCGTAACGAAGCGGAATCAATCTTCCGCAGCCGTAGATGAAAGTGACCAGCCGCTCGGCAAAGTCGCAGATAGTTCCCAATACGCTAAATTGCCGCTCTTCAGAAACGTAAGGCGATCCGCTAAAAACAAAAATGCCTTTGCGCCCCAACTGATCTTCTACAAACGTGTTGATCTCGCAACGGGCCTTACGAATGTTCTGCAGTTCCGGTCTAGGGTACTTCAGCTCGTACAAGTTGTAGCTCACCCAGTAATGTCGTTCGGTATCGGTGTCGGTAAAGTGAATCGGGCAGAGCTTAAAACCAGCCGGCAAAAGGGCGCGCACTCTATTGGCTTCGGCCTCGCTCAACTTAAAATTAACAAAGATCGGATCCTTGGTTTCAAGCGAAAAGCAGGTCGTTAGCCCCAGGCCCAGCTCCATGAATTTGAACAGAATCTTTTTTAGAAAAAAGAACATCTGATGACTCCCTAGCCCATCCGTAGCGCAAGTTTGTACAGCCACCCAAAAAGGGGAATGACACCAATCGATTCCATTGGGTCGTAATACTCGCGCTGGTACACAATTTTTCCGTCCTTAACTTGCGCGTGGACCATGCCGTTGATCACAAATTCAAAGGGGGTGAAACGAATATTTATGGCGATCGTCCATTTCCAAATGACCAGCTCAGGGCTATCGACCAAAAGCTGAAAGCAAAACTTATCGTTGGCCGCGCGGGGCACGTACTTGGCCAGCATGGTGAGCGTGGTTTGGCGGTCGCGGTACTCATGAACCGGGTCCACGTAGTGAACATTCTCGGCCAGCACTTCGCCCATGAGCGCTACATATTCATCAAACCTTTTTTGAGGCAAAAGCGTTTGCGAAACGTACTCTACCTTTTTGCCCACGGTTTGCATGCCTTCGGGAAAATTAACGCGCCGTTGTGTCATGGCAAAAGAGTATAGCCGGGGCTCGCCGCCCCGTAACCCCTGCGCTATAATTTCTTTCAAATGAAGCGCTTTGCTTAAGGCGCGGGGGGAAAAATCATGCGTTGCCTATTACTCACCGTCTTAACCGGCTGTTTACTCTCGTGTAGCAGCATTCCGCCTGCGGCCAATCCCGCCACAAGCATCAGGCCCACTACCGAGATTGCCGCCAGCCTGGCGCTGCTTCACGGCGCCCACCTCGATGAGAATAGCTGGAACGTGGTTAAGAGTGAGCTTAAGGCGATTGGCATTGAGTCTTGGACGCCAAAGCAGCTTACCCGCGCCAAGAATGAGGTGGCCACCATCGATAGTCGGGCGCAGAGAGTGTGTCAGCAGCTTGAAGAGCCAGCGATTGTGGTGGGCCATAGCCAAGCCGGCGCGGTGATCAATCAGATGCTAAAACATTGTCCCGATAAAGTGGTGCGCGCTTTTTATCTTGCGGCGGTGGTTCCGCTTGAGGGCGAAAAACCATTCGATCTTTTGGATAAGGCCGACCAGCCCGCGTATCTCAAGGCGGTAGCGTTTACCAAGACGGCGGTAAAACCTAAGGGGCTAAACACTTTTCTCAAGGCGATGGACGGTAAGATTGAGTTAAAAACGATTTCTAAAGGGACTAAGGTTTACTCCGAACCGCTGACGACTTCGTCGGAAGTGGTTTCCACTAATAAAGACCGCTTTGAAAAAATCCCCAAGGTCTATATTCAAACCTCGGAAGATAAGATCATCAGCGTGGCGTCGCAAAAAAAGTACATTGAGCGCACTCACTTTGAAAAGGTGCTTACCTTGCCGACGGGCCACCTGCCCATGTTTTCAAATCCACAGGCCGTGGCCCAGGCCATTCGCGAAGCGCTGTTATAGCGCTCCATCAATGTAATGCGCCGAATTACGCTTAAATTCGTTTAATCAGGTGGTAGCCAAACTGCGTCTGCACCGGACCCGAAATCTCCCCGGGTTTTAGCGCAAAGGCGGCCGTTTCAAACGGCGCGACCATCTGCCCTTTACCAAACGTGCCTAGCGAGCCGCCATTCTTGCCGGACGGGCAAGTAGAATGCTTTTTCGCCAACTCCTCAAAAGACTCGCCGGCGGCGATCTTTTTAACGAGATCTTCGGCGTCGTGTTTGTGGGGAACCAAAATGTGACTTGCGTTGATAGTACTCATGAGGGCGGTTGTAAGAGAGACAAGCCAAAAAAACAAGCGCTGTGTGGTAAAAAAGCGCGGGTGCCAATGGCGTACTTTTCTTGCGCCGCTGGTTAAGGTAGGTCTCTATAAAGGGCGGTGGCAGATGAAATCAGATGCAAAAACAGTCTATATCTTAGGTAGCGCGCGAATCCCCTTCGCGAAAAGCCAAACTTCTTATTCTCATGTCACCCGTAAAGATTTGATGACCGCTTCATTGCGGGGGTTGGTGAAGCAGTACGGACTAAGCGGCAAGCTCATCGATGATGTGGCGTTGGGCGCGGTGATGAATAGCTCGTCTGATTTCAACTTAGCCCGTGAGTGCGTGCTCTCTACCGACTTGCATCCCGACACTC
>JAYSWN010000197.1:0-19017 GCA_043718025.1 Pseudomonadota bacterium
ACTCGTTTGTCGACGAAGTTTAGTACCTGTTCGGCAATGATATCTTTTTTCTCTTGGTAATCAGCCGGGCGGGCATCGCCAGGGCGCGCATCGGATTGAGTAAACCACCGCATTGGGCCGGGCGAATGCAGGGTTAACGGGTACTTCAAAGTGTTAGGCGGGGCGGCCCGATCAGAGCGGCACGCAAAAACCACACTAGGCTCGTCGCTAAAATCTTTAAATTTCATTAGGTCTGACGAATTTTCGGTGGCGAAGTAGTAATAATTTTTTAGCGGCGCGAAGTTTGGTGGCGCGGTGACCTCACTATAGATTCCAAAAATTGATTGGGATTCCGGTAGATTTGCCAACCGCTGCTTCAGCGCCGGGGCCAAGCAGTTGGCATCCAACATGCGAAAAGTTGCTTTAGGGTGGGTGCCCGAAATCACGTGGTTGGCAGAAAGCCGTTCGCCGTTTGCCAATTCAACTTCGGTAACGCGGTTGTTGTGGGTGTGCAGCCGGGTCACCGCTACGCCGAGGCGCAGCACTCCTCCCGCTTTCTGAATCACGTCGACAAATTTTTGCGCTAGCGCATCCCCGCTACGGCGGATTCCGTAGGCCGATTGAATGATCGAATCAATAATTAAAGCGTGGTGGCCAAACGAGACGTCATGGGGCTCCACGCCGTGTAGGTAGCAGTGGCCGTAAAGCACCGCCCGCACTTTTTCGTCTTTTACCAAGGGCCTCACTTTTTCGGCGAGAGAGATCTCTAACGAAGCGATTACCTGGCTTAAGTTTGCCTCGCGGGAATCGGTTTGCGACTGAAAACTGTCGACGGTACTGGCGACCTGTTGAAAATAAGCGGCAATGTTTTTGGCTTCGTGCGGAAAGAGATCGCTAAGTGAAGAGATTACCGCGCGGTACCCTTTGGGAAAGGAGTACTCGAAAGTGGGAAATTGAAAAACGTCGAATCCAGTCGGATCCAGCGCGATGAATAGGTCCGGATCGTAAACCCCGAGATAGGACAGCATGGTGTGAAACGGCTGACCCGGTTCCAATCCACCTAAATAGTGTGCGCCGGTTTCGTAAGTGTGGCCAAATCGCTTAAAGCTATGGAGGTAGCCGCCCGGCTTTTTGTACTGTTCTAAGACGCAGACCGAGAGGCCTCGTTTGGAGAGAATGGCCGCACTGGTCAGTGAGGAGACTCCCGAACCAATAAGAATGACATCAAACGCGGTGGTCATGACGGGAAGAGGCCGCCGTTTATGCTTAACGTGTGCCCGGTTACGTAGGAGGCTTCGTTGGACAGGAGAAAAGCGACCACCGAGGCCACCTCTTCAGGACGGCCAAGCCGACGCAGTGGAATTCGCTCTTTAAAAACCTCGAGATTGGGAACCCCGCTGAGCATTTCCGTTTCAATAAGCCCCGGCGCCACGGCATTCACACGAATGCCGCGAGGCCCCACCTCGATGGCCAACGTTTTTGTCATCGCAATCAACGCCGCCTTACTGGCGGAGTAATTGATCTGACCCGCGTTACCGGTCTGTCCCGATAACGAGGAGACATTGACGATAGCCCCCGAGCGCTGTCGCAACATTTTTCGGACGCAGTAACGCATGAGATAAAAGGGGCCGTAGGTGTTGGTCTTCAACACCTCGTCAAACGCTTCGTCGGAGAGCAATCCCGCCAGGTTATCCACGTGCACGCCGGCGTTATTTACCAAGGCGCCCAAGGTGCTTTCGGAATTGGCCCCGAACCAGTCGTTTAGGTGCGATTCGATGGCCTTGCCATCTTTGACATCAAAACCAATGGCTTCGGCGGCCCCGCCAGCGCTAGCCACGAGCCGCACGGTCTCTTCCGCGCCCGCTCGATTTTTGTGAAAATGGGCCAGAACGAAGTTGTTTTCCCGCCCTAAACGCAGGGCAATTGCCCGCCCAATTCCCGAGGAGGCGCCGGTAACCAAAGCAACTGTCTTTTTATTTGTCGTCATTCAGGATACGAATAACAATTGTGCAAAATGAAGTAAAGAATCAGCGGCTCGCTTCGCGTGTTGCGTCAGGCTATTGGGCAATTCAACGGCCGTCGTTGGGCTGGTTGCTCTTTTTCTTCGTTTCCATTGGTGTCGTGGGTTTTGTTTTTTCCTACTTATTAGCGTTGCCCCTTTGTCTTGCCGGCCGAATTTGGCCACGCCTTTGGAAGTTGGGCGGACGAATTCAGGCTAAAGGGGTGGCCGTGCTTATGGATGTGCAGCCTTGGTTTCACGCCGAAGTAGAAATCGACGTTCCTACTACCGCTATAGGGCAGCGCGGATTCATCACCATGTCTAACCACCGATCGCACCTCGATATGTTTATTTTACTTTCCCGGATCCCCAATATCCGCGCGATTACAAAAAAAGAGCTCTTTTTCGTGCCGTTTTTAAACGTCATGATCGTGGCCTTAAAAATGATTCCGGTTCGCCGTAACGACATCGGATCTTTTTTGGCTTCGATGGAGACCGCCCGCGTTGCGCTTGAACAGGGAGACGTCGTGCATGTTTTTCCCGAAATGAGTCGCTGTCCGTCGGGCATGCGCGGCACGGCCGATTTTAACTTGCTTCCCTTTCGCATGGCCCAGCAAGCGCAAGTGCCGATCTATCCCATTGTGTTTATCGGTACCGACGGAGCCTGGCCGAAAGAAAAGTTAGCCATTTGTTTTGGGTCACCGATCAAAGTGCGTACGCTGGCTCCGGTAAACCCGGCCGACTTTGAAAATGCGGATGCGCTCAGGCTCGAAGTAAAAAAACGCATCGATGAAGCACTCACTTCTCATGGAACTTAATTTTCTCGTTGTAATCCCGGTGTTCGACAACGCCGGCTCAATTGCCGCCGTGGTAAGCGGGGCACTACAAGCTAATCATTACCCCATTTTAGTAGTGGACGACGGTTCACAAATACCGGTTGCGACGATGATGGAGGCCAACCCACGTGTTTTCCATCTGCGCGAAGAGTCCAACCAAGGAAAAGGGCACGCGCTAAAAAAGGCATTTGTCTGGGCGGTTGAGCATCGCTTCACTCACGTGGTGGCGTTAGATGGCGATGGGCAGCACCGTCCGGTGGACATTCAACTGCTTACGGCGGCGGCAGAGATTGAGCCGTGGGCGCTCATTATTGGCCGTCGCAATCTGACCCAAAGTACCGTTCCGGGCATTACGAAGTTTGGGCGAGCCTTTTCTAACTTTTGGGTGAAGGTGGAAACCAGGACGCCCGTGGCCGATTCACAGAGCGGCTTTCGGCTGTATCCTCTTTTTCATGTGCAGTGTCTGCCCCTGCGGTGCCGTCGGTACGATTTTGAAATCGAAATTTTGATTCGGTTGATGTGGAAAGGGGTCGCGATTCGCGAAGTGCCAATCGAGGTGATCTACCCTCCCCCCGGTGAGCGGATAAGCCATTTCAATAAGTTTTCTGACAATGCGCGGATCTCGCTTCTCAACGCGATCTTAGTTACGGTGAGTTTGCTTCGTCTCCCCCAGGGAAGCCAACAGCTCGCGCTGGCGGTTGGCGTGGGTGTTTTTATTGGCTGCCTGCCATTCTACGGAATTCATGCACTTTTAGCGGTTCCCGCCGCGCTTTTTTTAAGGCTGAACTACTTAGTCGTTTTTTTAGGGACGCAAATTTCACTTCCTTACGTGGCCCCGTTTTTGGCGTTAGCTTCGATCCGTATCGGCTCTCCGTTTTCACAATCGATTTTCTCAAGTTGGTTAATCGGTTCTGTGATCTTGGGCGGTGCCTTAGGCTGCGGCTTGGGGTCGCTAACTTTTTTTATGCACCGTCGTTTTGCGAAAAAACAGAAACTGTGGACCGGGAAAAGCCGCGGTGGGTATTTTGGAAATTGGATTATCCGCACGGTGACGCAGAAACTGGGCTTGCGCGCGGGGTATTTTTGCCTCTGTTTCGTGGTTCCGTATTTCGTGGTCTTTGCGCCCAAAGCCCGACGGGCTTCATTACAGTACTGGCGGGTGATAAAACCAGAAGTTGGCCCAACGGGCCGTCTCTTTTTGGTGTTTCGGCATTTCTATCGATTTGGACAGGTGCTTTTGGATCGCCTCTATCAAAGTTACCGACAAGAGCCAATTTTTTTGGCGGACGGAAACGGCACCGAACATATTTCGCAGCCGATGAAAGAAAAGAGAGCCGTGCTTATTGCTGGGGCGCACGCGGGTGGTTGGGACATTGCGGCCCGCTATCTGGAATGGCATGGAGCGGAAGGACAATTTCATCCGGTGCAGATGCAGGCTCAAGGGGTGACTTTCGAAAAAAACTTAAATGCCGGTGAAGCGGCAAAGGTAGAGAAGCTCATCGTCAATCAGAGCGCGATGCCGATATTAGAAATTTATTCGAAGCTGTCGCAAGGAAAGCCCGTGGGATTGATGGCGGACCGCCCCCTTACCCGGCATTTAGAACTGGTTTCGTTTATGGGCAAGCTGGCGCCGTTTGATACCACGCCTTTCCGCATTGCGAGTGCCACTAAAACTCCGTTGGTGATGAGTCTTGCTTTCAAAGCCGATGGTCGGAACTATGATTTCTATGCTTTACCGGCCAAAACCTACGAATACGATTCTACCCGCCCACGTGGCGAGCAGCTGCGCGACTGGGCCCAAGAGTTCGGTAGTTTTTTGGAAGGGCACCTGCGGCAGCACCCCACGCAATGGTTTAACTTTTTTGAATTCTGGAGCGCCGTTCCCGAATCAGGAACTTCGCCCGCCACGCCGCAAAGCACAAATTGACGACTAGTAATCCGTAGATGGCAATGGCGCTGAGTTGGGTGGGGATTTGGCCGAAACCCCAGCGCCGCACGATCACCTCGCCCGACCATAGCAAAATAAAGAAAATAGCGGCCCACTCAAATCTCATAATCCACCACTTTTACGTGAACTCGGTATTTGGGGTGTAACATCGAAATCTCATCGGGTATGCCTTGCGAGTCGTAGTGATCGACGGTCACCCCCTCCAATTGTTTCCCCTCGCGCGGTAACTTAAGGAAACGGCTTAACAGGGAGTAGAAGTCCAACAATGAGTCTTTGTGCCGTTCAAGCGCATCAATAAACACTTCCGACTCAACCCGTCCGGTGGCGCGGTTTTCGCTGATGCGAAATACCGTGGTCTGAAAGGCCGACAAACCAACGACTACGATCTTATCTTCCGAAATTTTTACAATCCCTTTAAAGGAGTAAGTGTGCTGTTGGTTAGTCGTGATGGCTATTTCGTGAGTGTATTTTCCCAGCGGAAACAACACCGCTCGATTGGCGCCGGGAGATATGGTTTTGGCAACGCAGCCGATGATTAAGAACAATCCTAGGCCGAAAAAGTAACACGACGGTTTCATGGCTGTTTCTTTCGGCGGGAGAATTTAACGGCTTCGTATTCAAGTTGCGATAGATGGCTATCGGCCGGTAGTGAAGCCACGCGAACCGGTCGCCGCAATTGAAAAGAAGCGGCAAGATCAAAACCCAAAAAAGCCCCCACCAGCGAGGGCCCTTGGCTGACGTAAAGGCGACTCTGGGCACTTTGATAAATTACGGCGTGGGTGGCGATAAGCGCATCGATGGCGGAGCGGTTTCCCAAGGCGAGGGTTTTCCCCCCCACTCCCTTCTTGTCCCTTAAGAACGAGGCCAGCTGTAGCTCAGTCGGAACTTCCTTTTTCCATTCGGCCAGCAGTTCCTTGCCGCGGTTAAAACGAGCGCTAGAGGTCAAGGAGTCGCGCCGGAAGCGGTTGATTCGATCGTCCTTCCACAGAGGGTCTTCAAGGTGGTTGGTGACTACCGACGGCAGCGTCAACTTTTCAACTCTCACCCGAGTGGGCGACTTCTCAACGCGGTACGCTTCTGATCTATCCGCCACCACAAAGATGTCGGTGATGAACATCGTGGAGCGCTCGATTCTTTGCACCGCTTCGCGGGCGGTTGTTGAGTACTGCAGCGTCGATAAGGCCACCAACGTCGAAGGGGTACCAAAGCGCCGGAAGTCGGTTGAACCGGCCGCGTTTAGGGATAAGTACACTCCAGATTGATTTACGCCGGTGACAATTCCCACCATTCCCGCCCAAGTGACCGCGACGAAGGGGAGGCCCACCTCCGGAAATACCCACTTTAAAATTTTTTCTTCATCGAAGACCCGGCCGCCTTCGAAGTCAAAATTACGGGCGACGGTCCAGCCCGAGACGGAGGGGATCAGAAAAACGGTGCAGCCGGCAGCCTCGGAAGCAAAGTCGGTAAAGAATTGCCCAACCTCGTGCAGCCCGTGGTAGCCGATCTGTCGACTGAACTTATCGGCGTATCGATCAAATTCACTCGATGCAGAAAACGAAACGCCGTACATCTCCTGCTTGTGCTCTTCCTCAATTTGTTTATCAATTCCCCAAAACCAGCGCATTACGCCAAGCAAGAAGCCGTGGCGGATGAGGGCATTAGGCATAATCGATTCGAATAATGAAAATAGCTGACTCTCTTCGGTGTACAACAGCTCCTTTGTTTTTTGTCCGGCGAAGTGTCCGCGTGAAAAAGGATTTCCCTCGAGCACCAGGTGATTGAGACCGTGAGATGACTTGGTAAGCCACTGATCGCTGGGCGCGGTGGTGGCAATGACCAACGCCGGCGGTAGAACCACGGCGAGGTGCACCACCGATAGCGACCACGCACTGAATAGAAAAATGAGCCAGACAGCAATAAGACAAAATTTCTTCATATCGGTTTGCGTACTAGTATTGGGACTAACCAAAACGCCCCTAATGTAGCGCCCAGACTTCCTAAAGTTAACACTTGCCCCAGATGAGCCAAAACCTGGTGCCCACAAAAGATAAGCGGCAGGTAGCCGGCAATCGTCGTGAGCGCGGCAAATAGTAAAGACGACGTTAGCTCGCCATCGCGGACCGACTGCGGATCGTTCGACTTTTCAATGGCGTGGTCGACGGCAAAAATACCGTAATCCACTCCAAGGCCTAAAAGGATGGTCACCCCGACGAGACTCACAAAGCTAAACGGCATCCCCATTAGCGTAAACCAAGAGACGAGGCCGATGCCTACGGCAAAAGGAGACAGAGCGGCTAAGGCCGGTCCCCAGCGCCGATAATGAACCCAGAGCATGATAAAAATAATGAGGAAACTCAGCGGAAACATCCAAAGCAACTCGCGCGAAAGCACCTGCGGAAATTGATTTACCAGTTCAACGAGTGAAGTGGCTTGGGGGTAGGCGGTCTTAATTTTCTCACGATCGTCCTCATTTTTCGGAAACCAGAGTGCGATCCATTTTCCGTTTGCGGTGAGGTGAGACAGGTAAACCGGCGGCTCACCGGTTAAATCGCGCGACACTAGTCGCTGACACCCGTGTGACTCTAAAAATGGCGAGAAGAACCGATTCTCTTGTACAGAAAGGGTGAAGGCGGGCAGGGGGCAAAAGGCTAAACGCCAGCTCTCTAAATTTGCCTCCTGCACGGGGGGAAGCGGCAGGTAGAAAGCGGCACTTTCTAGGGCAATGGCTTCTTTTTGGGCCCAGTCCGCACGCTGGTGCGCGGCGATAAGCGCGGTTTCCCCGGGCAGCACCTCGAACAGAGGTTTACCAAATTTAAAGTGGGGCCCCAGCCACCGATAATTTTGCTGGGTGGACGGGGATTGATAGTTGAATTGACCGATGTCGAAAGAGGGCCTCACCCAAAAAAAGGCCGGTAAAATTCCGACCGCTAAGACAATGGCCAATTGCGAAGTGAAACGAGATCGCAATGGCGTAAGGGCCAGCGGGTGAAGCGTGAGCTTGGGTGAGTAGTTGCGGTGAAGGAAATAGACAGAAAAAAACGAGACGATTAGCCCCACCATAGAAAAAAAGGCGAGCTGCCGAAGCAACGGTATTTGTGAAAAAAAGATGACGAACCACGCCCCTAGAGTAGTGGCCAGCCCCACTAGGTTACTGCGCCAAACTTTCTCCTTAGTCGAATTGAATGCGGCGTGAATGGAGTAATCTAGGGTGAGCCCCACGATGCCGCCTCCAAAGGAGAGTACGATGCCGTGGATGGAACCAAATAGCGCAATTGTGCACAACGAGGCGGCGCCCATTCCCACGAAAACCATCGGAATCGCCCAAAGCAAACGGAACCACCTTAGCCACAGCAGCATCACCACGAAGAGCCCCATCAAAAGGGTTCCAATCCACGAGACTGTTTCCAGATCGCGATGAATCTGCTGGCGGTTCTCGTAACCCGAGCCGTGGGGGCCGAGCAGAGTCCAGCCACCGCCACCAAGGCCGGCCTCGATGGCCTGATGCAACGCAACCGTTGGCGACGAGTCTTGCGGAGAAAAAGTCGGTCGCAAGGGCAGTACCCAGCGGCTTGTTTTTAGGTCAAAGAAAATTTCCCCGTCTTTTTCGAGGTCGAGGGGAATTCGGGTCAACGCGTGCTTTTGTAATTGGGTATAACTCTCTAACGGGTCGGCTCGAAGCAGGGCCATCAGCTCCTTAGGAATCGGCAGCGAGGCTTTGGTAAGGGCCGATTCTAAATGCCGTCGTAAAAACTCGCCGCTGGGCGCGGGTTCTCTTAATGCGGTGTCGGCCGCCCACGCTTTGGCGATGGCAAGGTAATGAGTTAAGTCGTGCCCGCACTCTATTCTGTCGACCAGTTCAGAGGTAGGCAGGGTCGCGCATAGCGCTTGAATCAAAGGTAGCCGTTCTTTGGCTTGGTTATCCTGAACGATAAGGAAATTCCACCAAGTCGTTGTGAAAGACTTAAGCGTTGAAATTTCATTTCCCAGCTTCTTCGAAAAGAAGATTGTTTCGCTTTCGTTGAGCCACTTTTCATTAGGCACGGAGCCCGCACTAAAGCTGGAAAGGACATGACTAACGAAAAGGAGAATCAGTGGGATCGCTTTCAGATTCATTTTTAGGGGATTTTCTCTGGCTTGGTGAACGAAATATCCAATTGGTCACCCGATCGCTCGTCGAGTAAGAGTTGGCTTAGGCTGCCGTCGGTTCTTAAACGAAGTTTCATACTGACAAAGGGATCGTTGCTCTCGGCTTTTCGGGGCCGGCAATTGAGCTCTCCGGAGGGCTCGCGTGAAACGTGGTACTCGCGGGCGATTTCGGCAGCATCGAGCTTTAGCCAGGCCACCAGCTTATCGAGCCCCTTGAATCCAGCGGTGAGGGCGGTGGTTTCGCTATTGGCCGTGCGCAAGGTGAGGTTTTTGCCATCCATCTTAAGCGTCAAGGCTGCGGGCTTTTTTACCTCCCAAATGACCTCGCGGGGGCGACGTACGGTGAGCGTTCCCGATGATTTCAGCTCAAGTTCGACCTCCTTTAGCTTTTTAACCTGGATAAAGTGCGACCGAAACGAACCCATTGAGGAATATAGCTTGAGATGCTCCTTTAGTTCCGTGGGCGAAAGATCAACGCCTTGCGCCAGGCTTTGCAGGAAAACGGCGGCAACGAAAGTAAAAAACATCTTCATTTTGCAGAAAGATAGCTTAGTTGCCCGCTTCCTTCCATTACGTTAAAACGCTGGCTATGAATTCTGAACGCGATCGACTGGTTTCTGAGCTGGCCGATCTCATTATTTCCAGCGTTAATCTGCGTAATACGAAGAAAGAGGAGATCTCCGAGCACACTGGTTTAATGGCCGATGGCCTGGCGCTCGACTCTCTAGATATCTTGGAAATCGTGGTCGCCATTGAGCAAAAATACCAAGTTAAGATCACCGGGCCCGAGCAGGGGCAGACCATCTTCCGCACCGTAGGGACCATTGCCGATTTTGTACAATCACAAAGAAACTAACCCCCCGGTTTTTATTACGGGAATGGGTATGCTGACCGGAGCCGGAGAGGGCAGTGCGGCCCTTTGGGAAAGTGTCGTTGAGAAGCGTCAGCTCACAACAAATGGATTTGGCGAGTTGGGAGAGACCGCCGAAGCCATTGCCCTGAATTGCGCGGATCAGGCTATGAAAATGGCGGGCTGGGCCCGACTTAACTCCGACGATGGTTTCATCCTGGCGACTACGACCGCGCAGGCTCCGCTTTGGGAGAATGACCTGGTCACCGTTCTAAGGCGTGGGCCCGAGCGTGAAGGAGAACCGTTACCGCCCTCTTTAAACAAACTTCCGCTCGGTGACTTTACCGCAACGCTGGCCCGCCATTGGGCGTTTACGGGACGCACGCAACTTGTCACTTCGGCCTGCGCCGCCAGCATCCACGCGCTCGGTCTGGCCAGCTCGTGGCTTCGCTCTGGAAAGGTGAAACGTTGTTTAGTGGGAGGCACCGAAGTTTTATGCACGCTGATCCGAAGCGGTTTTGAATCGCTTCAGCTCATTTCTAAATCGCCTTGCAAACCGTTCGATTCTAACCGGACGGGAATCAATCTATCCGAAGGAGGCGCCTTTCTCTGTTTAGAATCGGCGCCGAACGCAAAACCAATCGGACAAATTTTAGGCCACGGATCGTCGCTCGATGCGTATCACCCAACGTCACCCCATCCCCAGGGGCAGGGTTCGGTTCGGGCCATTCAACGGGCGCTTGAGATGGCGGCGTTGAGCCCGTCGCAAATTGATTGGGTTCATGCGCACGGAACCGGATCGCTTCACAATGATCAGGCGGAAGCTTTAGCGATTCAAAGCGTGTTTTCCGGCGTTGCGATTCCGCCGGTGACTTCAACCAAAGGCACCCACGGCCATTTTTTGGGAGCTACCGGTATCATCGAGGTGGCCTTGGTAGTGGAGAGCCTGCGGCGGCAAGTGGCGTTACCCACCACCGGCTTCGTTAGTGTTGATCCCAAAGTGGTCCTTCCGGTATTGGCTTGGCCCCAATCGCAAAAAATCGATTTCGTTCTCAAAAATGTTTTAGGCTTCGGCGGCACTAACGGCGCGTTGGTGGTGGCACGCGTATGATTCACGTCGTAGTGTGTACGGCGACCACCAAAACGGCGGATTTGGAAACGCTGCACGACTTGGCAGATTTTCGTCGCGCTACGCTAAACATGAAGTACGCCTTTCTCGCCGCCCGCGAAGCGCTTGAGTCCCTTCCGGCCGGAATCAACCGCGATGACTTGGCGCTGGTGGTGCAAACCAATTTTGGAGAGTTGCGCTCGACCTGCGATTTTCTTTTGGGAGTCAGCGTGGAGAAGGTGGCCCGTCCGTTGGCCTTTCAAAATAGCCTGCACCATTCGACGCTCGGGTTTTTAAGCCGAGTGTTTAAAATTACCGGGCCGGGGTTAACCGTGAGTCATGAGCGTCTCAATGCGGACGAAGCGGATGATACGGCCAGCGCGCTTCTTGACGACGGTGCCAAGTACGCATTGGTGGTTAGGGTTGATGTGGCGGTCGACGCGGTTCAAGGAAAGAGCGCCCGCAGCGGTTGCACCGCTATTTTATTAAAGAGAGCCGATGTTTAAATTTGCCCAAGGCGGCGTCACTTGGTTGCCGCAATCCGGAAACTCCGTTTTTCTAACCTTTGATGATGGACCCGACCCCGACGTCACTTGGTCGTTGCTTAAGCTATTGGACGAATACCAGGCCAAGGCCACGTTTTTTGTGATTGGCGAAAGGGCCCAGAGGCATGCGGCGGTGCTTAAGGCTGCGGTGGATTCGGGGAATGAGGTAGGCGATCACTCTTGGGATCACCGGTACCGCCCATTTTTTCAGAGCCAAGCCAATCTGCAGAGTTGGATCGTGAGATCCCATTCAGAATTGGCGTCGCTTTTAGGTCGTCCTCCGGTGGGGTTTCGACCTCCCGCCGGTATTATCACTCCGCCCTTGGTTCGCGCGTTAGAAGAGCTGGGGATTGCGCTAATCCATTGGAACCGCCGTTTTTTCGACACGCGGTTTCGTATCAGCACGGCCAAAGCGATGCGGATCGCTAACCAGTTGCAGGGCGGCGAAATCGTGTTGTTACACGACGGCAATGCTCGTGATGCACGCGCGCTGATCGCCGGAGTTAAGACCGTTCTCGAGGTGGGCAAAAGCCGGGGGCTGCGGTTTCAGGCAATTCCGTATTCAGGAGTTCGCCGGGGCTGGTGAAGCCGTGAAATAGCTCCGCCATTTGCCTTCTTCAATTATTCGCCGATCGTAAACTGGTTTAGATTTGTTCCCTGAAAGATCGTCTTTCCTTCTATGGAAACATGGATTTTGAAATAGAGGCTGTGTTTCCCCTCTTTTAGGTGCAATTGATCGTACGGCATAAAAAGCTCCACGCCTTCGACCTCACCTAATTCAAACTTGCTATGATTGTAGATGGGGACAAACTCAGATGCGACGCCGACTTGCCCGCCGTCGGTAGCGAATGCACCATCGAAATCTACGAGGGTTTTGCCGTCCGACATATAAAACAAGGCATTGGCGAGAGCTTTAGTGCGAAGTAGTCGATGGGCGGTGAAACCCAATTGAATTAGCATTCCCTTTCGACCCTTGCGAAAAACATGATGAGTGGTGTTTACGGTTACTCCATCGATACTCGGATTTTCTCGCAACACCAGGTCATACGTTTTTGGCGCACGCGATGAGTACCCCTTCGAGCCGGTCGTAACGGTGTGTGGCCCAAAAGTAGAATTTCCGGCGCTAGCGGTAAAGCTCACGGCGGCGGCGACCAGCGGCCCCCCACTAGCAGAGTTTAAATACTTGGAGGCTCCGGGGGCCAATTCATAACCCCATTTCTGCCCGCCGGCGGGTGTCCAATTCCACGCCTGGCCCGCTTCGTTTGGCATGTAAAAACTGCCAGATAACTTGAGCGTGCTGTCGGTCGAATTAACCAGTCGAATTTTCATTCCATTCTGAATCGGAATACTTCCATCGCTACGAGCGGCGAGTCCAAACTGAGCTGGCGTCTGGTTGTAAACTTTTGTAATTTCGGAATCCGGAAAATTTGTCTTTGCGTTGTCACGAGCATCCGAAAAAATTTCTTGTGTCCGGCTCTTTATGAAAGTGTACCCTTCTTCCCACGTCACAAAGCCATCACCATTAGAATCTACCGAGGATACCTCTGAGCAATAGAGGTCTCCTAGAGCCTGCCCAAAAAAGCCTCCGCGCCTGAAGTTGATCCACGCCAGCTCGGGGGCTGTGGCGGCAGTGATGTCAGTCACTCCGGAGTGTTCAAAGAAGAGCTGACTAAAGACTTCCCATGAAGCGGGCGAGCGCCGCGGCGGCAAAAACTGAAAAGCGCCCGGTGAGCTGCAGGCATCTGAGGTCATCACTACCAAGCGCGCGCCGGTGCCAACGAGAACGTCTTTCAGATCACTGCGATCGATATCATCCGCACTGGTGGCAAAGTAGTGACCCGTTTCCGGATCGGTAGCGCCATGCCCGCAATAATGAAACCAGACTGTGTCGGAGGGATCGTCGACGGCGTTTTCGCGGAGGTATTCATAAAGATTTTCGCGATTAAGGTAGTATTCGCCAATGGCCCTGAATTTATAGCGCTCTTCTTTGCCTTCAAAGGTTTCGGCCAGGATCTTTTCAAAAGTCTTTCGCCCTTCTACACACCCGGGGGTGACATCTGCGCCAACGGTTCCGGCATTTGTATCTACGAGATAAATCACTTTGAGTTGCGGAAGCCTAGCGGCCATCCCCTGCGGCACCAGACCGAACGTGGAGAGCAGGCATAGCCACAAAATGCGTGTAAAGACGCTTGAACACCACTTCATAATGAACCTCCAAAGAGTGGAGAGTGGTACACCCAACAGCCGCCCGTGCCAAGGGTTTGCAGCTGTTCCCAACTTCTTTGAAACGGCCCGTCAGGGGAAGCTGCCTAACGGTCAATATTTACGGCGCTAAGTCGATAAACAGAATGCCGGCTGGGTCGTTGCCGAATAGGCGCCCAACCTCCATTCGTGCGGCTAGCATTTCTCCGGAGAAGGTTTCTTTAATGACGGCGTCGCGCGAAGCAGCGTCAATCATTAGGCCCGAGTAGTGCAACATACAGGTTAAGGGTTTGAGCTTGGTGCGCATGCAAGTTCCTCTTATAAACTGTCCGGAAACATTAATAAATGGGCCGGCCGTCACCCGTCCATTGAAGACCAGGCTCGGAGTGATTTTGCCAACGAGAGCCTCCGGCAGTTCGTATTCCACGGTGAGCACGCCGTTTTTAATTGAGCCGTTGGCGACGGTGTTGGTGTAATGGGCAAAGTCGGCCAACGATTCTGGTACCGGAACTGAGTAACTCGAAGCGAATCCGGTTTGGGATAAGACGCCTAGCAATAGTAATTTGAGTGTTTTCACATATCTCCCTTATTGAGTTTGATTGATCTCGAAAGCTTTTTTTCGATACTTGGTTGCTCTACCGCGGCCAATTCGGTCGATAAACTGAAGCTTGAGAAGCTCGTTGAGATCGCGGCTGGCGGTAACCTCTGAAGTCTCAAAAAGCGTGCAGCACGTCGCCGTGTCGATAAACTCGCTCTGCCGGAGTAGACGCAAAATTTGGTGTTGCCGATGGTTGAGCCCGATCCCAATCGGCGTGGCCTCTTTCGCCACCAGCTCGGAAACGGGCGTCTCTTGCTCTCGATGAGCGAGCACCTTAATGTCGCCCCGCAATTGATAACCTTGTTCTGACGCCTCCACCCAATGCGACCGGCGCCCCAAAATTTTGCGAAGTTTAGCGACGGCCGAATAGATCAGCTGATCGTGTCTTAGGGGATGGTACTCGTATTTCCAAATTGTCGAGATCAGATCTTGTTTCGTTCTGGGCCCTTTTTGAATTTCTAGCAGCACCGCTTTTAGCGATCGAGAAATTGCCTCCGGAAAGTGTTCTACATTTCCGCTATCGAAAATAGTCAGCGAGCCCGGTTCGAGCTCAAGGTACAGTGCCCGCTGGCCACGACTCACCGGTAGCACCTCGGCCAGCATTCCCCAGTAACCACTTTTTAAGATGGCTTCCACCGATCCCGCCGGATCGCGTTGAAGCAGATCCCAAAGATCACCGACGATATCCTCACCAAGGCGAAGCGGCGCCTTTCCCGGAGGGGTCTGTCTCGCTAACATCCTCAAAGCCACGGCCTCGCCCACCCGGGAGGTGAGTTTAGCCACCTCTTTTTCCAGTGCGACTTCACAAACCGCAATCTTAAGTAGATTCACTAACTTCTTTTCAAATCCTCGTAGCCGAAGTTCGAGCAGAACGTCGACGGCACGATCAATTTGGGTAAGCGCGTTTCGGATCAGATTAAGAGCAAGATGCGGCTCACCCTCCAAGTAGTGGATATAGGCGTATCTCAAATTCAGCATGGCCGCCTGCCGTCGATTCTGTGAGGCGTAAACCAGAGCGCAGCAGTCGTTCAGACAGTCTTTCGCCTCGGTTAGCCTCCCCTTTCGTAAATACTCCTGCGAAAGCTCGATAAGAAGGGCGGACTGAGTGTAAGTGTCTTGCTTCGAAAGGCTTTTGATCTTCTTTAAAACGAGGCTGACTCCCTGAGTGCCACTGATTCCGAAACGCAATCGGTAAGTCATGGAAGACGACTGAATGGTCTCTTTAAGCCATTCAGCCCCAAGCTGTGAGGCCAGATGCTCGCCCAGTTCCAGAGTCTTGAGTCCGCGGCTAACCTCTCCGGTCTGCACGAGTGAGTGCCCTTTTAAATCAGCGGCAAAGGCGCGGCCGTAGAGAAATCCCGCGTCCAGTGAGTAGGTAAAACTTTTTTCGGCCGCCCGTAGTGCTTTCTTGATGCTACCGGCGAAGTAATAATAAAAACCAAGCCCTTGGTGCAGGTAGAAACGGGAAATAGAGTCCTCGTTCTC
This sequence comes from Pseudomonadota bacterium, assembly GCA_043718025.1. Lineage (GTDB taxonomy): Bacteria > Bdellovibrionota > FAC87 > UBA2466 > UBA2466 > JBGSST01. The sequence continues at coordinate 15,697 of JAYSWN010000197.1, forward strand.
TCGTCGTGATTTGATGTTCTTGATGAAATAAGCGCGCGATCGTTCGTAGAGCGAGGCTCGACATAGGCCGGTACCGAGAAAAAAACGGCAGGCAGTTTTTTGAGCCGGAGTGAGCTGTTTTTCTCGCAGTAGATAAAGGGTCTCGGCTTCGTCGATGCGTCCAAGGAGGACGAGCGCGCCCACGACGTACGAAAAATCATTTATCGAGAATTGAGGATTAGGAGAGTCAACGGTTTGTTGTGCTACCAATTTGTGTTGGCCAGCGAAGAAAAGAGAAGCCAGCATATGAACCCCAAAACCGCGACCTCCCCAATATATTCCCAATCCCCTCAATTCCCATCAATTAATTCGAGAGCTGGTCAGTGGCGGGCCCAATTCGGATCCTTCAGCGTAGGCTGGCGGGGGGATGTCCCCTTTAACTGGAGATAACGCTGATTAAATTTGCGAGTCTTTTGGTGGGGCTATTCAGTGGGGCTGAACTTTGAGTAAAAAATGAATCCCGTCAAATCCCATCAGTTTTTAGAAGGGCTGGTAAGTGGGAAATCAATTGAGGGTCGGTCATGTTGAATATGAAGGGGCCTTAAGCGCCCCGCAATCGGAGGTAAGTATGAAAAATATAGCATTGGTTTTAGTGGGCGTTTGCGCCTTGGTCGGAAATATTAACTCAACGGCACGGGCGGCGGTAAAGCCGGCCTGCGATCGTAGCGAGCCTATAAAGGTGGTGCTGCAGAATTTACTTAAAAAAAGTTGTGACACAATAACCGAATCCGATCTGCTGACACTGAAGCGCCTCGACGTGAGCCGCAGAAAAATTCAGGTTTATCACCCCGATGACTTCACGGGCTTAGGCAATCTCGAGATTTTAAATATACGCAGCAATCCGGCGCCCGAGCTTCCCGAAGGTCTCCTTCGCGACCTCACCCACTTAAAAACCCTTGTCATCATCGGCGCGGGACTGAGCAAATTTCCTGAGGACTTTCTGGACTCCAATCCAGACGTTGAAAACCTTCATCTCTTTCGCTTGAAAGCGACGTCGGTTCCGGCGGCAGTAATCGATCGTCTGGAAAAGATGACGCATCTCAAAGAGATCGATCTCGATCGCATCATTAACGACGAGGATAAAGCGCGGCTGAGTCAGATTTTCCCCACCGGCGGGCCGGTGCAACTCTTTTTCCGTTGAGGTGATTGTGGAACGCTCAAAAATCCCCGGGCTACGGCCCGGACAACGGCATCCTGACTGGAGCCAGCTCTATACGGTGGCCAAGGAAGAGACCCTTCCTTGGCATTTCCCCCACGTTGACCCGGATATACAACGCGAGCTGCGGTCAATGAGGGGCCCGCGAAAGACAATTTTAGATGTGGGTTGTGGCCTCGGAAACCAAGTTCATCTCCTAAGCGAGCAAGGGCATCAGGTGTCGGGCACCGACGTATCCGAACCCGCCGTCCGCCGGGCCACCGTGCTTTACCCCGGCATCAATTTTTTTGTAGACGATATAACCCGCACGGCGCTAACCGACGTTTATGACATCGTCATCGATCGAGGCTGCTTTCATGTGCTCGATCACAAGGCGCGGGCCGGCTACCTTAGTTCGGTAAATCGTTTGTTGGCGGCCAACGGAATGTTGCTGCTGAAAGTGATGAGTACAGAAAATTTGTTTCAGGATTTTGGACCGCTTTGTTTTTCTAAGCGAGATCTTCATCAGCTTTTTGCCGATGCGTTTCAGATTTTAAAAATTCAGCACACTATTTATCACGGTTCAACCGCCCACTCCCCGCGTGCTTGGTTTGCGGTGATGCGCAAAAAGGAATCCCATGTCTGATGTCGTCGTGCTCGGGCCCACCGGAAGTATTGGTTCTCATCTACTTCGTCTGCTTCACGACAACGGAGTTGAGGCCCGCACCGGCAATCGGCAAGATTTTGATTACTTTAATCCCCGCACTTACGATTCGCTCTTTAAAGGTGCCACCCATCTTTTTCTTCTCACGCCCGTTGTCGACAGTATGGTGGAGCTCACTTCTCAACTCTTAATGGCCGCCAAGCGCGCGGGAATGGAACGCGTGGTTAAGATTTCCGCCTTCGGCGCCGCTTTGAACTCCCCCGCCCGACTCCTGCGGTGGCATGCCGAGTGCGAGGGTTTGGTGGCAGATTCAGGAATTCCTTGGGTAAACCTGCGCCCCAATGCTCTGATGCAGAACTTTATTCAACACTACGCAGCCGCAATAAAGGCGAGCTCGATGGTGGCCGTTCCGGCCGCGGACGCGCGGCTCTCTTTTGTGGATGCGAAAGACGTGGCAAGGGTTGCCTATCACGCACTCTTCGAAGATCGGTTTAACGGACTTACCTTGGAGCTAACTGGTCCGCGCGCCCTTAGCTTTTGCGAATCTGTTTCGGACCTGACGTTCGCCCTGGGCCGGCCTATTCGTTACGTCAGTGCCAGTGAGGAAGGGACCCGCCAGTTCATGGCCCAGCGGCAATTTCCCGCGTGGAAGATAGAGGCGCTGCTTGAACTCTACGCTAGCTACCGTCGAGGCGATGCCGCTCGCGTTACCACTTCGGTGGAAGACCTTACTTCCCATCCGGCAGAAACCTTTAATAGTTTTGTAGGCCAACATATAAAGGAGTTTCAATGAGCGAGTTGTTTCGGGTGAAGACCAAATGGATCGGTGGCTTGAATGGTAACGGGGAGCTTTCTTTTCCGACGATCGAGTTTCCTTTTTCCGCGCCCAAATCGCTCAATGGCGCGGGAGTGGGAACCAACCCCGAAGAGCTTCTTCTGGGTGCCGCGGCCGCTTGTTTTTTACTAACGTTGGGGACGGTTTTAAATCTGCTGAAGATTTCAGTTCATCGTCTGCGTCTGGAGAGTGAGATTGAGGTGTCGACCGCCGGTGGGCTAGAGGTCAAACGCATCACTCATTTTCCCAAGCTATTGCTGAGAGAAGCCGCAGGTCCAGAAATTTTAGCTAAAGCCGAGCAGGCGGTGGTAAAGGCCGAGGCCTATTGTCTTATCGCCAAAGCTCTGCGCGGAAACGTCGAGATTAAAGTCATTCCCGAAATTGAGTTTGCGGGTTGCCCGTGAACCCTCTTCATTTTGTGCTCCCCCTCTTGACCCTAGTGCCCGTGAGTATCGAAACCAGGCTTCAGTGGTTGCTTGCCACTCCGCTCGCGGGACTACCGAAGTACGAAAGCTCGTCACCCCCACGTCTTGCTACCGCTAAACTCGGGCGGCTGCTCTTTTACGATAAGCGTCTTTCTCGGGACGGCACGGTGTCTTGTGCCTCCTGTCACCAGGTTGAGCACGAGTACTCTAACCCCACCGCCGT
>JAYSWN010000198.1:0-2877 GCA_043718025.1 Pseudomonadota bacterium
TCGAAAAATTGGTGATCCAGAGTGCCGCGGTGACGGGAACCACGAAGAAAATTAGCCGGCGGGCGACCACCGGCGTTTGGTTTTTGCCGCTCATCGTCTATTTCTTTTTATTTTTCCAGCAGCATTTTCAAAAGTCGGTGGTCGCCCGCCGGCTAATTTTCTTCGTGGTTCCCGTCACCGCGGCACTCTGGATCACCAATTTTTCGATTGCAGAGATCTGGTACCAATGGCGTGGCTCTTTTTTGTCGCAGCTATTTCCGCCCACTCAAGCGTTGCAGCTGGCCGCCGCCGAAGGCTGGCCCCACTTCATCGGCCAGGCTTTAAGTCTGGTCTTGCTGGTGGGAGGCGCCGCCCTCACGCTTCGCTCGCCGCTGCAGTGGCTCTACCGTAGCATCCCCGTAGCCCTCGGGCTTTACGCCTTAGCGTTTATTCAATGGGGAACCCTCGGCTCGCGCGGAGTTCTGGCGGCCGCGGCACTTCAAGGCATTGCAGAAAATTTTGATAGAAAGCAGCTCACCTTATTGGAAGTGCTACTACTCTTTTTTGGCGCGGTAGAAGTGTTTCGCGTCTTTCACTGAACGGTGAAACGCTTCGGGGTAGAGGTCACACCACAAGCCGGGCATTTGCCGGATTCTACTATTTCTAAATGCTGAAGATTAAGGTTGTGGCTAAAAAGAAGCTTAGAGTGACAGAACGAACAGCGTTCATAATGGTCGAGCATTACGGCGTGCACTTTTTCGTGCTCGCGCTCCAGTGAGTCCAGATCGGCGGCAATATACGGTGAAGTTTTCATGTGCGGTGTGCTCCGAAGGTAGAGGGAACAGGCTGCTACTCTCTTTCTCGGAACGAATTTGAAGAAACTTTAACAATTTGAGTTCGGCACGCCGCGTAAGTAGAACCAATAACCTATGAACCTTGCTGACCCTACTTACTGGGGAGAACTGGCTTCTCTCGGTGCCGCCTTTTCGTGGGCGGTGGCCCTCTGTCTTTTCCGGCGGTGGAGCTACGGCATCACGCCCTGGGGTATCAATCTTTTTAAAAACTACGTGGGCCTCGTGGGGCTCGTAGGCTTGCTGGTGCTTTTTCGTCCGCCCTTGCCTTCGGCAACCGGAATTTACGTTTCGCTGCTGCTCTCGGGCCTGATGGGAATTGCGTTGGGCGATACCGCCGCCTACGCGGTATTGCGCCACTTAGGGGCGCCGGCGGCCTCGGCCACGGTTTGCTTGGGACCACCACTTTCGGCATTGCTCGCGTATCTATTTTTGGGCGAAACTTTACGCGGCCACGAACTTTTGGGAATTGTCGTAACGGTGAGCGGCGTGGCGGGAGCGTTGTTTTTTACCGCCCATGCGTCGGTTCGCGAAGACGACGGTTTCAAGCCTTCAAAAAAAATCGGTATCGTATGGATGGGGTTATCGGGAGTGGGCCACGCGGTAGGGGTGGTACTTAGCCGCTACGGCATGCCGCACGTTGATCCGTTTATGGGTACGTTTCTGCGCTTGTTCCCCGCCCAAGTTTTTTTAATTGTGTTTTGTCTTTACCGACCGAGCCGGTTGGATTCGCTACTCACCGACAAACCACGCTTCAAAATATTAACCGCCACGGCCACCCTCGGAACTTTCATCGGTCTGATTCTGATGTCGATCGGACTGAAGTACTCTAAAGCGGGCGTCGCCACCGCCTTGCTCTCAACCTACCCCGTCTGGGTATTGCCGATTTCGCACCATTTTCTGCGCGAGCGGGTTCGGTGGCAGAGTTTCGTATTTACGTTGGTAGCCTGCGTTGGCTGCGTGATTATCGTGCTGGGTTAGCTGCTTACGGCGCTCAACACCAACTAAGCAAAGCATTGCAGAGTCGTTTTGGCGCGGCATTATCGTAACGAAAGAAAAGCTCGGGTTCAATCAGCTCTAACTCGGCCAGTACCCACTTGCCTTCGTAGGGCAAAAGATCAACGCGGGCGTAAAGACCCGGTTCGGGCAAAGCCGCCAATGCTTGCTCGGCCAGAGAAAATTGCTCATCGGAGGGGTTACACTTTTCGACGCTGCCACCGTGTAGAGCTTGTACGCGAAAATCGTCGTCTTTCGCCTTTTTCAAAACCGCGTGGCTAAAGGCCCAAGCGGTAGTGTCATTGAAGTACATAAGCGAAATTTCGCCCTTCGGCAAAACTTCAGCGCAAAACGGCTGCGCCATCAAATCACCTTCCGCCAATATTTCGGTGACTACGCCAAGCACTTTTCCCCAATCGTCTTTCGACGCCCGAATCGTAAGGTGGGCACCCGCCGAAATGGTGGGCTTCAACACCGATTCCGACCACTTTAATTGCGCAGGCAAATCAGCGGGGCGAGTGCCACGGGCAAAAAACTGCGTAGGCACGATTGGCACCCCCGCATTTTTTAATTGAGTTAAGTAGTTTTTATCGAGGTTCCAAACCATCAAAGAGGCGGGATTAAAGAACTCGGCCCCCGATGTCTCTAAGAATTTAATGAAGGCTTCGTGTTTTTGGAAGTAATCCCACGGGGTACGCACTAAAATTTTTGCCGGCAGCTCTTTGCTTGGCTCAGTCCATACGATGGTTTCGGGAACAAACCCCTGTTCGATTAGGTGGCGCACCAAGATGTGATCGTCAAAATAAAGCTGAGAGAATTCCGATGAAGTCAGAATGCCAAGCCGTTGGTTCACGAACATCCCAAATTGGCGGGGGTTGATCTGTTATTAGACTCATTCACGCGAACGACCTCGAAAAAAATGTAAAGCACTCGGTTCAGACAAGAAACGATAGACCGCTTTATCCTGAGAGTCAGTCACCGCAAAAATAAAGTTGGCGCATCGGGTGGGTGGGATAACAATTTCCCTAACGGCTTTCAATGTTTAAGATAG
>JAYSWN010000199.1:0-18932 GCA_043718025.1 Pseudomonadota bacterium
CGTGAACCTGGACTTCTTCATTTTCCACTCCCCTTACCGCAATTTTATGCGGGTTGTTAGGAAGCTTCAAATGCTCCGATTTTTGGGGCCAACGTCGCCCGGCCCAATGGACTCGAGGGAAGATTGACCTAGGCGAGCTGGCAAGACTTCGTCGGGAAGGCTGGACCTCAAAAGAATTACAGGCCCATTTCGGCTTTGGGAGGTCCAAGATCAATTTGGAGCTTCGAAGACTTCGGTAGGTGGTGAAGTGTGCTGTTTAAAGGCATGTGAGGACCCATGGATTCGCCACCCCACTTAAGTACACGTAGCGGGAAGGAACATCATTTACAAAGTATCTAGCTTTCACATGGATTCTACAAACGTCGAGAGTCCCGCCACTCTTTTCTTCTCTCGTAATCTCTACTTCCTTTCCCTTGTATCTTTGACGGACTTCCTGCTCAAATTTATCCCATTCCTTCTTGGTTTTTTCCGATCTCTCGGGGGAAGCCTTGTCCGTTTTGTAAATCAGGTTGTCTTCGTAAACACCCAGCTCGAAAGCATACCTTTCTTCCCAAAGTTTTCTTAGTCCGGCATTGCCGATTTCACATTTCCCATCGGAATATTTAAGAAAGAGTTTTTCATCGCAAAGAAGATCCGCAAGCATGTCCGTCGTTGTTTCGGTATCCTCGGTGTACAAGACACCGACTAATTGGTCTTTTGCGCAACCCGCACCGATACATTGCCCAACACAATCTAAGCAGGCTTGGCCGCTGTGGCAGGAGGTTATCCAAGGACGAGAATGGGGGAAAACCGTGCGAACGCTTTCAACGATCTTCTTTGTCGGAATAAAATTTGGGCCAATGCAATGCCCTTCTTTGCGGGGGACGCCATGCCCTAGAATAAATAAGGGCATTTCTTTTGAGTTGCCCTCTCCTTTGGAACTCTCCTTCCAGGCATTAAAATCTTCTATCGTCTTTTTGGGTCACTCTGTAATTACAATTTCTCAGCTTTTTTGCAGTCTTGTCACAGGCTCCGCGTAGGGCACCATCCTGTTGATCGAAAAAACATAAGATGAACACTTCGGTTGAAGCAGGAGCATCCCCACTCTGGGTACGGGTATTTCCGGGTGATTCATGGAGTTTAGTGACTTCCCGCTTCGTAGGTTGGGAGGATTGGGTAGTGATTGGACCGCTGGCTATTCCACTTAGGGTGGCTAATAGGCTAAGGGTTGTAAGGTATCCGATCATTCCGATCATTCCGATCATTCCGATCTTACTAATCGGAACGGCGGGTCAAGATCTTGAACTCTAAGGAGTATGTCTACGCAATCGGCGCAACTCCTTGTTAATCTTGGTTCTCCCGAAGCCGAAATGGGCCTGCAATTCCTTCGAATTCCAGCCTGCCCGACGTAGTTTTGCCAGCTCGTCCAGGTCAATCTGCCTCGCAGTCCATTGGGCCGGGCACTCCCGGGCAATGGTTGATGGTTCGAATACTATCCCGTCACCCATCGCGCACCTTATTTATACCTTTTTTATGGCAAAAATATACTAAAATGATACAATTAAGGGGTGAGATTCGAGTTTGATCCAGAAAAGAGTGCGAAGAATAAGAAGAAACATGGGATCGATTTCGAAGAGGCGCAGGCTTTGTGGGATGGCGCCGTGATGGAATTTCCAGTTTTCACAACCGATGAACCTCGATGGTTGGTCGTTGGAAAAATCCAAGACGTGCACTGGAGCGCTATCATTACGCGTCGAAAGGAAAACTCGATTCGTATTATTTCGGTAAGGCGTTCTCGCAAAGAGGAGAAAAAACTCTATGAAAAATAAGAAGAAGAAAGAAATTACGGCGTCTGAATTGGATGAAAAATTCGATCGCGGAGAAGATATCTCTGAACATCTCGATCTTTCCCAAGGAGTGAAGCGGGTAAACGTCGATTTTCCGGCGTGGTCTATTGGAGAACTGGATAAGGAAGCTGAAAGGCTTGGTGTCGCTCGGCAAGCTTTGATCAAGTTGTGGGTGATTGAAAAGCTTGATCAGCTGACTAAGACGCACGAGAAGAGAAAGACATCTGGTTAACAACTTAGTTTCCAGGAAAACGGAGTATTCAAGTGCCCGGAGTTCCGGGCACCCACCTTACGGTTCAGAAGATCCCACGCCACAAACCCCGGACTTTTCACACTACTCTCTCAAGCACCCCCGATGCCCGCATGCCCCGGGGATGTAACTCTTCGTGGTTCGAATACTATTTCGATTGGACCTGATGACGGGACTCGAACCAATACTCCTTTTGGGGATGGCCTACGATTTCGAAGACTTAACAGAATTCTCCGTTCTATGCGATGGCCGCGCCATTTCTGAATGAATCGCCTCCACTGACTTGATCAAGCCCGTCAGCATCCTTGCGAGTTCATCCAAATTTGACCGATACGCGGCTAGATCCGTCCCGTTGATGACTCCTGCCTTGGAGAGGACATGTAAGACGGGAATGCATTCAAAGACGGAACCTCTGGCAATCCAGAAAAATTGGCGTTTGTCGGGCTTATGCCAGCGGCCATTTCCTTCGGCGATGTTTAGGGAGATAGACAGGGAGGCCCGCGAGAACTGATCGAGGAGATTATTGGATGCTAGTCCTCGTGATCGTTTGCAAATTTCCTCTGTCGTTTCCAGCCATGTTAGGCTCTTTTTGTAGACGTCTAGGTTTTCGAACAGGAATGACATGGGACCTCGCTTTTGGAACGAGCCTGACTAGTGATGTCCAAATTGGAAAGGGGCTGTGGGGAGCGTGTTGAAAATCGCCCGAAAATCGACAATCGAAAATAGAGGAAAATTTCGCCGCGACGGCCTCTATTTTCTAACTATTCTCAAGCGATTCTCGATTTTCGATTTTCTAAAATTTCGCGGAGGCGAAATTTTTGGGGTGGGCGAGGGGAATCGAACCCCCGACACCCAGAGTCACAGTCTGGTGCTCTAACCAATTGAGCTACGCCCACCACACACGCCGAGCGCTGCTCACTTTAATGCAGCGCTCAGGACGGCGTAAAGTCTCCAAATTGTACACTTTCGTCAAGGCGGAAGGCTTAAACAGCCCGCTTTGCCACGGTTTTGTCGCACCGATTGCAAACCAAACGTCAGCCTGGGTGGACTACGGAATGGCGGGAGCTAGTGATTTTAAAAGCGGGCCATTAAAGAGGGGCCGACAACTTAAGCCAAAGCGACCCGAGCAGAATTCTATCAGGCGGAAAGTGCCTCCCACCTTGTCCCATGTTCCTATAGTCTTACCCTGGTAAATGAGATTGTTACCTTCGGTGGGAATGGTGAGAACTGGGTCTGCCTTGGTGCCACAGCTCTTATTCGACACCTCCACCGCGATGCTTTCAGCTCGTTTAACCAAACGAATGCAATTGAGAGACGGGTCATAGTTGTTCTTGAGCAACTCAAGCTCAGCCGATGCTTCCAACTTAAGGTTGCCCAGCACCTCGGGGGTAGCCGTTGGCTTTTCGCTTGGCTGCGGAAAAGGCACTGGAGATGGCGTTGGCTTGTTTACCACGGCCACGGGCAGCGCCGGCGGCGAGTTTACTTGGGGCACCGCAGGCAAGTACGGAGGTCGGCCCAAGGAGCAGGGGTTAAATCCCAATGACCCTCCGCCACCAGAAACCGCACCCGGTCGATTATACGAAGGGAAACCAATGTGGTCTGCCTCGCCAAACGAGATCAAAGACAACACGCCTAAAAAGATCACAACAAAAAATCGGCTCAAATTCATGCAGAGCACTCATGCACCAAAAGGACCAATTGAATTCGCCGTACGTCTCAGTCAAGAATACGTATACCAGTTGTGCGGTTGCCGTAATTTGTTCGCCACTTTTTTGTAAGATCCTACACTCTATGAACCCGATCAGAAATTACCTCGTACTCGTCTCGTTTTTGCTGGCTAGCATCGCCCTGCCCTACGACGGTAAATTATTTACCCTGGCCACCGGCGCGAAATTTTCTAACGATTTGGTACGACGGGGGGCCCTACTTTACGATGGGGTACAGGCCAGTCCGCTGATTTACCTCGGCATGTTTGATGAACGCATTCAGTTTTTTGGCATGAGCCTTGAGCTTACAGATTTCGTGGCTTCCGACGTCCTCCGCCTACGCACTAAAATCAACAGCGTAAGCGATCGACCGCTCTTTATGACCGCCGGCCCCCTTACCGCCCGCAATGCCCGCGAATCCTCGTGGGAATGGACAACCCGAGTCGAAGCCTTCTTCCCCAATTTCAAAACCACTTGGTACCAAATAGACCTCGCCTACTCCAAAGACATAAAAGCCCACGGCGGCCACTATTTAGAACTCACCGCAAGGGTAACTCTGGGCCGTTTTCGTTTTGAAAATGAAAAGCCCTCAATCCAACCACAGTTTTTTGCGACATTGGCTTGGGGAGACGGTAGACATAACGACTATCTCTACGGTACCAGTGGCCAACTTGGCGGACTAAATCATGTGGCCTACGGCTTTATGCTGGTTTCGCCTTCGCGCATCGACCCACATTTCCCGGTGGTGACCTTTTACCGATACGACGTACTAGGCGACGCCAACCGGGCGGGATCGCTACTCAGCCAATACGCCGGCTTCCACTTAGACGTGACCGTCGCATTTGGCATTCTGTAAAACCACCCATTGATAGTCTGCCAGGCTACTGGCTTAACCCTTCACTGCGGGGCAACGCTTTCGGATCCGGCGCTTGACCGCGGAAACGCAGGTAAAGAACATCGGCCTCTTCGGTTCCGCCCCGCTCTAAAATTTCCGTTAAAAAACGTTGGGCCGTAGCCGCATCGAACACACCGTTCTTTTTGAACATCTCAAAAGCATCGGCCGCTAACACTTCAGACCATTTGTAACTGTAGTACCCGGCAGAATAGCCGCCGGCGAAAACGTGGCTGAATGTCGTTGATGACGAAAACCCCGGAACCTTAGGCAACAAACGGTAAGGGTCAGTAATGGCTTGCTCCCAAGCTTCCAAATTAGCCACGCTCACACTTGAAAGATCGCGGCTGTGCCAAGCCATGTCTAAACTGGCCAGCATCACCTGACGCAAACCACGGTAGCCCGCCTGAAAAGTTTCGGCGCGGCGAACCTTGCCGATGAGCGCTTCGGGAATGCGCTCGCCAGTATCCTTGTGCCTAGCGTAGACATCTAACACTTCGGGTTGAATCGCCCAGTTTTCAAAAAACTGAGAGGGCAACTCAACAAAATCCCAGGTTACGCTCGTGCCCGCTAATGACGGTGTTTTCACCCGCGTCATCATCGAATGAAGCCCATGCCCCAGCTCGTGAAAAATGGTGCGCACCTCATCCCAGGTTAACGTGGCCTCCTGCCCTTCGAGCGGCGGAGTGAGATTGCCCACGTTAAGCACGTGCGGACGGCGATCGGCTCCGTGATATTCGCCAGCCCCCCGAATATCGGTCATCCACGCCCCTTGACGCTTTGACTCACGCGGAAACGGATCAAAGTAAAAGAGGGATAGAAATTGATTGTCTTTGTCGCGCACTTCAAAAGCCTGCACCGTAGCATCCCAAGTGGGTAAATTTGGCTTGGCGACAAACTTCACTCCGTACAAACGGCTCGCCGCAAAAAAAGCGCCTTGCAACACTCGATCTAAACGAAAGTAGGGGCGCAGATCTTCGCTCTTAAAACTATATTTCTGCTCTTGAAGCTTCTCGGTGTAGTAACCAAAATCCCAAGTCTGCAACGGATGGCCCGCCAAGGCCTCTAGCTCGGCCAAATCGCGCTCGGCCGCCGGGCGGTAAACTTTGGTCAAATCATTCAAAAAAGTTTCAACCGTCTCTGGATTTTTCGCCATCCGATCTTCGAGCTTGAAGTGCGCATAGGTGGCGTAGCCCAAAATGCGGGCTTTCTCCGCCTTGAGTCTGGCAATCTCGACGAGCACCTGTCGATTGTCGGTGTCACCCGCACTGGCGCGTCCACTGTAGGCTCGCCACATTTTCTCCCGCAAAGAACGGTTATTCAGGTAACTCAAGAAAGGGATCACGCTTGGAGCGTGGAGAGTGAACACCCACGTCCCCTCCTTTTTTCGCTTTCTGCCCTCTTCGGCCGCAGCCGCAATCGCACTGTCGGGTAGCCCGGCAAGCTCTTGGGGGTCGGTGATCACTAGCGAATAACCGTTTGTAGCGTCACTCACGTTCTTTTTAAATCGGGTGCCCAACTTGACCAGCTGATTGTCGATCTCAAGAACTTTGGCCTTCTCAGCCGGGCCCAGCTTTGCTCCGTTACGTACAAAGGCCTGGTAGGTTTTTTTGAGCAGCAGTTTCTGCTCGCCGTTGAGATTGGCCGAAGCCTGATGTTCGTAGACGTGATTTACCCGTTCAAATAACTTAGGGTCCGTAAAAATCGCATTAGAAAATTTGGTGAAAAGGGGATCGAGCCGGTCGCCGTATGCTTCGATGCGCGCATTTTTCATAACTGAGCGATAGAGTGAAAAAATCGACATCGCCTGGTCCATGGGTTCCGAAACCAGATCTAACGCTTCAATGGTATTGGCGTAGGTGGGGGCCTCTGGACTATTTTTCACCGACTCCACCCGTGCCTGGGAAAGACGCAACCCCTGCAGCAGGGCCGAAGGAAAGTCGGAGACTTTCAATTTATCAAACGGAAACGCTTCGTGTTCTAATGTGCTGGTCAACAAAAGCGGGTTCTCCTTTAACACTAAACGATCTGAACAGGATTTTTGCGGTTCAGCGGCAAACGCCGAAGCCAAAAACCAAAAGGACAGCCCCAATGATAACGAAAAACCCCTATTAATAGTACCCATACTCTGGACTTGCCGCACCGAGCCGCGCGGCGTCAATGCGCCAGACACATTGTGAAGACAGTTTGATTCACTCCAAAAGTGAAAATATTTTGTAACGATCGAATTTGCTGACTGGGCACGCAAAATATTCTATTTTTAGCCATCGACTCACAAACCAAATTCATAAAACGGCTAGAAAAACAGTTGGCCAGCTTGCGTACCCGCGAAGCCAGTCTGGCCACGGCCCGGATGGTGACTTTTGGCCTTGGCTTCTTCGGCACCATTGCGTTGGTGTTTGCCCGCCATCCCTGGGGCCCCCCTTTTTCCATCCTTTTTGTAGCGACCTTTATCGTTCTGGTGCTTTGGCACTCCAAAGTGCGCACCGCCCTGCGCAAACGCGTAACCTACCGGATAATTTTAGAACGAGAAGTTGCGGTGATTGAACGCGATTGGACACGTCTTCCCGCTCTGCCCCTTTACGAAACCGTGGGATCACCCCGCTACTATTCGGATCTGGATCTGGTGGGCGAAAGCTCATTGCTGCGGCTTTTAAACACCACCCTCTCTAATTCTGGATTTCAAAAATTGGCGGCCTTATTTTCGAGCAACGGCATCACCAACGATCTGATTTCGCATCGTCAGGCGATCGTAAAAGAGCTTCAGGCTAAACGCGCCTTTCGCCGCAAGCTTCACTTGCTCGGCAACTTAGAAAACGATGCTATCGTTGATCTGCTGAGCCTCGAGTCTTTCGTAGACGAGCCGTTTCATTCAAGCCAGGCGCCGCGAATGGTATTGGCCATCGTTGCGCTTTATGTTTTAGCCATTGCGCTGGGCATCGGTTTTATCGCACGGTCAATTGGGCCGTATTTTCTGGTGCCATGGTTCGGCGCTTTCTTGATTTTTTCTTGGGCTTCATCGCATTTTTACAATCCGTTTGGGCGGGCCCTCACCTTAGAAGCGACGCTCACTAAGTTTTCTAAAATCGCTCGCCTGCTTGAATCGTACCGGGCAAAAAAAGGGTCTGACCTGGCGGCGCTACTTGAACCGTTTCAAGGCTCACACCGCCCTTCTAAAGAGGCCCGCAAACTTAGTCTGCTGGTCAGTCTGTTAAGCACGCGGGCAAATCCGTTGGTCTACATTCTGGTTCACATCGTCTTTCCGTTAGACTACGTGGTCACCTTGGCGCTAGAGAGTTTTCGCAAACGGCTAAAAGAGGACGTAAAGGCGTGGACCACCTCTTTTTCTGAGCTCGAGGCCTTTTTGTGTCTAGCTGGTTTCGCCGACATTTTTTCTAAAGTGAGCGTCTACCCGGCGCTAGTTAACGAAAACACTCGTGCCCCCCACCTCGAGGCTAAAAAGGTGCGCCACCCCCTGTTGAATGAAAAAGAGAGTATCGGTAATGACTTTGTATTAGACGAAGCTCACTGGTGCGATCTCATCACCGGTTCGAACATGTCGGGCAAGAGCACGTTCTTACGGACCTTAGGTTCCAATGTTCTACTCGCCAAAGCAGGGGCTCCCGTCTTCGCCGAGGCCTTCCGTTTTTCGAACTGCCGTCTCTACACCATGTTGCGGGTCGCCGATTCGCTCGAAGACCACGTCTCCTCTTTCTACGCCGAAGTGCAGGCCCTTAAAGAAATTTTAGACGCCGCTAATGAAACGGCGGGACCACCGGTGTTCTATTTGATCGATGAAATTTTCAGAGGAACGAATAACCGCGAAAGGCTTTTGGGAAGCCGCGCCTACATCGAGGCTATGTCTAAGTTACGGGCCGGCGGTTTAATTGCCACCCACGATCTTGAGTTGGCTGAACTTGCCCAGACCAAAGAAGGTATGAGCAACTTTCATTTTAAAGAGATTATCGAGGGAAACAAAATGCGTTTCTCTTACCTTATTGCGTCGGGACCGTGTCCTACCACCAACGCCCTAAAGATCATGGAGATCGCCGGCCTGCCGGTTCCCTAATTCACTTTAATTGTAAGTCGCTCCAAATTTTTTCTTCAGTATAAAAACCATCGTGCCCGCTATCTTTGAATTCACTAAAGGTCACTCGCCCCTTTAACTGGTTCACGGTGGCGGTAAATGACTCGCTCGGCACTAAAGGGTCCAACGCACCCGCGTAGAGAAAAAACTTAAGGCCCGGAAACTCTTCCAAACGCTTTTGCACGTTTTCAATTTTATAGGGTTCTCGTTTAGTCACAACGGCCACAACGTTGTTCCACTTCTGTTCAAACGCCACACTCAGGCGACACTCGTTAAACGGCAGCTCGGCTGGCTTCAACCCTTGTTGTTCCAATACTCGTTGGGCAGCAACACAAACATCTTCATCGTCAACTAACGACGCTTCCACCAACCCCACCACCGAAGCGGCAAATCCATTGTGGCTCAAGTAAGAATTGAAGAAAAAGGCTTGGGCAATCCCCCTTACCCAACTCAAAAAATAATCGTGTTCATGGTAGTCAGCCGCCACAATCCACTCATGCACCGCGGCCCAGCTGGCCGGAAACGCTAAAGGAAAAACCAGTGCGTCGAGTACCCCGGGACCACAAATACGGCTAGTGCCGTCGGTAAAGCAAAGGGCGTCGGGTACACGTTTACGCGCTTGTTCGATAATTCGGCGGTCATCAGGATATTTCTTAAAATAAAGATCTCCGATTCTCTGCTGCGCTTGAATTCTAAAAACAAACTCTTCCACCGCGTCCTTTGCAAACGCCGCGCCGTGGGCGTATGCCGCAAGTAAACTCTGAGGAGCCATTTCTACGTAGCGCTGAACCATCCAACCACCGGCGCTTTGGCCGTACGCTTTCCACTTTTTGTTTACTCCCAGCAGTTTCTCGCGAATCACTTCAGCGTCTCTTACGATCGCCTTACTTCCGTAGTGGGCCAATCGTTTCGCGTTAGTTTCATTTATTTCACTAGGGTAAGGCGTCGAACAGCCGGTGCCCCTTTGATCGATGAAAACCATGGGGATTTTTTTGGCGGCAATCTTTTCTCTCATCGCCGTAAATGAGCCGTGGCTTTCAATGGTTGGGCCACCATTAAAGAAAACGATGGCGTCTTTGGTTTTCACTTCGGCCGAGTTCCAATAGTAAAAAACGTCAATGCGCGGCGAGGAGGGGTCAGACCAGTTTTCGAGAACGCTCACACTCCCCTGCTCATACTCCGGAGGTAGAGCTTCTAGAAAGGTCTCACATATTTTTTTCGGATCAACGGCGCGAGGGGTGACCCAAACGTCGGTAGGCAGCGGGTTCCATTGGGTTCTTGGGGCCGGGGCGGCAGGCGGTGATGTGCGCCCACACCCGTAAAGTAAAAGACCGAGGACCAGGGAGAAAAAAAGTTTCATATGCCTGGCACCTATACCATTTTGCGAATCACTAACCCAGGCGCCTAAATTGTCACCGGTAGGCTGTCGCAAACTTGCTAAAATCGGCCGCGCCCAGCCGGATGGTGTCGAAACCGTTTGTAATTCTGGCCTCTTGCAAGTTCAAATCGATCGCCATCTCCCGGAAGGCCCCCACGTCGGCGGCGCTGGGTGCCGTTACTCCCAAAATATTGTCCTGCCCCAAAAGGAAGTTATGATTATGAAGATTCTGCGAAACTTGCCAATCGGGATTGGTGTTAATCTCCTGCTTCACCCATGCCGTTATTTTTGCGAGCCCTTTCATGCCGGCTTGGTTGATCGTGTAATAAAATATTTTGAGTCCGCGGTGCCGACGCGACCGCAATACGAATGCCATGAATTCAGTCGGGCTTTTCACCATGTCCATGCGGTCCGTCTGTTGGCTTAACAAAAGAGCTTCCCAACACTGAATGGGAAAAATCAGGGTTGGATTCTCGATCGCCACCTTCACATTAAAACGATCGGCAGAATGGGCTGGCAATAGCGGCAAGGCCCGTCGTAACAGACTTAACGCGGAGAGATCTGGTACGACGCCAAGAACCGTCTCCCTATATTTATCAAGCGATACGCTATTCGGCTTGGAGGCCTTATAAAACGCTACCGAGTCAGCCACTTCCCAAGATTGAAACAGCTCACTCCCCGGCATAGCGGCCGGGCCATTTGAGAATAGGATAATTGGCGAAGTCACAAACTCGCAAGGCATGGCCGATAGCCCGAGCCCCAAAGAAACCAGTAAGAAAGCAAACCACAACCTCATCAAACGAGGGTAGCGGGGCCGGTCCGAAAAGGGAATCTGCCGGCTTATTTAGCGTTATCGCAATTTAAAAACAGGAAAAGCTTAACGTCGCTTAACCCCAAGAAATTGAATGCGATCGACCAGGTCCTTTTCAATGGATTCGGCAATTTTATTTTGCCCCAAGGCCGAGGGGTGAAAGGCATCATCGGCGTGCAAAAGTTTGAGATCGTCTAGCAAAGCCCCGTTGATCGCCTTCGAATAAACCACTTCGATTTCATCCGAACGCCCGGCCTTCTTAATTTCATCGCTAAGCTCCTTGGCCAACGTCTCAATCGCCACATTTATTTTTTCGGCCAGTTCCACGATCTCTTTCGTTTGAAGAATCGAGGGAAACCGTTCTGTAGCCATTTCGAAAAAGGGGAAGTTCTTTGGGTTTTCAACATGCCTTTTTTCTGCAAGCCGCCGAGTCTCTAGCGAGGTTTTAATGTTCATCGTTCCGAGCAGCACGATGCTCACCCTAGTTTTCTTTTCGGCGTAGCCCTTGATCAATGATTCCAATTCAATGCGGTACTCCCGTTGAATGCTTTGCGGAATGCTCGCCAGGTAGTCTTCTTTCTTCGTCGTCTTCAAATCAACGATGTTGTCCAGGTCATATTGAAAATCCAAATTGTTGTGGAATGGGGCCAGTAAGATCAAATTTGGTTTGTCGTTTAGCTTTTTCAATCGAGCCATCTGCGCCGAGAAATTTTGAATCCCGCCCAACAGATTGGCCATGCTGCGATTTAGCTTGGTGGCTTTGTCGACATAGGCCCCGGCCCATGCCGCATTCGTCATGCGCACTGGGTAGGCAACGCTAAGCCGTTCAAAAACTCCCGTGAGTTCGCTACCGGCCGGGGTGGCCAGGTTCATCGCCCAACCTTTAAAATGACGGTTACGCGTTCGCTGCATCATTTCGGCGGTAGTATTGTACGTCATCTCCCCGCAGGAGACGCTGTCGCCCAATACGTAAAGATCGAGGCGCTGGTCCGACGGTACGGCTTCAAACCCTTCGCTCATCGCCACGTCGCCGGATACCTTGAAACCGTTCGCGGCGCCAGCGGGCCTCTCTGCCCTAGGCTGAGGCGGTTGGCCGCAGGCGATTAGGGGAATGAGCAAAAACAAGAAATTTAAGTTTTTCACGCAGGACCTCTGCGCGACTTATATAGAATTGAAGGAGGTGGATCAACAGGCCAAAATTGTCACGCGAACAGAAAATAGAAATAGCCAAGATCGAGATTTTACCTTCGAAATTGGCTGTTTTTTAACTATTTAAATGAGACTTACGACAGAACGCGAACGTTGCTGGCTTGTGGGCCTTTTTTGCCCGCAACCACGTCGAATTCTACTTGCGTGCCTTCTTGGAGATCGGCGCCGCCGGTGTCATTGGCATGAACGAATACGTCTTTTCCGCCGCCTTCTGGAGCGATAAATCCGAAACCTTTGCCTGTGTTAAAAAACTTTACTGTGCCTTTAGCCATTTTTATTGCTTTCTTAGATATGTAGACAACTAACTTTGGTCGCCTGTAATCGCCCAGAATAGACACGTTTTTTGTAAATGTCTCGCTAATTCTTTCAAAACAGCAAGGCCCTCACTCCGTCAGCGTTCCAAAACCCCGCCTTGAAGCCAGGCTTGCATGCTTGGGCGCAAAAGATTTTCGAATCGGGCCACCACCGATAGTGCCTGTCCGGTCTTGGGTCGGAGCGCAGGCCCGCGCGACCCATGATAGATGCCCGCTATAAAAGGCAGTTGCGAGTCCTCTCTTTGCCAAGGATTGCCAAACAGTAAGCTGGTTCCCGAATCCCCTTTGCCTGGGCTGCAGTGGTCGGCGTCTTGAATTTTAAGATCATTTTCACGAATGGCCAGGTACTCCGGCTCACCATCGCCGGTGGAAAGCATGGAATTGCTAATTTTTATGCGAAAGGACTCATTTCGCCCCCCCGAGCGAAATGCTTTGGTCAGTTTCTTGTCCTGGTCAGCGCAGCCATCGGCATCTACCGCTTGCCCTAACGGCGTCCAGGGACAGAGGTCTTTTTGGTTTACCACTCGATCTGAATCGAAGTCGCCGTGGCCGGGCTGAATGGTATCAATCTGAAGTCCCCAGCCATTAAGGCTCAGTCTTTTACCTTTTATATCTAGAGTTGATTTTGCCAGCGGCAAAGAACGGATACCTCGAATGTCTGATCGAGCCACCGCAACATCGTAAATCCCGCTTGTGTTGCCCTCTGGTTCAATCAGTAGTTCCAGAAGATAGAGTGGATGAACCTTAACCGAACCCTCACGCAGGGGGAGAACACCGGGACTTCCCTCGGTGACGTACTGCACTCGTTGGTGTCTAAAGGCCTGCAGACTGCTCAACTCCCGATCCAAAGTGGTTATGGCGACCATCAACTTCTCCCAATCAACGGCACTGACTTGGGCCGTGCCACCAACGAAGAGGTCACGAGGAATTAAGGGTTGTTTGCCTGGTGGCGAGGCAAAGGCGTGGGTGAAATGTTTCTCCAAGGCCACCAGCCTCTCCTCCGACCAAGGCACATTCGCCTTCATCAATTTTCTAATTGAAAAGAGGGATTCTCCCAAATAGGTCCACCATCGGCTGTACAAACGAGCGGTAATAAAACAATGGGCGGCGCTAACGACAACGGACCGAACCAACGGCGCATCGATATAGCCGAAAGAATTAGTTCCCCCACATGTCCCGACGATCAAATCATTGCCCACTTTATGCGCCGACTCGATCACTACGAATGGACTATTGTTTGGATCTCTGGGTAGGCCATTGTTGCCAAAAATGGGGAAGCTAAAAAACAGACTGGCAAAGAAATACCGCCACGCTTGGTCATTCATCTTAGTCCCCCTGAATTTCCGGCAGGGCGTAGGCCGGATTATAGTAAAAGTAGTGATTAAATTGTCTGACCGAACTCACCAATTCCCAACGCCAGATCGTTTGGCCTGCAATAATTTTCCCCTCGTAGTCGGAGAGACGCAATCCAGCGCTTTTAATCTGATCTTCAAATGAACTCCAAACCTTCTCATTATGGTCAGACACCTTTTTGTTGTACTCGTTGAGTGCGGCGAGTTGCCGCGTAAATTCGCCCTCGGGAATATTTGCGGGTCGTACCACTTGGAGACCATTGGAAGGAAACGGCATTCCCTGCAAAAGGCAAAGTCGGTGATAGCTGCCCGGCAGTTGGGCAATGCCGTGGGCTCGAAGTTCCGCCATTGATCCGCGGCGTGGCGGATCATCTTGTTCATTGATTCCAGGAATTACGCTTTCGAATTTCGCCGTGTATTGGTGACGATAGTAATAGGTGCTGTAGTAGGGATTAGGTAGTTTTGCCTGAATAGTCGTCGCAAACTGATTCCAGAGATCGGTATTCGCCGCATGAATTTCCGAATTGTCGCGGCCTACTCTGGCGACATAACCACGAAACGCCTCATTGTAATCCACGGGTACATTCACCGGCTGTTTCATCGTCCTGTAAATAGGAACCCTAATGCCCCATTCGAACGCCAAGTACTCATCTGTCCCTAGACGATGCGTGACACTACGATTTTCTGCCGTGCCAATATTGGCGGGATGATAGCGATAGTAGAGCTCAGGCTGCAAAACTTTACTAGCGCCGTTGAGTTTGAGTGAACGGCGTTTTGCATAGAGTTCGTCACAAAAGCGCTGCCACCTTACTAGGTTGCGCGCGTCTATATTGACCGCTTTGCCCTTCAAAATCTCGTTAGTTCTTGGGTACAATTCAGGAAAATGTGGTTCGCCGACAACAACCTCTTTTGGCAGGTAGTCGTGCGCGGAGGGCGGTTCAATGCCAAAGTGTTTCAGTTCACTATCGCTTCCAGGACGCAAAATCAGATCAACGGGGTCAACCCGCTCAACATTTGCCTGTTCGGTGTACGAAGATTCTGATGCAATGAAGTAGTAGTCATCATTATTGAGAAATTTTTTTAAGTCCGGACCATCCGTAACGCGAATAAAAATATTCTCGGGCAATACCACCCCTTCCAAATCAAACTTAAGCCCCTGCTTCTCTCCACTTCGTGAAGGCCTCACTTTTGCGCGTAACACCGGAACGATTATTTGGGCACTCTTCTGTTCCCGCGTAAGGCGGACATAGCCTTTGGTTACAGTAACAAACAAATTCACATTTACCGTGGTATCCAGGTTTCCCTCGGTGGGAATGATCACTTTGAATTCGTTATCTCGACCAAAAACTGCGGGATCAGCCTGTTCGGCTATTTTTGGATGGTCTTTTAAGTAGTCTTCCAGAACCCGCCGTGACTCTGCGCTATACTGCTCGGTAACGTTTAATTTGGTTTGCCCTATCTCCCTTTTTGAAATCTGGGCTGATTCCTGCCGGGCGTAGCCAATCCGGCCAAAAAATACGACCAGTATCGCGGAGACGAAACAAAAATGGTTAGTGCGCATAAATATATGTGGGTTTGTTAAACGTTACCGTGGTGTCCGAATATTCAATTCGGCGCCAGGTTTTTCCGTTGTGCTCGCTAAAGCCTCCCGGGCATCTTAAGACTTGCCCAGTTTTTACCCGGTGCACAACTCCGCGCACCGCGACGGGATCGGTTGCTTTGACTGAAGAGCCATCTTCATCGCTGTCGTCATCGTGAATGACCGTACGGCGCCGATCGATATTTAGATTCACGTCAATAACCGTACCCACATTGCCGGCAATCACGATCACGGTGACCGAATTAAACTCGTCCTGTTGCAAAACAACCCTGCCGCCCTTCGCCGTAGCCTTTAAAAAATGTCCTATCCGTTTTCGAACTTTAACGTCGGTACCGATGTTATCGACGATAGCGATAACATCTAAGTGATCGTGGCTTCGAGAGATGAGTAGGTGGTCCCTACCGGATATGGGGAGTTTCCGTTCCTCGGAATCTTTCATGGTATTGAATATTTTTCTCAGGTGTTCGGTAGGTATTTCAATTCTGGTGGCGTGCGCCTCATTGAACGACTTGATCCCTATCAGCTGCTTAGCCCCTTCGCTTGAAATTACAAGGTCATCTGCAGTAGCGCTAAGGCCTACCAACTGAAAAAAGATAGCGATGGGAAACATCCCGAATGATTTTTTAACTTGCATCATCACTCCCGACGGAAAAAATGGCGGAGGAGAGTGCCCCCCCGCCAACCTTCATATACTAACGCCGGCGGCCAAAAAACCATTGGGTCGGTTGATGCCAATAGACTACCGGTGCGGGAGCGGGGGTCACCCATTGTGTGATCACCGGTTGCTGAGTGACGTTGGTGGTATGATAATTTTTGACGATGGGCGCAGGACGAGGGCCGGTCAGGGTGATGTTGCGCTCTTCGGTAGCCCCGTCGTTCGATTCATAGTCGACTGAGCCCCCAATGTTTCCTGAAATCACCAACTCAGTGTCTACGTTTCCACCAACCGTATTGCCGCTAATGCCTTGATTGAAAGAGCCCACTTGGCTGTGCCCAGCGTAGGCATCGGTTCCTGCCCCTTTTCCCGAGATTCGGGTGTCGGCTTTTTCAAGATGAATAGTCGATCTAGATAGGCTGGGAGCCCTCTGTCTCACTCGCGTCTCGACGCCGATATTTCCGTTGATCTGAGTGCGCCGCCGGACGTCGCCTCCCACTCTGGAACCGGTTATATTCTGCAAATGGGAGTCTTGAACGACTCGCCCAGGAATATTGACCACCATATTTGGTCTCGACTCTGTCTGCTGTCCGGGCTGTGCGGGAAGCGACGGGGTCGGGGGATTGGCTTCGGCACCCGGCCCGCGCGCTGGCGCCTGGCTAGCGGTCTCATCTGGCGAAGCGGGGGTCGGCGGTAGATCTCCTTCTTCGCCGCGCGACAATTGGTCTACTTTAAGTTCACTCACTTCCACGCGTTCACAAGACCTAGCCAACTCGACCTCAAGTCTAGCGTCTGCGGGTATAGCCTTCCCTTTTTCGTTGAGGAAAGCGCCGTCTTTATTCCTCTTTAACTCAACTCCATCGGCTTTCACCGATTGCACTGGGCATCCGCGAAAGGCCAATCCCCAAGCCGCGCCTCCGGAATCAAGACCATCTACTTTCAAAGTTTGCGTCTCGTCCGCGTAAGCAGACGAAAGAGTCAGCAAGACTGCGCTTGCCAAAATCCCTCGACCGCGCCGTAACTTTGTTTTTAACATAGCTAATTTTCCCATTTCCTTTTCTCCTTGTTTTCTTTTTTGGCTGTTTTCCAACTCAGTACCGCTGACCTATTTTCTCCACTCCGCCTCGGTCAATGTCGGCGTAAAACGGGCTGCCTTAAGGCATAAAACTTGATTTTCAAATTTGGTAACCACGGGGGTTTTACCTTCCGCAGTTTTTAGCTCGGCCTCTGACATTTCCTCCGCGGCGGTGAGGGTGTAGTCGCGGTCAATTCCCGTAAAGGGTCCACCGAGCCAGCTCAAATAGGATAAAGGCAGCTTGGTGGCACGGTAGTAGTGAGGTACCGGCACTACCACCTTAAGCGCCTGAAGTGCGTGACCGGCAACCAACGCCGAGATTTCCCAAACCAGTTTTTGAGCCCGGCCATTGTAATTCTTGAAAAGCATTTCCTGTGAGTCATGGAAAAAGGTGATGGCTTCTAGATCAGTGATAGGAAATTGATCCACTTTATCGGCGGCTAGAGTTTCCTGACCCTTAAAGAAACCTGCGGGGTAGGGAGAATGGTTGGCTTCGGCTTTCTGGCGCGCGTGTTTGGTTTGAATGTAATTTTCGCGATGGGGAAGTTGTTCCCACCGATTCATCGCGCCGAGATAGGTTCCGAGCGAATTACCGTATCCGATCCGAACAGAAATATTGCCGGAGCGCCGAGGTTGAATTACCAGGCGAAGTTTTTCATTTTCTTTCCGAGCCAAGCCCATTGAACTGGGCGCAACCCACACTTTACCGGTTGTCGGATCCATCAGCTCCACCGAATCAAAGAGGGCCGCAAGATTTTGCTCTGGGAAATGGTGCAGGTAGTTTGCGCCCTGGTTAAACTCCATCAAAATGCCGCTACCGAAGCGATTGCCAATGTCGCTATTGTCGGAGGCCAATTGGCAGGGGTTCAGACGCGAGGTTGAGACAGGAACCGGATAGGCTTCAGTAAATTTTTTCTGCCACTGTTTAGAGTCACCAAAAACGGGAAGTTTTGCGGTAACTCTCACCGAGCCTAACGCCAAGAGAGTTGCCTTATCAAAAATTTGATTGGGCAGCCCCTGGTTTACCACCACCACGTCAAGTGAAGTCAGTTGCGAATCATTGATATCGATGCGAACGTTCTGCTTGCCGCTAACGGTGAGGTGGTGCGAGACATTGCGCGCGGCACCAGTTAGCATCTTAAACCAGAGTGGGCTATTCACCTGCCCCGAACTCTCGAAAATAATTGAATCGTCTTTAGTTGTGACGCTCTCGCGCTGATTTGGTTTTGTTTCGGAATAAGTAGAGCGGCGTTCTTTAACGACGGTACCTTTAAAGGTTCCAAAAGTTTTGGGTTCTTGCCCAGGACCAACTGGTAGTTGATTCGGCAGCTGCCCGAACGCCATGTTAAAAAACGTAGAAAACCAAATCCAAGTCGAGATGCCCAGTTTACGTTTCATCTTAAGCCCAATCCAATTTTCGAAATTCTGCCCAACTCGACACCCGTTTTTTTCCGACAATTTCGGTCGGCGAAGCCGTCGGACACTTCACAACTCGGCGCGTCGCTTTACTGTGTGACTTCTTTGCAGCATGGCCTGGGGAAGCGAACTGATATTTTGTGGCGCGAATAAAGGCCCGGAGATTGAATCGAATTTCTGAGATTCAGAATTGGAATTTGCAAACAAGCTCTGGACCGCAATGAGCACGTAAGAATAACGTTTCCATCGACTGACGATTAATCAATGCTAGGAATCTGCGCTTTGATTAGTTAGTCCCTTTCGGGAAACGCTTCGCGTTTTCCGAAAGGGACGTGTCCTGAGGCAAAGCCGAAGGATCTTG
>JAYSWN010000200.1:0-2857 GCA_043718025.1 Pseudomonadota bacterium
GGGGCTCTATACTTCGCCCATGCCAAAGATTGAAACTACTAAAGAGCTGGTCGAGTCCTCCTACAAAAAAATGCAGTCGAATATTGACGTCGTTAAAAAGCGACTCAAGAAAGACGCCTTAACTCTCACCGAAAAGATTTTATTCGGCCACCTGCATTCGCCGGACAGCCAGCCCCTGGAAAGGGGAGAGAGCATCCTTCAACTGCACCCTGACCGGGTCGCCATGCAAGACGCCACCGCCCAGATGGCGTTGCTGCAGTACCTATCGGTCGACCGCAAAACTACCGCCGCCCCAACCACGGTACATTGCGATCATTTGATTCGTGCCCAATCGGGGGCCGCCGCCGACATGAGTACCGCGATGACCGAGAACAAAGAGGTTTACGACTTTTTGGCCACCGCTTCGGCCCGCGCCGGCATTGGCTTTTGGAAACCCGGTTCGGGCATCATCCACCAGGTGGTGCTTGAAAAATATGCCTTCCCCGGAGGCCTGATGATCGGTACCGACTCTCACACGCCGAACGCCGGTGGACTGGGCATGATCGCCTGCGGCGTAGGCGGCGCCGATGCGGTTGACGTGATGGCCGGATTGCCTTGGGAAGTTAAAAACCCAAAAATCGTGGGCGTAAAACTCACCGGCTCGCTGAGCGGGTGGACTTCACCTAAAGACGTAATCTGTAAACTTTTAGAAATTCTTACCGTCAAAGGCGGCACCAACCGCATCGTAGAATACTTTGGGCCCGGCGCGCGTAGCATCAGCTGCACCGGCAAAGCCACCATCACCAACATGGGAGCCGAGCTGGGAGCTACCACCTCGCTGTTTGCCTACGACCAGTCGATGGAAGACTACTTAAACGCGACGGAGCGCACGGAGATCACTAAGATCTGCAACCAATACAAATCGCTGCTAACCCCCGACGCCGATATTGAGGCCAACCCGGAAAAGTATTTTGACCAGGTGGTTACCATTGATTTGTCGACGCTCGAGCCCCAAATCAGCGGCCCGCACTCCCCCGATACCGTGCGACCCATTTCAAAATTGGCGGCCGACGTGAAGGCTAAAGGCTGGCCTTCGCAATTGAAGGCGGCGTTGATCGGAAGCTGCACCAACTCTTCATACGAAGACATCACCCGGGCCGCCGACATCGCCAAGCAGGCCACCAAAGCGGGAATAAAAGCTGCCGTGCCCTTGCTCGTCACTCCGGGATCCGAACAGGTTTATAAAACCATTCAACGCGACGGCCAGATGGCCGCCCTCGAGGCAATTGGCGCTACGGTGCTCGCCAATGCCTGCGGCCCGTGTATTGGCCAATGGCGGCGAAACGATGTGAAGCCGGGCGAGTCGAACTCTATTTTGAGTTCGTTCAACCGAAACTTTCCGGCCCGCAATGACGGCAATCCGGAAACCCTTTCCTTCATCGGCAGCCCCGAGATGGTGGTAGCGGTTGCGCTTAGCGGGTCGCTTAATTTCAACCCGGCCACCGACGAGCTCACCTCGCCGGCGGGTAAAAAAGTGAAAATAAACGCTCCGCCCAAAGCAGACGCAATTCCGAAAGCCGGATTTGCGATCACCTACGAGGGTTACCAAGCCCCGCCCGACGACGGATCGCGCATCGAGGTGCGCGTTGCACCCGACAGTAAACGGCTGCAGCTTCTAAAACCGTTTACGAAATGGGACGGCCACGACTACAGCGAGCTTCCGGTGCTGTTAAAAGCTAAAGGCAAATGCACCACCGACCATATTTCCCCGGCCGGAGTGTGGCTCAAGTTTCGCGGCCACCTAGATAACATTAGCGACAACATGTTTACCGGCGCTATCAATGCCTTTACCGGCGATGCCGGCAAGACCATCAATCAGCTTTCTGGAGTGAAGGGCCAAAGCATTCCGGCGGTGGCGCGTGAGTATAAAGGTAAAGGATTGCGCTGGGTCGCGGTTGGCGAAGAGAATTACGGCGAAGGCAGTAGCCGAGAACACGCGGCGATGTCGCCACGCTTTTTAGGGGCCGGAGCGATCATCGTAAAGAGTTTTGCCCGCATTCATGAAACCAACTTGAAGAAGCAAGGTGTGTTGCCCTTAACCTTCGCCAATGCCGCCGATTACGACAAAGTGCGCGAAACCGATCGCGTGACGTTATTGAACCTGGGCTCTCTCGCGCCTAAACAACCGGTTTCGGCGGTGATTGTTCACAATGACGGCAGCCAAGACAAGATAACCTTGCTGCATTCACTCACTAGCGATCAAATTGGCTGGTTCCGGGCCGGTTCGGCCTTGAATTTGTTAGCGGGGAACGTTTGAAAAAAACCGACATGCCGCAGGCGTGGCAAGATCATGATAAGTCGGTTCGCCCTTACCTTATCGCCCATCGGGTAGTGGCCTTTATTGGCCTGCTGGTGAATTGGACCCTGATTGCCACCTTTTTATTCACCCCATGGGGACGTGAGTGGGAGTGGATGATGAACGGTCAGATAAAATCGGCTTGGGCCCAGTGGCTGGTCTACTTTGCCGCCGTGGGCGGAGTGTTCGGACTGGTGGGATTTCCGCTTTCAATCGCCAGCTGGCAGGTAGAGCGGCGCTTTGGCCTCTCCAAACAAAAGTTTGGTAGCTGGTTTGCCGACCAGGCCAAAGGCATGGCGCTGGGAATCGTTTTGGGCGCCATCGTACTCTCGGCCCTTCACTTTATCGTGATCAAGGTGGGCCCGTTGTGGTGGCTGGCCGCCGGAACGTTCTTTTTTGGCTTCTCGGTGCTGCTGGCCCAATTAGCCCCGCTCTTCATCCCGCTGTTCTTCAAGCTCAAGCCCATGACCGAATCCCCGTTGAAAACTCGGCTTTTGGCGCTGTGCGCCGGGCAAGGGGTAA
>JAYSWN010000003.1:0-2571 GCA_043718025.1 Pseudomonadota bacterium
GTACTCCGCAAAGCTTCCTAAAAAGCCGATGAATTACTAACGGGGCGACAATATCGCTGGGGAATTAGGGCGACCATATCGCCCAAAAATCACAAAAAATCTTAAACCCAAAAACTTGCTATAATTCTGGCCATGAACACCCAAGCGGATTCCCTGACCGACATCGTGAAGTACTACGAAAACAACGGCGAGGCGTTTCGTTTTCAACGTCAGCAGTTAGAATATTTGGTAACCCTTCAGCTATTAGCCCACTACTTACCTCCCCCGCTGCGGGTGCTTGAACTAGGCGCGGGGGCCGGGGCTTACACCCTTGAGTTGGCCAAAGCGGGACACCGCGTAGTTGCCAACGATTTGTGCGAAGTGCTGCTCAAGCAGAATGAGCACGAGGTTAAGGCCGCCAAGCTCGAGGCCAAGGTTACCTTCGTGCCGGGCGACGCGCGTGCCGCTGCCCAGAGTCTCGAAGCCGACTCTTTCGATGTTGTGCTGGCCATGGGGCCGCTTTACCACTTGGTGAACGAAGGAGAGCGGCTCGGCGTCTTAAATGCCGTCAAGCCGTTGTTAAAGAAGACGGGCAAGCTCATCACCGCGCACATGACCCGTACCGGTTTTATTAAATACGTTTTTGAAAAGTCGCCGGAACTCATCGCCACTAACCCCGAAAACATCATGAGTGTTTGGAAAGATGGTTTTGATCCGAAGCACCCGCGCGATGGAAAGTTTCGCGGCTACTGGTGTTCACCGGAGGAGGCTAAGAACCTGCACGAACGTGCCGGTTTCAAGTGGCATGGCATACACAGCCAAGACCCCTGCGTGGGATCGCACGACGACCACTTTAACTCGTTTTCGATGGAGCTAAAGCTATCTTGGTCGGCCTTGCTCTTTCGCATTAGCGCCGATCCCAGTACCTGGGGCGATGCCCGCCACTTTCTCTGCATTAGTCACGCTTAGAAAATTGAGAGCAAGCATCTAAGCCCTACGGTCCTAGAAGAACAGATGCGTTTGTAACTGCAGATACTTCTGGTTATCGGCAACGGTTCCAACCAAGTTGTTGCGGTTTACCCACAACAGCTCGAGCTCGGTGCCAGCAAGAAGAAACGACTTTACCCCTACCATCATCTCATCCGCCGAACCTTGTTTCAGGGTCAGAGCCAGATTAGAGACACCAATATTGAAGATCATGTAAGTTTCTTTAAAAACCTGAAACATGAGCTGGCCGGTATAGACAATCCCATTATCGCGCTTATCGGGGGCAAACTCTTTCGAAACGCTCAGCATTTCTCCCGTGAAAATGAAACGGTCGATATTAAAACCGCCGGTCAACGACCACATGCGATTGTTGAGGCTTACGCCGTTTGGATCTGGCTTGTTGGTGTTCCAAAACGAAAGGGCGATATTCGCCCCGAGGGTAACGAACCGGGCGCCTAGGGTAGTAACGAAACCACCCGACAGATCGTAATTTTTATTGTTCATCGGCGATAAAATGTTGAAGTTGAAAAAAGGCACGTTAGGAGCCGTACCTACGCCAAACGCCTTGTAAACCGAGCGCTGCGAAATCCCCGAAATTGTCGACGCGATACTAAAGTGATTTGGATCGTGCAATCCAAACATCGGCCGGTACAGGCCGTACATTACGTAAGAGTTGTAGGGCAAGTTTTCGGAAATCACGTAGGCCGATCGCACCCGAGCTTCAGAAGTAAAGCCATCTTCTAGCCCCAGATTTTGCGGGCCGTTTAAAAAGCGCGGCTCAACTACCACCTGAAAATACTCGGGGATGGGGCGCAGCCGAACACCAATGTCGGTACTCATGAGCGAGTTCTGAATCTTGCCGGGACTGCCTAGATTATTAGCTAAACGAGATAAAATGAAATAACGAAAACTACCCGTAGCGGTAACCGGCATGCGCCGCTCTTCACGGTAAGGGTCTTCGTAGGGAATGCGGGCCATAAATTCTTCGCGCGTACCGGCGGTCTTCATCCACGAGTCTTCGGCGCGATCGTAAACCGGCGCCCCAATCCCCGGCGCTAAATTAACTGGCAAGGTTTTATCGACCGTTACAAGATACGGCACCCCCGGCTCTGGCGAGGAATTGGTCTCACGGCTAGCCTCTGCCTCTTTGTCCCTTTCACGATCCTTTTTACTCTTTTTCGTTGGCGGAGCCTCTTTGGGGGTTTCACGCGTAGCGTAGGTTTGTTCGCTATAAGGTGCCGGGGCTTTTTTATGGGTTTTGAGGAAGTCTACGGAGAAGCTGCGCAACCAGCGCTCCTGCGTCCATACTCCGTAGCGGTTTCGCATGCCACCGCCATTGGGATTTACGTGACATCCTTGACACGACAGGGTGCAGCGCCGTTCGGAAGGCTTGAGATTGAGCCTTCCCGGGGCGTGGCACGCCGCGCAGTTTTGGGCGTAGCGGGTGGCAATCCAGGGTTGGGAAAAGGCGATCGACGACAACGCCAGTAGAAAGACGACAAGTTGAGTTTTCATTGAGGCTAATTTTAACTCAAGGTTGGAAAAAAACAGAGCTTAGTAATTAGTCCCTTTCGGGAAACGCTTCGCGTTTTCCGAAAGGGACGT
>JAYSWN010000021.1:0-6017 GCA_043718025.1 Pseudomonadota bacterium
TGGATGCCAAAAGTGCGATCGGGTATTAACGGTCGCGCCGGCTTGCGAGAGCGCCTCTTTAAATTTGGCGAGACCCATGCTTCTCCTTTTTGGTTTCACGTGGCCAGCGCCGGAGAGCTTGAACAAGCCATTCCGGTGATGGACGAAATTAAGCGGCGTGATGATGGCCACGCCATCTTGCTCACTTTTTTCTCGCCTTCGGGTGAGAGGGCGGCCTTGGCCGAGCGCGAACGTCGGACGAAGTTGGGTTTAACCGTGCCGTGGGATCACGGTGATTACCTGCCGGTGGATCTGCCTAACCGCCTTCGGCCGCTTTTTAAAAAGCTTTCGCCCCGTTTATTGGTGCTGGTGCACCGCGAGCTATGGCCCAATTTAATTGCCGTAGCCCGCGAGAACCAAGTTCCCACGGCCCTGATCTCCACGTTTTGGCCAGACGCTCCGCCAAACAGACGCATCACCAAGTGCCTGAGCGGCCTAGCGTGGATTGGCACTGTAGATGAGTCGAGCGCAAATAAGATTTCACAACAGTTGGGCCGCGCGGCGGCCGTTACCGTGGCCGGGGATCCGCGCGCGGAGCGAGTGATGGTGCGAAAAGGCTGGAACACAAAACGCGACGATCCGTTTTCCGCCACCACCCACAACCCCATTTTTTTATTGGCGAGCCTTCATAAAGAAGATATTCGCAAAATTTACTCATTACCCTCCATTATGAAATACGCCCCTACCCGTTGGGTGGTGGTGCCGCACGAACCGCGGGCCGATGTCATTGCGGAGCTAAAAGACTGGCTGACGCCGTTGGGTGCAGTGGGATTGTGGTCGGAAGGGGAGCGCGTGATCCGCTCCAACGTACCGCTTATCGTCGATAAGGTGGGCTTTTTGGCCGAACTTTACGAAGCCGCCCATTTGGTGTTGGTGGGCGGTAGCTACTATTACCGTGTGCACAACGTGTGGGAGCCGGCCGCATACTACAAACCAATTTTAACCGGCACCTTTATTCAAAACTCTGCTGAAGCCCGCTCCATGGCCGATGCCGGTTGGTTAAAGATTTGTCCCACCGCCGTGGCCATCGCCGACGAAGCCAATCGGCTGCTAAAGATCCCCGCCCACTACCAGGGTATTTCGGCAGGGCTTGAAACGTTTCTCTCCCGCCACTCTAATGTAAGTCAGAATTACGCTACAAAATTGATCGACCTGGCGTTGAAATAGCTTAGTAATTCCCCAAAAAAAAAGGGCAGCTCCGAAGAGCCACCCTTTTTGAAAATTTCCGCGTCTTGCGACGGGATAAATTCTTAAATTACCACTTGGTGGAGAACAATAAACGTACGTCGTTTAGATGTCCGCCAGCCGTCGTGCCATTCAATGCATTGTGGTTATAAGCAAGTTTGATGCTGTGCTTGTCATCATAGGTCTTGCCAATAGCTGCGCCAATCATGTGGTCAGTGGTCGCGGCCGCACCTGCGGCAGCGGTATTGCTGATGAAGTTATACTTCACGCTCAGGTCGAACATACCAAGGTCGATACCCGGCTCGGCCATGACGTTCCAGTCGGTGACTTCGCCTGCAGTGTTGTTCTTCACGAAGAAAAACTCTGCGTTCAACCAGAATGACGAGAACTTCGTCATTGCACCGGCGGTAATGCCGATGTTGTTAGGTCCGCCACGCCAGTTTTCCAACACGGTGGAAATTACCGGAGTGATGGTGGTTTCACCGCTCTTGATCTCGTGGTGCCAACGAGCCGCGAAGCCTAAAGCATTAGCCCCCGCGCGACCGGCACGACCGTCAAGTACGGCCAATTCCAACGAACCAGGAATCACGTCGTGAAGCGTAAACTTCAACGCCAAATCGTAATTCATGCCGAGGTTTTGGGCCGTAGTATAAGCGTATGAATAGTAGTAGGTCGGCATGTCAACGCGATCCGTTAACGACTCCATACCTAATCCCGTACGCATGTGTCCAAAGGCCCAGGTCATGGTTTTGGAACATTCGTGCTGGATGTAAGCGGCTAAGTTCGAAAATCCGAACGTAGGCGATGATCCCGCAGCATTGGTCAGAGTAGCGGTCGAGAAATAATTGCCACCATTGTGTACATTACCGCCACCACCGCTCACCGAATTAACGGCGAAGGCGTTGTGCAACACTACCGAGACTTTAGGCGACACTTCAAAACGATTTTTGAGATGTAACCCGTCAATGAAAAACTGCGAACCATTAGCGCCGTTTGGAACCCATGAGTGGCCAATGCCGCCCATGAAGTTTCCGCTCGTTGCTGGCGATTTCATTCCTTCGTGATTTGCGTTTGCTATTCCTGAGAATGCAAAAGCAACCACGCACAACTTGAACAATTGCTTAATCATGCTTGCCTCCAAAATTGGCTTCACTGGTGTTCGTGTATGAGAACTGTATATGGACCTAATGTATGGTAACCCATGTACCATACATTACGCTTTAAGAAATTTTACCAAACTAAATCGCCGGGCGATGTTTAACCTGATGAACTTCTTTGCGTTAATCAAATTCAAACGGAGAAATGCAAGCAAGGCAATCGAATTATATAAGGCGGCGCGTCTAGATTTTACTCCAAAAAGTAAATGATTCTCCGCAGCCTAAATGAATTTAGCTTTACGTATTCGACCCATAATTTCCACAATCCCGTAACCGTTTGTGACGAAAAAAGATCGAATTCCTTTGAAAGTTCTGACGGAACCGTGACCGGTAAATACTGAAATTCGGGGGCGTATTGATTGAAAATTTTTAGGGTCCGATACATGTGGTAGTCAGAAGTGACTAGAATCACGCGTTTGATTTTTTTAGCGTTTAGCAATGCGCGACTTTCCACCGCATTATCGACGGTAGAATTGCTTCGCGATTCCATTACTACTTTTTCCCAGACCTCATGAATATTCCAGCTCGAGTCTCCCTGCTGATTCACCAGCTCAGCCAACGCCACTTTCTTATTGGCGCCAGAAATAATGAGCCACGGTGAACGCCGGTTGCGCAAAATTTCAAAGGCTTTGGGAATGCGGCCCGAGTCGCCGGTGAGAACCACAATCGCCTCATCTTGGATAACCGGAAGATCGCGCAATACGCCGTTATCTCCGCGCGCTCCGCTCATAAAAGAGCGGCACGACCAGGCAAACATAAAAAGGTCCAAAAACATTAACGCCATCGCCACCAGAAAAAACACCGGCAGAATCTTTACTCGTTTTTTATCGGGCCCTTCATCCATGAAGTAACGGTAACGGAAGATCGGGGCCGAGGCTAGTGTTGGCGGCGGCCCTTTTTCTCACCGCGAGAATAATTCTCATCTTTGCGACAGGCGCACGAATTTTACGCCCGCCCCTGCTTTGGCACGCCTTGCAGTAGGGTTTGACCAAGGAGTTACTTATGTCCACCACCCCACTGGTTTTTTCTGAAGAAGGAGGGCTTGCCGATACCATTCATCGATTAGATCTCTTTGCGCAAACCGTATTCCCCATCCTGTTGCTCGGAGAAAGCGGCGTAGGTAAAGAGCTTTTAGCGGCCCGTATTCACGCCCAAAGCCCGCGCCGCCGGTCACCCTTTATTCCCATTAATTGCGGCGCCCTTCCCGCCGCACTCTTTGAAAGCGAGTTATTTGGACATGAGCGAGGATCCTTTTCAGGCGCCGATTCCACTCAGCGTGGCATTCTAAGATCAGCTGACTCGGGCACGGTTTTTTTGGATGAGATTGGCGATCTTGACATCAACTTACAAGTGAAACTGCTGCGCTTTCTAGACGGGGGCGAAGTGAGATCGGTGGGCAGCTCACGAATCGATCGTATCGACGTACGCATCATCGCGGCCACCAACGTGAATCTATACGAAGCCGTAGAAAAGAAGAGGTTTCGCTGGGATCTACTACAACGCCTTTCCACCCTTTCGCTCGAAATTCCGCCGTTGCGGGATCGGCCAACCGATATAGTGCTGCTTGCCGAATCTTTTTTGGCGCAGTGGAAAGTGGCCTACCACCGTCCCGATCTGGAATGCCTAAAGGGGTATCGTTTCCCCGGCAATGGTCGCGAGTTAAAAAGCTTATTGGCCAAAGCCCAGGTTCTGGGGCGGGGACGGGTAACCGAGCGTCTCCTTAGTGCCTTGCTTAGCGAAGAGGCGGCCAAAACGACCCCGGGAGTGCGCCTTAATCAAGCCGATGACGACCTTTTGAACCATCCCTTGGAGGAAATCGAAAGAAAGGTTATTTTCGCCAAATTAGCCAAGTGCCAGGGAAACAAGAAACTTACGGCGGAGGAGCTAGGCATTGCCAAGTCGACCCTACATGAAAAGATTCGCAAATGGGCTATTCCGCCGTCACTCGACGTTATGGCTGGTGTCGGTGGGATCATTAGTAACGTTATCTGCGCCAGCGCTTGATCGGCGCACGTGGGCAAATGCGCACATTCAGCACACCGTATTTCGCCCGGCAAAAGACATAAAGGTTCATGCCTTTGCTACCTCTACTCAGTATCTCGACTCTTTCAACAGCCTAGCCTCGGTTACCCTTGATCCTGGACCGGTGGAATTGCGGGCTTTCGGAGGAGTTCGCAATTTTCTGGGGGCAACGGTCGACGGCCGAGCCGAACAAGTGGCATTAGATAAAGAGCGACTATTCTATGGTTTTGAGCTTGGTCGCAGTTATTACCATAAAGAGACCGGGGCGATTCGCCTGGGCTGGCTTCAGTTCCCCGAAACGCAGTTAGGATTCGTAACGATTGGTATTGAAACCTCGCGGCGACTTAATTTTAATTCGCCTTGGTTCTATCGAATGCTCTTTTCATACTGGGTCAACATTTTGGGCAAAACTACCGGAGCCGGTGGCGACTGTCTCAATCTCAATCTTGAGATCACCAAAAACGCCGAAAGCCACTTTTTGGGAATTAGTGAGTGGGGGGCCTTCCTCTCGATGTCGCTGCGCAATCCCGACGTAGGGAAAATGCCAGACGGTCGCTACGACGTGGTCGCCTTTGGCTTATCACCCACGGCCAAATGGCAGTCATCTAGCGGAAATTGGGAAGCCAGTTTAGACCTTAGGTTCTTTTTGGATGCAGAAAAAAGAGCGGGACAGTCTACAACGAATCCAAGTGCCCTGGCTGTTCCAGGTGTCTCGGTGCGTTGGGGTCAGCCACAATAATCGGCGATTGGAATTTCTCGCCCCCTTGATTATTAGATAAGAAATTGATCAGCCGCTCTTTCTTTGCCGAGGGCGAGGCATCGCGCGGAGCAAAATCAGATAAAATTTTGTCTTTGAGATCTTTAAATTTCGGATTGTTCGTCAACAGCTCTTCAGCCGCTACGCCTTTTTCATTGTAAAGGTCACGAAGTGATTCGTAGTCTTCAAATTTAAAGGGATCTTTTTTAACAAGCTCGTCCAGCTTTTTTTCGAGCTTGGCCTGCTCTTCTTTTTTCTTTTCCTCTTCTTTTTCTTTGTTCTTGTCTTTGTTAGCCAGGGCCTTATCGAGCATGTCCTTTACATCATCGTCGCCGCCACTTTTCTTATTGTTTCTAGCAATATTGTTAAGCGTTAATTCGCCACGATCGCCAAACTGCGTTCGGCCCGAAGCGTTGTTTGGGTCTATTTGCGAACCAGAATCTTCTTTTTTCTCCGGCGCTTTCTTATCCGGCGCAGGAGGCTTGGCCCCGGCCATCACTCCAGACAATTTGGGCATCGACTGATCCAAAGACTTACGGTTGGCTTCGAGCCCGGCCAACGTTTTATTAATTGTTTTCGCGTTACCCATATCAGACAGAGAAAGCGTGCTGGTCGAAGGTTTATTGGTAAGGCCATTCCCTTCAGAGTTATTGTTTGCCCCCACGTCGGCACCAAGCTGTTCGCCCACGCGGCCGGTCTCTTTAGTGGGTATGACGCTCGCCCAGGCATTAGAGGTTGGGCGAGAATCAGGGTACGAAGGCATAAAGCCCGGTTTATCGGTAATCTCTTTTTGACTCGCTTCGCGCGCCGCTTGCAAAATTGCCGAGTTCTGTTTTTGCGCCTCAACTACGGTAACG
>JAYSWN010000201.1:0-7114 GCA_043718025.1 Pseudomonadota bacterium
TCGCCGTGGTGGGTGAGCGCCGCGTTATGGCAGCGACAAATGGTGTTATCCAAGGGTATGTTTTGGGCAAAACAATTCAAACGATTTGTGCCACAATGTTTAAGTACTTATTTTTATGTTTAAATCTGGTTTTGGCTACTGGTCTCCACGGGGCCGATGACACCCTACCCGGCGCCTTTCCCGGTGAGCGAGTCGTTCACTTTGGCCACGACAAAGGGCTTCAGACTTTTAAAGATCTGGTGATAGCCGATCATGCTCCGCTCCACACCAAACTAATCTACGCGCGAAGAGGGTTGGTTTTTAAGGAGGCTAAAGGGTTGGTTTTGATATACCCGGGCACCTCAGGAAGAGTGGACAGTGAATACGGCATTGAACGATCACTGGCACCGATTGCAAACGAGTTGGTCAAACGTGGTTATGCGGTCATCGCTTTTCAGCCGCCGATTTACTTTCAAGCAGAAACCTCCGAAAAGCGCGCGCCGTGGCTAGAGCATTACGGAACTTTAGAAGGCAATCTCAAGTGGTACCAAGACACCATTCGTTTTGCTGAATCAAAAGTGCCGGCCGCTTTGTTGACCAACCCGAATTTTGCTTTCTACAGTGTGAACCGCTCTACCTTTGCGGCGGTAGGCTTAGAAGCTCTCCACCGTTACGCCAGAGGCGACTCCGACATGACGGCCATGGCAAAAATAAAGGCGATGGTGGCCATGGGCCTCGATGGTCACGCCCCCGATGAAATTGCCGAATGGCACGCTTCGGAGAAAGAGGTCTTTTTGGTGAAACATCCAGAAAAAGGGGATCCGGCGGTGGTGATGGCCGCTCCACAAATTTTTGCGGCGATGACAGCGCAATCGGAATTGGTTGCGGCTGGCGAAGGAGGCCGACCGATGCCCGCGGTGGTTTGCACGGTGGGATCCCGCGATGAGTTTAGTGGGGGCAGGGTCAGCAAACTGCTTCGTCCTGTGCTTAATTTTGCGAAGCACCATCCGGCAATTGCGGTAACGCTGGCTTGGCACGATGGTTATCACGATCCGGGCCGCCAGATTTCGGAACTGGGAAGATCTGCTGGCCCCATGGCCCGCATGCGTTTGGTGCTGGATAAGGCTTTTGGTCCGGCCCCCGACACCGCTGGACTGCAGATCGCTTTTTTACCCGAAAAGAGTTTGGCGCTGGCCCCGTTGTCATCTTCAGAACAGAGCCTGTGTCGGCAAGAGCTACTGGTCTTGGGCGGCCTTAGTACCGTGCTGTGATTTTTTTAAAGATGAAAACGAAAAATATCGTCAATTGGTGAATCGGGCCCCATCTGCACGTGCTCGCGCAATAGGCCGTCGTCGAGACTAAATACCCAGCCATGTAATGTCGGGGCTTTGGATTTGAGCCAAGAGCGCTGAATGACCATCATGCGCGAAAGCGTTTTGATCTGTTCGCAAACGTTTATCTCAACCATTCGGCGTGAGACCTGTTCTTCAGTTAGCCCAACGAACTCGTTCGCGTTCTTATGGTATCCCTCTTTTATGTAGTAAATCCACTTGTTCAGCAGTTCAAAGTTTTGGCGCGAAAGGGCGGCCCGAACACCGCCGCAGCCGTAGTGGCCACATACGATGATATGTTTTATTTCAAGATTTTCGACGGCATATTGAAGCACGCTAAGCAGATTAAAGTCTGACCGAATGACCATGTTGGCGACGTTGCGGTGAACAAAAATTTGTCCGGGTTCAACCCCGGTGATCTCTTCGGCGGGGACGCGGCTGTCGGAACAGCCAATCCATAAAAACTCGGGCCGCTGATCTTTACTAAGTTCTTTGAAGTAGGTTGGGCTTAAATTAATTTTTTCTTGGGCCCACGCTTTGTTGGAGAGCAATAGTTTTTCAAATGGCTTCATGCGACACGACCTAAAACATTTTCTATTTCGATGATGATGTTTTGTCTTCCGGCGGTAGCCTGAAATTCGGCGAGCATTTGTAGAATATCTGCATCGATAAACGCGGCTTTGGTACCATTAAACACGACGTGCGACCCCGGTTGAATGAGCGCCAATTCTCGCCTTAATCGAGCCTTATGAATAAAGGTGACGTCTTTGGTAAAGCGGAAGAACACCTGTTTGTCTTCTCGAATCACAAGAATGGCGGAGTAGTAACTGGCCTTAACGACGTAAATTAGGCCAAACGCCACGCCGATTAAAACTCCCCTCAACAGATCGGTAAATAAAATGGCTACGATTGTCGCCGCGAAGGGCACGAACTGATCGTTCCCGGCGCGATAGGTTTTAATGATTAGGCTTGGGTGAGCCAGTTTGTAACCCACCATTAACAGAACCGCCGCCAAGGATCCTAAGGGGATGTGATTAAGCAGCCACGGCAGCGCCAGCACCGAAAAGAGTAGAATTAGGCCGTGGAAAAAACCGGCCATTCTGGTGCGGCCTCCGGCGTAGATATTGGCGGAGCTGCGCACGATTACCGAGGTCATGGGAATGCCGCCCAATACACCGGCCAGAAAATTGCCGATCCCCTGGGCCACCAGCTCGCGATTGGGGTTCGAAATGCGGTGGAGCGGGTCGATTTTGTCGGTCGATTCGAGGCACAGCAGGGTTTCAATGCTGCCAATTGCGGCAATGGTAAGAGCCACCAGCCAAACGTCTCGGTTGTAGATTGCCGAGAAATTGGGAAAGTTTAGTTCTTGGAGAAGGCTGGCGCTCGAGGTCAGCAGGGGAAGCTGCACCAAGTGACCGTCATGCGCATGCAATGCCAAATCTGGAAATCCCGCGTGAAATATTTGATTAACCATGGCGCCAAACAATACGGCCACCAAGGCGCCTGGAATTCGCGAAAGCACGGGGTGAGACTTTAGCCGCGGAGTTTCCCACAGCACCAGAAGCAGTAGGCTAATGGCGGTGATGGCCAGCACAGATCCCTTCATCGAAAGAACCGCCAAAATAATATGGGTGACGGCACTTTCGTTGCCAAACCAATCGATAAAATCCAATTCGTTTTGAAAGTCGCCCGCCCCGCCCAAGGCGTGCGGAATCTGTTTCAAAATGATGGTGAGGCCAATGGCCACCAGCATCCCTTTGATAACGCTGTGGGGGAACAGGCTGGCAATCGCTCCCGCTTTAAGCCACCCAAGCAGAATCTGAAAAACACCGGACAGCACTACCGCCACCAAAAAGGCGTCGAATCCACCCAGCTTTTTGATGCCCATGGCGACGATAAGGGTGAGGCCTGCGGCGGGGCCGCTAATGCTGAGCTCAGAACCGGAAAGTAGCGAAACCATTACCCCGGCAATGATGCCGGTGATCACCCCCGAAAACAGCGGGGCGTCGGAAGCCATCGCAATGCCTAAGCACAAAGGCAGGGCCACCAAAAAAACTACTATCGCCGCCGGAAAATCATAACGCAGGTTACGCGCGATATGTCGGTGCCAATAGGTGTTTACTTGGCGTGTTATTCGCTTTGCCGATTTCAGAAGGCCCCCCCA
Organism: Pseudomonadota bacterium; assembly: GCA_043718025.1. GTDB lineage: Bacteria > Bdellovibrionota > FAC87 > UBA2466 > UBA2466 > JBGSST01. The sequence continues at coordinate 3,475 of JAYSWN010000201.1, forward strand.
GGCAAACAAAAAGCAGAGAGCGAGCGTAACGTTGGTGGGGTGGCGGGGTCAATGGAGCAGCGCACGCCTTTTCAAATTTTTGCATTTGTGCTTGAGAAAAAAATAGGACGCGAACAATAGGCGGTAGGTTTAGCGCAAGGCTCGGATTGAACCCTTTGCTTTCAACCGTTCGGCCATCGTTACCACTTGTTCTTTTTGCGTGCTTTGCAGCGTGGCCGTTGCTTCTGCCTCGATTGGGCGAAGGGCAAAGGTCTCCCGATTAGCCGGTGGCGTCGTGGTGACAGTGTCTACCACCGCGGGTTTGGCTGCCGCACGGGTGGTTGAAGGTTTAATTTTGTTTAAAGCGTCGATCTGAGCCACGAGATTATTTCTTTGTTCTTCTGCTTTGGTGTCCGCAACTGAAGGCGTGTCTTTAGGAATTGGGGCTGGGGTTGCTTCGGCCACCGGCGCCTTAGGTGGCTCTTCCTTTTTATCATCATTTTTTGGGGGAGGTGATTGTGGGGCAGACGAAGTTGGCATGGCGTCGCTTTTTTTGGCGGTGTCACCGGATTTTTGGCAACCCTTTGCGGCCTCGTCCATTTTAGAGGCCTGACTTTTTTCAAGCATAGCTTTTTCAAGCAGCTCCTTTTGTTTTTCGGGATCCGTTTCTTCTCCGGCCTCCTTTACGAATTCGCCTGCCTCCTTTACGAATTCGCCTGCCTTTAAATTGGCAGCGGTTTCACCGACGCTGGCGAGATCTGCAGTTTGTTTACCCAGTATTTGGACATCGGAAAACGCCCCGCCTGGGCTAAGGATCAGAACGGCTGAAACCAAAAACTTAGCTACTTTACTCATGCTGCTTACCTCAAAATGCTGGTCAAAAAGGGGCTGTCTCCCCCCTTTTAAGTGCAGGCCGCCGGCCAGATTTTGAGATCTGTATTCAGCCAGTGCGCGGGCAGCGGCTGACGAGTTTGCGGGCAAAGATAGCTAACCGCTTCAATTCGATAAACATTTACTGTGTAGGGCCCGGTTTGGGCTGTGGCCTCACATAAAGCGGGGATCCACCTGTGAAACCTCGAGCTTAGCCGCCTCTTCGCGCTCTTTCTCCGCCAGCACCGTCGATAGATAGCGTTCGGTGTAGCTGGGGATAATCGCCACAATCACTTTGCCCCGATTTTCTGGCAATCCGGCCTGGCGAAGGGCCGCCACCACCGCGGCGCCGGAGCTGATGCCCACCGGAATGCCTTCTTCTTTGATCAGGCGGCGCGACATCGCCACCGCATCTGCGCTCGTTACCTTTTCAATTTGATCGATAATTTTTACGTTTAAGTTTTTGGGAATAAACCCCGCGCCGATTCCTTGGATTTTATGCGGTCCGGCCTTCTCGCCCGAGATCACACTCGACTCAACCGGCTCCACCGCTACCATCTTTACGGTGGGTTTCTTCTTTTTGAGCACTTCGCCAATTCCCGTTAAGGTTCCTCCGGTGCCCACGCCCGACACTACGACGTCTACTTTTCCATCCGTATCATTCCAAATTTCTAGCGCCGTAGTCTCACGGTGAATTTGCGGATTTTCTGGGTTTTCGAACTGGCCCGGCGAAAAGGCGCCGGGAGTTTTTTCGACCAACTCGCGTGCTTTGCCAATTGCCCCCGGCATGCCCATCGCCGCCGGAGTTAAAACCACTTTGGCCCCCAGCAGCAAAAGCAACGAGCGCCGCTCGACCGACATGGTTTCGGGCATCACCAGCGTTAACGAATAGCCTTTACTGGCGCAAACAAAGGCCAACGCGATGCCGGTGTTTCCGCTGGTGGGCTCGATAATCTGAGTGCCGTGCTTAATTTTGCCTTCGCGCTCGGCGGCTTCGATCATGGCCAGGCCAATGCGGTCTTTTATGGAGCCAAGCGGATTAAAAAATTCGAGCTTTAAAAGAACCTCGGCGTGCAAACCGGCGCCGATGCGGTGCAAGCGTACCAAAGGGGTGTGGCCGATAGTTTTGGTGATGTCTGAATAAATTTTCATGGCTGGAGTCCGTTGTTCCGTCTTTTTTGGTTTAAATGCCTTGGGCAATAAACGGGTCTTTCAAAGCTCCGTGATCGAGTTCGTGCCCTTTTTCAATTCCAATATTTAGAATTTTACCCGGGATGCCTACCACGGTCGACTGCGGAGGCACTGATTCCACTACCACTGAGTTGGCGCCGATGCGGGAGCCCTCTCCCACTACGATGTCTCCCAACACTTTGGCGCCTGCACCGATAACCACGTTGTTTTCAATTGTGGGGTGTCGTTTCCCCTTTTTTAAACTGGTGCCGCCGAGCGTGACCCCTTGGTATAAGATTACGTTATCGCCGATGACCGCGGTCTCGCCGATAACCACCCCCATGCCGTGATCGATGATGCAGGAGTGGCCAATTTTTGCACCGGGATGAATTTCAATTCCGGTCAGCCAGCGTCCCACTTCAGAAATAAAGCGGGGGAGTAAAGGCACTGAGCCGCGGTAAAAAAAGTGCGCCAAGCGGTAAAAAAGAAGGGCCTTGATTCCGGGGTAGAGTAGAGCAATTTCAACCAGGCTCTTAGCCGCCGGGTCATATTTCTTAAACGCCCTCAGAAGTCCAAAGATCATCGGCTAAAAATACCGTATCGGAGCCTTTGACGCGACAGAATTTACTTATTTGTTGCTAAACCTAAAGGGCGCCATCAAAGTTAGTCGATTCTCTATGAGAAACCCCGTACAGGCGATTTTTTTTTCGTGGACCAGCTTACTGACGACTTACTTTCCTCGTCTCGGCCGCCGGTTGCTCGACGTTCCCATCCGTTTCATCGTGGGAAATCCGTTGGTGTCGTTTTTTTTCAAAAAGAAAAATCAAAGCTCTTTGAAACGGGTGCGCACGTTTCGCCGCTTTCTGGTGCACCCCGACATTCACATTGGTGATGCGGTGATGGCGCAGGCTGCAGTTACGGCGTTACGCGATTTTTTTCCCGATGCCGAAATTGACTTCGTGGCGAACAAATCAGTAATGCCCTTGATCGAAGGCAACCCCGAGATCAGCCACTTTCTGGCGCTTTATTCGGGCGGAGTTTTTGCACCAGATTCGGAACTCAAAAACGTGGGCGAGCTGATAAAAAAGGGAAACTACGACCTGTGCATCAACATTAATCCCTTTCTCTCAGCCGGCGATCTATCCAAAGCGTCGGGACCGGTTTTCGACTTTACCACCCACGCCGCCACCATGGTTCGCAACGAGGGCACGGCCACCGAGGTCAACCATATTGCTTTTCAGTACCACCGTTTTGTACACGAACTGTTGGGTCAAGTGGCCGCTCCGCGGCGGCTTACGCCACTTGCGGGCGTAGGGGTAAGGCTGGTCGATTCGGCTTTTGAAGAGGCCGCTCAATTTCTTGAGGGTTTTCCTGCCGACCGTACGATTGTTTTGATGAATACTGATACCGCAAGCCCGTACACGCGTTTGCCCTTTGCCTATCAAGTTGATCTGGTGATCCGTTTGCTAAAGGACGGGGTTTCGCTTTTGATCGGCGCGGGGCATGTGGACGTGGGAATTGGTAATCGTTTGTTTGAGGCCATTCCTACCGAGCTACGCCCTCGCGTGAGATTAATTCCGGCTAAGATGTCACTACCGGCCTATGCAGCGCTGAGCGATCA
>JAYSWN010000202.1:0-7097 GCA_043718025.1 Pseudomonadota bacterium
AAGAAGACCATCACGGTTATAACCGGCGAAAAAGGGCGGACGCCTAGTCAAACCAAGTCGCAAGACGTGGTTCGCCGGGTAATGAAAGGCTTTCAGCAGCTTTTGGACATTATTCGTCCGGCCGGGGCAGGGGTTTCGGCCATTCAGGGGTAATCACAATAAATATGAGCAAAGAAAAATTTCAGAATTTGTTGAACGGGGCGAAAGATCTTGGAAAAAAAGCGGGGCAGGTCAGTAAAGACGTGGTCTCGGCAGCGGGCGCGGCCAAAGGGGCCATTCAAAAAGGGGTTTCCACCGGCAAGACGGTTATCGAGAAGGCCGCCAAGGTAGTGAACAAGGAGACCATCGGTCAGGGGCTCGACGCTACGTCCCGAGGTATCGAGGTGGCCGCCAAAGGCGCCAGTAAACTCGCCGAAACGATGAAAAACGTCTCCAAAAAAATGAAAAGCTAAGCCTTCGTTCTTAAAAGGCATTCAATGCTATTTTGCGAATGTATCGGCAGCTGAGTAAAGTTCTTTAAGCTGGCTTTGACGCTTGGGGAAGTTGCGGTATATCTAATGGCCAATTTTTAGCAGAAATCTCAGGGAAATTAATGTCTTCGCAAGGCAACTCGACACTCTCCAATGATCTTCAAGGCATGCCGCTCGGCATTTCGGGGTTTCACTTTGCCGATCTCTACGCTCCGGCGCGTTTAAAGGAGCTGCATGAAGAGTTTTGGAAAAGCGCCGACGCTAGCAGCAAAGGGCTGCGCGATCGTTTCTACCGCCAACCCGAAGGCCTTAAGCCTCCCGAGCAGTCCGAACTTCTGATCGAGGTGGCTAAACAGGTGGGTGATTACATCGCCAAGCTGTTTCAGGTCACCAACCACGTCAATCGTTTCCGCCAGGTCACCCAAGATACGCAGCCGATTTTTCGGTTGAAACGCGATTTTTTAAACATTCGGGTTTTTAAGCGATTCGGCGAAGCGGCTGCCGACATCGAAACCTTTCAGAAGCTCGAAGAGACGGTAAACCGCATATTGGCCAACGAGCCCCCTCGTTCGGGAGTGGAGCAAGAGCTGCTCTTTGCCGAAGTCGTGCTTTTTCTTGTCGACTGCGAAAAGAAACTTAAGACTCAAGCTTTAGAATCTAACGAGCAGGTACGGGTTCAACACTTATGTTCGCACTTTGCCGCTGGCTCGGTTGCCGAGAGAATCTCCACCGCGTTGGCCGCCATCGAAGAGTGGTGCGTTCAGGTTTACGTCGATAAGAATCGACGAAAGAAGATTGCCGGCTGGGCCTCTTTTGTGCGCCCCAACAAGCTAGACTTTGCCAATTTGGTGGCGATGGAAGTTTCCGATCCTTCGTTACCCGAAAAGCGCCAAGGGCCTGCCCACGATTTGCGTTTACGCGATGGCTTTAAGCTTACCGATGCGCGCATGTCACCCAAAGAGGTGTTACGCGAGATCGACTATTGCATCTACTGTCACGAGCGCGAAAAAGACACTTGCTCGCACGGCTTCACCGAAAAAGACGGTAGCTATAAAAAAAACCCACTCGGAATTGATCTGACCGGCTGTCCGTTAGACGAAAAGATTTCTGAGATGCACCTGCTGCGCAAGCAGGGTGAAGTGATTGCCGCCTTGGCCATGATCATGCTCGATAACCCGATGTGTCCGGGTACTGGTCATCGCATTTGTAATGATTGCATGAAGGGCTGCATTTTCCAGAAGCAGGACCCGGTAAACATTCCGCAGAATGAAACCGCGGTGCTTACCGATGTACTCGCCATGCCTTACGGCTTTGAGATTTACAGCCTGCTCACCCGATTTAATCCGCTTAACCGCCAGCGACCGCACGCCCTGCCTTATAACGGGGTCGACATTCTCGTGGTTGGCCTTGGTCCGGCCGGCTACACGCTGGCGCACTATTTGGCGAACGAAGGGTTTGGGGTCGTGGGCATTGACGCGCTCAAGCTCGAGCCAATCGATCCATTTTTAACCGGTAAGGGAAAAGCCTTTCCGAAACCCATCGCCAATTTTGGCGATCTAAAAAAAGAATTAGACGATCGCGTGCTCACCGGTTTTGGCGGCGTATCCGAGTACGGCATCACCGTACGTTGGGATAAAAACTTTTTGAGCGTGATCTACTTGACCTTGCTTCGTCGATCCAACTTTAAGGTGTTTGGCGGTATCCGTTTTGGGGGAACCATCAACCTTGAAGACGCCTGGGAACTTGGCTTTCAGCACGTGGCTATCGCCACGGGCGCCGGTAAGCCAACCATCATTGACCTTAAAAACAACCTAATTCGCGGCATTCGCAAAGCCAGCGATTTTCTGATGGCGCTGCAGCTCACCGGGGCATTTAAAAAATCATCGATGGCGAACTTGCAGGTTAGGTTGCCGGCCGTGGTGATTGGCGGGGGACTTACCGCCGTAGACACCGCCACCGAACTGCTCGCCTACTATCCCGGCCAAGTGGAGAAAGCGCTCGAACGCTTCGAAGTTCTGTCGCGTGAATTCGGTGAAGAAAAGTGCTGGGAGATGTGTGACGAGGAAGAGCGGGAAACGCTGACTACCTTCTTGGAGCACGGCCGGGCGGTGAGAGAAGAACGTCGCAGTGCCGAAAAAGAGCGGCGCAAGCCAAATTTCATCGCGTTGGTTCGCAAGTGGGGAGGCGTCTCGCTGGCGTACCGTAAGAAGATTACCGATTCGCCCGCTTACCGTTTGAACCATGAAGAGGTGGCTAAAGCGCTTGAAGAGGGCATCTACGTTATTGAGAACATGACCCCGCTCGAAGCCAATCGCGATAAGTACGGTGCGGTCGAAAGCCTCCGCTTTAAGCGGGGCAACGGCGAAGAGGTAACGCTACCGGCTAAGTCGGTAATGGTGGCCGCCGGTACCAGTCCCAATACGATTTATGAGCGTGAATTTCCGGGCACGTTTAAACTCGATGCAAAAAAGAACTTCTTCCAGAGCCATCGCATTGAAAGCAAAGCCGGCGGAGTGAAAAAACTGGTGGCGGCAAAGCCCGGTGAGCGCGGCTTCTTTCTTTCGTACGAGTCTGAGGGCAAATTCGTAAGCTACTACGGCGACAACCATCCCGATTACGCCGGTAATGTGGTTAAGGCGATGGCCTCGGCAAAGCACGGGTTCGAAGAGGTAAAAAAACTTTTTCTGCCGGAGATCGACGTCGCTGAAAAAGGGGGCGTGAACACCAAGAAGTATGATGACCTTACGGCCTTGCTCGACACGCGATTGATTCCTCGAGTGGTTAAATTGAACCGCCTCACGCCAACCATCGTTGAGGTGATCGTTAAGGGACACTATGTGTCTCGTAAGTTTGAGCCAGGTCAATTCTATCGTCTGCAAAATTACGAAACCACCGCCACCGCCGTGGATGGTGCGCGCTTGCAGATGGAAGGCTTGGCGATGACCGGCGCCTACGTCGAAAAAGAAAAAGACCTGCTCAGCATGATCGCACTCGAAATGGGAGGCAGCTCCCGTTTGATAAGCGCCTTGCGTCCAGGGGAACCAGTGGTGGTCATGGGGCCCACCGGCACGCCGAGCGAAACTCCCGCAAATGAAAACGTGCTTCTCGTCGGTGGGGGCTTGGGCAACGCCGTGCTACTTTCGATTGGCGAAGCGCTTAAGAAAAATGGCAGCAAAGTACTTTACGTTGCCGGTTACCGCCGCAGTGAAGATGTTTTCTATCCCGAACGCATTGAAGCGGTCACCGATCAGCTGATTTGGGCGGTAGATCGCGGCGAACCCATTCCCACCCACCGCCCACAGGACATCAGTTTTGTCGGTAATATCGTGCAGGCCATGCTTTCGTACGCCAAAGGAGATTTGGGCGGTAAGCCTAAGTTCCCGTTGCAAAAAATTGATCGCATCATCTGCATTGGTTCAGATCGCATGATGGCCGCGGTAACGGCGGCTCGTCACGGTGTTTTAAAGCCGTTTCTTAACGAGAAACACATCGGCATTGGCTCCATAAACTCCCCCATGCAATGCATGATGAAAGAGGTTTGTGCCCAGTGTCTACAACGGCACGTCGATCCGAAAACAGGCAAAGAGTACTTTGTATTCTCTTGCTTCAATCAAGATCAAGAGCTCGATCTCGTCGACTGGAAAAATCTAAACGATCGGCTTAAGGGCAATTCCCTGCTCGAAAAACTTTCGAATCGCTACCTTGATTTCCTTTTTGAAAAGGGAAAGCTCGAGCGAATTTAATGAAAGATATCGATTTAGAATGTCAGGTTCACGTTAACGTCTGCATCAATGAAAAGCCTGTTCCAAAGAGCTGTTGTTCTAGGGTTGGCGGACTCGAATTTTTTAATGCACTAAAGACTAAGGTACGCGATTTAAATTTGACCAATGAAATTTGGATCACCCGCACCGGCTGTCTAGGTTTCTGTAATGATGTTGGCACCACGGTGGCCATTCATACCGTAGGCCAGCCTTCGAAATGGTACAGCGAAGTTACCGCCGAAGACTTCGATCGCATCTGGAACGAAATAGTGCTCCACTAAAATTAACGCGCCGTGCAATAGCATCGGCAGGTTCACATGGGAAAATAGAAGCATGATTCGAAAAGCCACGTTTTCCGTCGGTTTGGTCACCTCCCTTTTGGGGAGCTGCGTGCTTTCGTTTGGGGCCGAAGCGAAAAAGGGCGTCACTACTGTGCCGACTGCCACGCCGGCACAAGCCGATGTGCTGGAGCCGGCCAAGCCTAACGCCACCGACAAGGTGAACGTAAAACTGACCGAACTTTTTGGCACCGAAGAAACGCCCGGCAGCGGTAGCATTGGTTATAGTGTGGGCCCTCAGCTACAGAAGATCGCACTCGGTAAAGAATCCGGAGTGTACGCATTAGGTCTGGTGTTCGAAAATATTGATCTCCCGGCCCAGCTTAAGAAGAATAAGCTGAAGCAAGCCGTCATTCAGTTGGCCATTGGGGTGAATCGGAGCAAACTTGCCGGGCAGGTGCCTCAGTTCGCCGCGATGACTATTCTGTCGAACGATACGCCGCAGTTACGAAAAGTTTATCCGCTGGTGGTGCCTAACCCTGGCGATAAAAATCGCAAAGAGATGGCCTTTCTGCTCTTTACCCCGCCAACCACTCCGGCCGAACGTACCGATGAAGATAAATTGAAAACCACCTTTTTTGCTAACGGTGGCAAAATTGCTCTTACCCCTTATGGCGGCACGCAGAGCCTCGATGCTAAACGAAATGGTGACCGACTTAAATTCAACGTGCGATTTTACGAGGCCGAAATCGACGGCGACTTGGTAACCCCGTTTCACACCGAACCGGGAAAGATTCAGGCAAAATTTAAATTTCCGCTCTATTGGCCGGCAAATGAGGCCGCCCGGCGTTTGGTCCAGCGCATGGCCCAAGACTCTCTAGATGGCGCTAACGTTGAAAAGGTGACGGGCCGGTCCGTGGCCGGTGAGCGCTAAGTCATGAGGCAACCCACTCCTTTGGCGTTACTCATCGACCTCGACAATACGGTTTATGAGTACCCGGCTTGCCAAAGGCAGGGGCTGTTGTCGTGCGAGGCCGAGCTGTTGCGACTATCGCCGGCGTGGAAGAACCCGCAAGATTTCTCGCGCGAATATAACGAGGCGCGAATGGCCGTGGCCAAAAGAATCCCTGACCACGCGGCGAGCCACTGCCGTCGACTGTATTTTTTGCGGCTGGTAGAAAAAAAGCTGGGGTTTTCGGATTTGAATCTCGTGACTAAATTACACGACGCTTTTTGGAAAGGCTACTTCGCCGCCATGAAGCCCGATGAAGGGTGTTTGGCTACACTCGAAAAGTTTAAGGGCACGGGGATTCGTCTCGCGTGGGTGACTAATTTTACCACCGAGCGGCAGATTCAAAAGCTGACCCAAATCGGCATGAACTCGTTGGCCCACTTTCTGGTGACGTCCGAAGAGGCCGGGGCAGATAAGCCGTCTCCCAAACCCTTTCAGTTGGCGCTGGAAAAGTTGGGGCTGCCGGCGCAAGACGTGTGCATGATTGGTGACGACTGGGAAGCCGACATTGAACCGGCCACCGCGTTGGGCATGCGGGCAATCTGGCGAAAGCGCGCCGATAGTCGTTCTGCCCCCGATAAAAAAATTTCTGTTCCTGAATTCTCGAACTGGTCTGAACTCAACTCGCTTCTTTAAGAAAAAAATCACATGCAAATTATTATCCCCATGGCGGGCCGTGGCTCGCGCTTTGTGCGCGCCGGATACCAAAATATTAAGCCGCTCATCGAAGTGGACGGCCGCCCTATAATTGAACACATCGTCGGCCTATTTCCGGGCGAGACCGACTTTCTTTTTATTTGCGCGTCAGATCATTTAAAAAACACTGAACTTCGAACGGTATTAAAGCGAATCGCCCCCACCGGAAAAATTGTCGAGATTGAGCCGCATAAGTTAGGCCCCGTGCATACCGTGCTGGTGGCTAAAGAACACGTGAAGAAAAACAAGCCGGTTCTGGTGAGCTATTGCGACTATTCGTTGCAATGGGACTGGGCCGATTTTTGCGACCGCATGAAGCAGACTAAATGCGTTGCCTCGGTGCCAGCTTACCGTGGCTTTCATCCGCATAGCCTGGGGCCCAATCTTTACGCCTACCTACGTACCGACGGCACGCGCGCGCTAGAAATCAAAGAGAAAGGCGCCTTCACCGCTAATCGCATGCAGGAGTATGCGTCGGCGGGTCTGTACTACTTTGCTTCCGGTGAAAAGCTGTGCCACTACTTCGAAAAAGCGGTGGCTAGAGATTTAAAGACCAATGGCGAATTCTACGCCAGCCTGCCGATCAACCTCGTACTGGAAGACAAACAACCCGTTGAGGTTTACGAGCTTCCTTATTTTCTACAGTGGGGAACCCCCGAAGACCTTGAAGAGTATCAAGGTTGGTCCGACTATTTTGCGGGCGCCGCAATCGCCCGCATTCCAAAAACCAAAGCGCCGGGAACCTTACTTTTGCCGATGGCAGGATTGGGAGAACGTTTCAAAAAGGAAGGTTACGCCGAGCCTAAACCGTTCGTGTCGGTTGGGGGAACGGTGATGCTAAAGCGGGTTTTAGACTCTCTACCCAGCTTTGAAAAACGGG
>JAYSWN010000203.1:0-18766 GCA_043718025.1 Pseudomonadota bacterium
GCGGGTGGCTCGGCTTGTAAAAAAAGAAGATTTGGCAATCGTGGCCGACAACATCAATCGCGTCCTCCGCGGCGAAAAAAATCCGGTAGTGATCGAATGTAAAGTATGCGCTAAGGATGGCTCAATTTTAGTTTTGGAATCAACGGTAAAACTAACGAGAAAGTCGGAGTTTTCTGGAGGCAGATCTTCGTTGAATATCGTCAGCCGCGATATCACCCAACTAAAACGATCCCGTGCGGATCTTGAACGCCAAGTAGAATTAAGGACCTCCGAACTCTCTGATACCGAGGCCCGGCTAAGCGCCATTTTCGAGCAATCCCCGTGCGGCATCGCCCAGGTAGATTTGATCGGCAATTTTATTTTCGTTACCGACCAATTTTGTAAAATCGTGGGCTGGTCGCGTGAGGAATTACTAAGAATGCGGGCACACGACCTGACGCATCCCGATGATCTGGACCTCAATGTGCGTGAGTTCGAAGCCTGTATTTCGCAAGGAACCCCTTACTGTATTGAAAAGCGGTATCTGCGCAGAGACGGTGCGGTGGTTTGGGTGAATAATACTGTTTCGGCATTGCGCAATTCGAACGGCACACCTACATCAGTCGTAGCGGTCTGTGAGGACCTCACTTTTCTTAAACGAGCTCAGGCTGAAGTGAACGAGAAAGAAAATCGTTTTCAGAATATTGTGGATACATCGCCCATCATGATGTGCACTTCGGAAGTAAACGGAGATGTTTTTTTCAACAAAGCGTGGAATGATTTTCAAGAACAGAGCGAACGGTCAGATTCTAGAGAAAGTTGGCTTGCCGGGGTCCATCCGGAAGACGCCGATACCACTCGGGCCGTCTATCAACGCGCCATCAGAACAAGAAATTCTTATCAAATGGAATACCGCCTCCGGCGGCACGATCGAGAATACCGTTGGATTTTGGAGAGCGGAACTCCCCGTTATTTGGCGGATGGAACTTACCTTGGCCTGATGGGTTCTGCCCTCGATATTACGGGCCGTAAACTTGCCGAGATGGAACTTAAACGGGCGATGCAGGCGTTAGAAACTCAAACCAACGAACTATTAAAATCGAATGACGAGCTGGCTCGCTTTGCCTACGTTGCTTCCCATGACCTAAAAGAGCCGCTCAGAGTGGTTACCATGTACCTTCAATTGCTCAAGAAACTGCACGAGGGGAAGCTCGAGGCGGGGGCCGAGCAGTATATTCAAAATGCCGTAGAGGGAGCAAAACGAATGTATAGCCTCATCGACGATTTGTTGGCTTTTTCTAAAATCGGATTACCCGGAAACAAGAAGGAAACCAAAGAGACGGATTTAAACCAGTTAATAATAGAGGTGTTGGCAAATTTAAATTCGGCCGTTATCGAAAGCGGAGCTGAAATCACGGTTGAGCTTTTGCCGAAAGTCATGTCCGACCGGGCCGAGGTAGCTCAGGTCTTTCAAAACCTAATAAGCAATGCAATCAAATACGCGGGTAAAATACGGCCCAAAATCACCGTTGGCAGTAAACGTTCTGCCTCAGGAAAAATCAGCTACTTTGTTCGCGACAACGGTATCGGAATTGAGGAGCGGTACTTCGACAAAATTTTTGTGCTTTTTCAGCGGCTACATAGCCCCGAGGCTTATCCCGGCACCGGAATTGGTCTGGCGGTTTGCAAGAAGATAGTTGAGCAAAACGGCGGGCAAATCTGGGTAGAAAGTGAGCCTGGAAAAGGCAGCACATTCCATTTTACACTGCCCGGCCCGAAGCGAAGCTCGGTTATTCCACTGCCAAATCTGGCACGACGCGAAACACAACGAGAGGCAAATTTGTGAACGAATGTGAGAACGGCCCGGTTCGCGAGGTTTGGTTAATCGAGGACAATCTCGCCGACTCTTTCCTTTTCGAAACGCTTCTGGGAGATAAGCTCAAGAATGGAAAATTGAGAGTTTGGCGCGACGGTATTGAAGCTATTTCGGAGCTGGCTAAGCGATCGAAACAGGTTGAACCGTCACTCCCTAAGCTAATTTTACTTGATCTGAATCTTCCCCGAATGGACGGCCGGGAGTTATTAAAAGCGATCAAATCAGATCAGGCCCTCATGAAAATCCCCATAATCATACTCTCCACTTCAAGTGCCGATCGAGATATTTCTGATACTTACGCGTTAGGGGCAAACGCCTTTCTCTCCAAGCCCCTCGACCTCGACGGGCTAGATACCATGATCACCAGACTAAGGCTGTTTTGGCTAGATTGCGCCCTTCTACCGTAAAACCGCGTAGACGAGCCATGCCGCAATCATAGTGCCAATTGAAGGCGAAACCTATTTTCGAGCGCGAGGGCTGCCCAAGAGTTTTGGCAACTCGGTAACTAAAAAATCAAAGTTTTCGTGGTTCACGTTGAGGGGGGCCCCTACCTGGACAACGATACGAGAACCCGGCAATGGGTAACGCTTTCCATCCCACGTCCAAAAGGCGACCCATTCGTGGCTGACTCGAATTTGGACCGGAATGACCGGCACTCCCGATTGCCGAGCCATATGAAGTACGCCTTTTCTCAAAAGGTGGGGCGGACCGGCCGGCCCATCCGGATTAATAAAAGTGCTGAATTTTTGGGCTAGCTTTTCAATGACGCGATCAGCTGCCTTCACTCCATTGAACCCAGTTGAGCCCAGAACCAGTTGTTTAACGCCTAAGCGAAACAAAACGAGATGAATCGGTTTCATGTACCAAGTGGGATGATTCAAAAGACAAAACGGGCTATGGGTAATGCGAAATATGTCGGCACAAAAAGCGGGCAGATTTTCGCGGTGCCACATTGCCAAGATGTGATTGGGGGAATGGGTTAGATTCTCCATACCCTCTCTGGAGATTCGACACGTGGCCCGAATCAATAGAATGTAGGAATAAAGAAGGCCGGCCACGAAATGGGAATAAGCCCAAAAGAGGGGCTTAAGAATTAACGGAATGTTTTCTACGGTGTAACTCACGCGTAAGATATTAGTCTGTAAACACCCAGAGTTCTAGGGAGCTGACGTTTCGGTGGTCACGCAAAAGAGCCGCGCCCAAGTCTAGCGCCTTTAGCGCGGGTTTTTCGGGCAGATTATTCACCTAACGTCGCATAACTCGCCTTACCCGGATCGAGCCGATGAAAAATCATGCGGTAATAGCGCCTATCCATTGAGGCGTAACGCTATTTTCCTAACTTCTCGTAAAGTTTTTTAGTTTCGTTGGCCAGCTCTGGTCTGCTCTTGAAATAAGTTGCGAACTTAGGCACGAGAAGTTCAGTGCGAGCTTTGTAAAACTTATAAAAATCGAGATGGTATTTCGCAGTTTTGCTTAAAGCGTCTCCATAGGCCGCCGCTTTAAGTATATTTGGGGGGACGACCGCTTCGGCACGTTTCCCCAGAAGAGCGATATGAACCATCATCGCGATTCCCTCTTGCCCCAGCTCAATTGCCGCCTTCGCCTCTTCGAAGCTAGCCATGGTTGCTGCGTGGACATCCAGCTCTTCAACCGTGTGGATAAACTTTTGGGCCAGGACGTAATGCCCGACTCTAAGAACGGCATTCATTAGCGCTTCATTTTCTTTTACCGCGGTCTCCGAATCGAGAAGAATTCCTTTTTCTGGGATTTCAAGTTTCGCCATGGCGAGGTAACTGTCTCTCAGAAGCGAAGCTTTAATTTTTTCGTCACTCCACAACTCTTTGTCTACTCCAACCGACTTCAGAGTGGCTTCGTCAAAGTTTGCTAACTGTCGTTCGTGATGTAGAAATTCGTGCACCAGCGTTGAACTTTTAAGCGGCTTGACCTCAGTGTTCACCACCATAAAGGCCTTGCCATCAAAAGGCCTTTCCAGAACTTTGCCTTTAGTAGCAAGGAAACCAACTTTATTGTGCAGGTAGAATGCTGCAGCCCTGAGACCCTCTTCTTGTCCGGATGCGTAGGACTCGCGTATCAAATCCACATCTGCCTTCGGCACCTCTTTCCCATCCAGAAAAATTGCCTTCTTAAAATCCGGCGCATCCGCGAAAACTACCTCAACTCCCCACTCGTTTATTTGCTTTAGGCGCACATCGTTGTCCGCCATTTTTGCAAGCTTGATACTGCGATCAATGCTGAAATTTTTTCCACCAAACGGGCTGGTAAAGTCGGCGGCGAAGGCGCGCAACGAAATCAATAATGCGAACGAAATTAAGAACAGTGAATTTGTCTTCATTTCGCCGTAGTAGCAGTTTCATAAAATTGACACAATGCTCTATCTGTACTTTTCACAAATAAAGAGCGAATGCTTTATCGCTGGTGAAAGTTATCCCGATTCTTTTTAGAGGGCCTAAATTCTTTGCCAAAAAACGTCACCGCTAGAGCGGTGGCACGGCTTGCGGCGTCTTTGCCGATGATGGACTCGAGGTAATCCAGACTTAAAAACACGGTGTAACTCACGCCATAAGATCCTAGTCCGTAAATGCTTCGAGTTCTAGTGCGCTTACCTTTCGGTGGTCACGCAAAAGAGCCGCGCCCAGGTCTCTAATTCATCGGTCAAATACTTATCAACGGCGGGACCGACCTCTTCCATATAGTCCTTCTCGTCCAAATCCTTTAGTTTTCCAGTGATCAAAAAATCGCTGGCCTTGCGAAAGGAGTTCACGGCTACTTTCAATGAGGCCGCCCTTTTAACAATCGCGCGAGTCCCAAGTTTTACGTCGGCGGGGGTATGGGCCCTAAGCGCGGCGGAAAGGAGGTCACCCAAACCATCGAGATAGCCGGCGGTGTAAAGAACTTCTTTGATGGCCAGTTTGAATTCGGTGCGCGGCACCGTGAAATCAACTGAAAACGGACCAGAAATCTGATGTTCACGCTTTAACGACTCTAAGCTGATGGTGTCGAACAGCCCCAGATGAATATCCAAAGTCTTTTCACGGGCGAAGTCGGTCAGCTGACGAAGCAACTGCGAGTCGCCTTTAAGTGAGGTGTCTACCGTCTTGAGAAATTGAGTTCCCTCGTAGCCGGTTAAGACGTCGCGCACTTCTGAATTACGCAGGTAAGACACGAGTTCATTTTTCCAACGCTCAATTTCTTGCGGGGTTACGGCCCGTTGATAGACCGGAGGGGGCGCTACCGTCGCCGATGCGGCAGAAAAAGTCGCCCGCACCACCAAAGGCTGGGGGGCTTCGGCGAAACACGGCTGGGTGGAAACCAAAATCAGGCACGAAAGAACGAATAGTCGCATGGATACCTCAGTTAAAAATGTATCCTCAAATACCATGCTTTGTCAGAGAAAGCGGAGTGAATACTTGCGTAAAAGCCGTCTCTTCTATGCCTCCCCCCCACTAGGGGTTAAACGAGGCCAATTTAGTTTCGATTTCAATTTTACGATTTGCCAAAGCATCCGGGTTTTCGCCAGTCAATTGATGCCCCATCGCGGTCACTTGCTGTCTGAGTTCTTGCACGTATTGGGTGGAATAGTATTCTATGCCCAAGCCGTCCATGATTGAAGCATAACCCGTCATATAGGGATTTTTCTGTTTGGGGTCTCCGGTCCAAGTTGGGCGTGAATGTTCGGGATAGAACGCCTGATAAACTTTAAGTAACGAAAGCATTGTCCCCATTTGGCGTTTTGCCATTTCTAAATCTACGTAAGAGTCGGCCAGCAATTTTTCGTCTTCTTCAGATAAAATACTGTCTACTTTTTTTCTATGACTTAGATTTGAAATACGGTCTTCGAAAGCGGTAATTTGAGATTTTGAGGTGTTAAGGGCCGTAGTGAACGTGAGTGGGATATTAACCATGGCGGTATTCCAATAGCTTCTTCCCACTGCAACGTTGTCCGGTAATATTGAATTTAGCTCGTTGCGGTATTCCAAAAAGGCTTGTTCGGCATTGAGCCACATTTTTTTTGCCTCTTCCACCGACGCTCCTTCAATTTGAAACTTCTTGGCGGCAGCCAATTTAACGGACGCGGCATCCATTTTATCTACTTCAAGGGCCATCTTCCCTTTAATCTCAATGCTCTGCTGAATTTGCGTTAGCCCCATTTGCATGCGCACGCCAATCCAACCCAAATTGGTATTGGTATAACGACTAACGTTGGTCCGAATCGGCGTATTCACAAAATCTGTTGTTTCATACATTATGTTCTTCATGTTCCAAGCCGCTTGGCTCATCACGATTGCCAGAGCTCCGGTTGCTATCGTGACGGGAGCCCGAACCAATTTTTGAGTGCTCCATTTGATCCAGCTCGGACCCTTGGCAAGATCGGGCGAACTTACGTTGCGAAGGTATTCTAAAAAGAGTGATTCGAGCGTCTTGTCGCCAATGGATCGTACGTCTTTTTGGCTCACGAGATAGTCAACGATTTGAACCAACTCGTTTTTTACTTGGTCAACCCGGCGGAGTTTTCCTGATGAGAGATGCATACGGGCAAAGTTATCGGCAACCGAGAGAAGGTCGTTCTTTAATTGTTCGCCCGCTTCGGGGGTGACTCCGTCTTCAAAATAGGTGGTTATGTTTTTGCCGGCTAACGCTTGGTATTGTTCTGAGGTCATGCCTTCGGCGGGCCAGATTTTTCGACTTAAGTACGGCCCCGGATTCGAACGTTTAGCTAATTCGCCCATGGCGGTAAGACAGACTTTGAGCCCGGCGACGACCGCCTCTCCCGTTTTAGCGGGCTGTCGGTCACCGGGGACCGAAAGGCTTATAGTGAAAACCCACGCCGAAACAGCCACCACGGAAAAGACTATTGTTGAACGAATTAGTGTCATGCCCCTGCCCACCCAAGCGAAAAACGAACTCCGCGCCCTGAGTGTGCAAATTAAGGGCCGTGCCGATAGGCCCTAAGGTATTGGGGCCAAACGTCTATCTGCTTCCCATCCCGACAAAAATGGTCAAACCACGAGATTCTTAAGAATTTTTTATGACGGTGAATGATTCGCTCCATGCGCCGAGCCCAATGAAAAAATAACCCAGTTTTTTCTGCGGATGTAGTTTATAGTAAACTATAAACATGAAGCCGGGCTCAAAATTACAACTACTCGCAATAATTGATAAAGAAGGAGCTTTGGGGGCCTCCGCTCTGGCTACGCGCCTTGGGATTACCCCCCAAGCCCTACACCGGCACCTCAAAACGCTCTGCAACCAAGGGCTACTCGAAAAGCAAGGGCACGCTCCTCATACCCGCTACACGCGAGGCACCGAGGGCCGTTCGACCCGTTCGGGATTGCCCCCTAACAAAACCATTCATGAAACCATTCGGAGTGTTCTCGGCGCTCACCCTGGAGTGCGCTTGGTCGAACTTTTTGGTTCGGTAGCTCGCGGCGAAGCGGGCGAAAAGAGTGACGTTGATATTATCGTTTGGCTCGGCAAAGCGGAGCCTTTTTCTCGCCAGGATATTTGGCAGTACTGGGACAGGCAAACCCGGGCAATTGATTGGGCGCAGCGAGTATCCTTAGTGGTGCGCCGTTTGGCCCCACGTCTATCGATCGACACTCTTCTGCTCGATATGCCGGAGGAACACGTTGCTATCTACGACCGTGGTGGTTTTTTCTCGGCCTTGAAGGAGCAAGTAGAGAGCTGGAGGAGCCGTAATGGGGCCGTGAAAGTCGCTTCTTTTGGTGGCACTCATTATTGGAAGTACTCCACTCAAGAACGGCTTTTATCTAAAATAAATTTCTCCTTGGTGCTAAAAGATGTCGCCTAAAGATCTACCCAACGCCTACCTCAAAAAATGCCAAAGCCGTTTGCGGGCTCTACAAGTTTTAATGGACGATAAAAACTACTCAGATGTCGTTCGCGAAGCCCAAGAAATTGTGGAGCTTTCATCCAAGGGAATTTTACGTATTGCCCTTATCGACCCGCCTCACCGGCACGATGTAGCCGCCGAGCTAAAGGACTCCATTTCCCAACTCGGAGAAGGGCACCGCAAGGCAATAGAAAGTCTAGCTTCTGCCAACCACTGGCTAAGAAGAGAACGCGAAATGGCCTTCTATGGAGCGGATGACTTCGATCCCACCGAAGGGTACTCGCTGGCCGACGGAAAACGCGCTTTTGAATGCGCGCAGCACGCAGTGGATCTGCTCTATACGCTGCTATCTCCCGCAAAAAAAACAAAGCGCTAAATGTAATCTTGAAAGGTGCCTTTCAGCTTGTCTGAAGACAAAAATGAGACGCACTCGGTGCGCCCCCCTACTACAAGAATGACTAATTTTTTGACACTTCTTTGCCGCGTCACAATCGGAGCGGTAGCGGTGCCGCGGATATTCTTTGCGAAACAGTGAAGAGCGAGTGGTACACCGTGAGACGCCCGGAAAACATGCGATCGGTGGCCTGCTCCGAAAGAGCAAAAGTGCGTTGCCTCACGAGTGACCGGCGCTAGCCGGGCACTTTTTAAACTAATTCCGCACTCCGGCGATCTCATAAAATTCGTTACCCTCGAATCGGGCAGAGCTTTGTCCGCTCCCATAAAGCGCCATTTCAAAACAAGGTCGGAATTCTGCATCACCTTTGCTGTAACTGGTTAACTCGCCATTTAGCGAAGTAACAAAGAGCGGATCGCCTTTCTTGATCTGATCTGAGTCGGCAATGGCATTACTCACCCCTTTAGGCATGGGGGAAATCTCGTTTCGGGACACTACCCCTGATATCGATTCACCAGGGTATTGAAAACTCACGCGATAGGAATCCTTAGAGGACGTCCCTTCAAAACGGGCTTGGATCCATTCCGTTAAGTTTTTCCCCGCCGGCCGCGCGAGCACGCGGTCGCCTTTTTTGGCGCGAGTCGGGAATCGCTCCCACGCTTTGCTAGGCACGTAGTAGAAATCCATCGGGTCGTAACCATTACCTTTTTGTCCAAATAGCCCACCGCTCGTCGATGCTAAGCATTTTTCTATTCGGCGAGAAACGGTAACCTCCTCGTAAATCGCATAGTTTTGAATAGAGAGCACTTTGACCAATACGTTCTCCCCCGCTTTGATTTCGCGTTTGAGTTTCGACACTGTAGTCGGTTCCAGCAGGTCTTTCGTAGCTACAATAAATGGGCGTGTACTACCCAAGTCCCCGCTCGTGAAATCAATCCATCGGCAAGGAATGCCGTTTTTTGAGGAGGTGCCTTCAATGGGTTCCAACTCCCCAGATTCGGTTTTGTTGCATTGGAACTCTAGTGCTGACACCCCACCGTCAACGATCAAAGGATGGCCCGACCGTGAAAAGGTTTTACCCCGCCGTGTCATGAGGTTACTCGACTCGGTCATGACTTTATCCGACTCTGGCATGATTTTAAGTAGTCGGTGCGACTTATCGGCTGCTTCTTTCCGGCGTTCGCATGGCATCTCAGAAATCAGCAATGTCAGGTCAGCTGCGGACCGCTCAAATCGTTTTAGCCCTTTGGCCTGCTCTGCGTCCGTAATAACAAACTGTCGTTTAGCGTTGTGCCAGTAGGCGCACTTTTCCTGCGCCAGCAAGACGGCGGCGTTTGTTTGTGCAACTAGTAAACAGAGAATGCGCGTATTAAGAAAAGTCATTGTTTTTCCTGAAGAGGGGTACTGCCTCGCTTTGGCGGCGTCGGCAGACCGGATCCTTTGAATTGCGTTCTGCCCCATCAAATCGGTGCTCTTTTACGATCTAGGAAATGGTAACACGGGGGAAATAAAAGGTAACTTCCGCAAAAAGAGGTCCGCGGCCCTAACGCCGCGTCAGTCGGCGTTTCGGGGCAATTATTGCCCTTAATTAAATTTACCGCCATTAGACGGTGGAAGGAAATGGCCGCTAATGCTGCCTATCCCTTCCCTTGCTTTTAAATGCCAATTTATAGGCCAGTGACAAAACTATCACTCCGAGGCGAAGGGGTTGACCGCAAAGCCGGTGCGGACGAGCGTACGCACGGCTGGCGAGTGGAAGTCTTGCTTGCCTTTGGTTAGCAATCGAATGATCGGATCCCAATTTTCCGGACTGCTATCCGGCGCCAATGGAATGCGTATCTCGGAAACGTACTGGTATTGAAAGGGTTCTGAATTGTTGATGCCGTCCAATATTAAGCGTTTGGTTTTGTGGATTTGAGAAAACGTATCATTGCTTTCGCGGCCGAGAAAAGCGAGTGCGGCATGCACCATTCCCGGACTCATCTGTTCCTGCGGCGTCTGCGCAAGAATGTCGCTCGTAGCAAACCCCGCCGGGTCTTCCTCAATGGCCCTGCGGAGCAGCCCTTTCACCCCCGTTGACCAGTCAAAGAGCGGATGGTGCATCACGGCATTGGCCCTGCTACTCAATTCATCTTCGTAATGCGAACTCACTGGTAATGAGGACTTTTCATGCCGTTCCCGCAAGTGCGTTAACCATTCTTTTAGAGCCGTCAGTCTTTTATTGTATTCGGCAAGCTCCTCCGGAGTGCTGGGGATTCGGGCTTTTTCAAAGGCTCTCGCAGGATCTTTGATTTTGGCGGCGACGGTTGCTTCGCCGCGATCATGAGTCAACGGACGGTGAATCCCTGGGCCAGGCGAACCCGACACCAAACCCTCCTGCATTACTTTGGGAATAGTGGGGCTGGGGCCACGCCGAATGCATTCGTGTGCGGCGAATGCCAACTTACTGTTTCCGGAATAGGTCAATTTAAGGACTGGTTCCCAAATCTGCCAAGGGTACCCAGGTTGAATCGGTAAACTCAGCCCGGTTGCCCAAACTGCGTGGGGATTTTCAGAAGTCATGGGACGATCAATGGCGTCCAGAAT
The DNA here is from genome assembly GCA_043718025.1 of Pseudomonadota bacterium. Taxonomy (GTDB): domain Bacteria; phylum Bdellovibrionota; class FAC87; order UBA2466; family UBA2466; genus JBGSST01. Next base: position 10,708 of record JAYSWN010000203.1, read on the forward strand.
TCTTAGCTTCGTCTCCTCCACCATATAGCCGCTTTCGTCTCGCTTCAGAAAATCAAGAAAAGCCTTCACCAGCGGCTCGGTAACCGCGTGTTGCGGTAACGTGCGCAAGACCAGCGCCGTGGCGCTTCCCGTGCCATCGATTAAAATGGCCCGCTCGAGCAGAGCCTTGTTGTTCGGACTCCAATTAAAACCATCGTGGTTAATAACTCTATCCACGAATTGGCCAAGTTTTGTCTCGTTAGCCTTGCACCATGCGGAATTTTTTTTCCTTTCTGATGGGCTATCCGAACAACTGACCAAGGCAAATAGCTCTCCGATAGTCTTTTCAAAATCATTTCTCACCACAGAAAAAATCCGCTGCTGATTGGCATCGATTCGTTGCTGTTTTAGTCGCAGCGGCCGCTGCAACGTCTGATCGCGAGCCAATTGATCTTCAAATAAAAAGTCACTTGGGGAACTCACTTCGGCTTTATAGGTCTGTGGAGAAGACTTCTGATTTACCGCGGAATGAGCAAGAGGTTCACCGGCAAACAGCGTTTGGCCAACGAATAGCAAAAAAACGGATGAAAACTGCCAAATCAAATTTCTCATTCTGCCCCCCCAGCACCCTCGACTTATTGCAAAACATTAACCAACCTATGAGGCCAAAATTAGGGGGAATACCTGCAGTATGCGCCAGCCGAGAATCTCTCCATACGGTCGATCTACAGTGATAGGTGGAAAAAGGTGGATTAGACGCTGGAAGGAAATGACCCTTTATACCTTCTATCTGTAGCGAATCGTTGCGGTTGGAATGCCCGCCAGTGGTGGCAGGTTTGAAAGAGGCCCAGGTGCTCAAAGTACCTGGGCCTTCCCTTTTCTCCGTGTCCGCTCGAAACTCCACCCCGCCAGCAGGGAAATATACAGAATTGTTAACTTTTTTCCCGTAAATGCGATCACCGAAACACTTGATACTATGATACTATAGAGGCATGAGTCGCCCATCGGGAAAATTCATTGTGCGCGTGCCGCAGGAGCTTCATGAAGCCCTTAAATGGTGCAGCCAAAAAGAAGGAATCTCGCTGAACGAAGTTTGCCGGCGAAGGCTGGGGTCGGAGCCTAATTCACCAACGGTTTCTCCGTTAGTGCGGCAACTCCTGGCTCTTAAACTTCCCCTCGAAGGTATAGTGCTATTTGGCTCTACCGCCCGGGGAGAGTCCACCGCCAGCTCGGATGTCGATCTGCTTTTGGTCCTAAAGGGCGGGACCCCGGTGTCGAGAATTCTCTATGGCGCGTGGGACGACGAATCTGCAAAACCGGAAAATCGGGCGTCGTGGAAAGCGCTTTCCCCCCACTTCGTGGCTTTGCCCGAAGGGATTAAGGACGTGGGGAGTCTATGGTTCGAAGTGGCACTGGATGGCGTGATACTTTGGGAAAGAGAAAGAGTGGTATCCGCAGTGCTGTATCGCCTCCGCGATGCCATGGCCCGGGGAAGGATTACTCGAAAATTTTCTCATGGACACCCGTATTGGGTGAAGAACAGGATGACGAATGAAGAATAGGTCCTTGGGCGAAGACTACTTGTTGCGGGCTAAGTTGCGCTGCGGGGCCGTAGACTACCTTTTTAAAAATAAGGCTTACGCTGACACCGTTCGCGAGTCGCAGGAGATCGTAGAGTTGGCGCTCAAAGGCCTGCTGCGCCTTTCCCACATTGAAGTGCCTCGGATCCACGACGTGGGGGAGATTCTGCTTACCCAGATAACCGCCTTGCCAGAGGAGGTTCGTCCCCACGTAGAGCATTTCGCCGACGTATCCCGCCGTCTGCGCCGAGATCGCGAGCTGGCATTCTACGGAGCGGAAGATCTCACCCCTTCAGAGTTCTACAAACGGGCCGATGCGGAGACCGCTCGCGACGCCGCGGTCGGCATAGTGGATACCCTCTTTAAGGCGCTGAAACTCTCATCCCGGTAAGAAAGAACTTCGGCACGGAATAAGATTTGTATCCTCTAGGCGCGCAAGTTGGCCGAGCTGGAACGGGTGAACTTACGGGATTCTTTGGTCGCCACTACGGGAATGGCCTGCTTCTCTTTATTCCGGGCAATCTCGAGATTGCGGCTAAGGGCCGCCTCGATGAAGCCCACGAACAGCGGATGCGGCGCAAACGGTTTGCTGCGGAATTCCGGATGGAATTGGCAGGAGAGGAACCACGGGTGTTTGGGTAGCTCCATTATCTCCACAAGATTCATCTCCTGGTTGGTTCCGGAGAAAAGCATACCGCGCTCTTCGAGCTGCGTTTTGTAGTGTACGGCTCACCATGAAAATGGGCGATTACACTTCCTATCCACCGACCACGAAGTGCAAGAGGTTCGAGCGTAGGTCTAAAGGGTTACCTGTTTTGCAAGTTTGCGCTTAGCGAGGCGCCGTTTGATCGGGGATAGGCGCTCTGTAGAGAGAGGTTCGCGGTCCTTACACCGCGTCAGACGGCGTTTTGGGGTACTTATTGCCCGTAATTAAATTTATGGCGATTAGCGGCTTCTAGGAAATGACGCTTTATACCTTCTATCCATGACCCGCGATGACATTCGCCAGCTATTCGCTCACAGCGCGAGTAGCGTTACGGAGCGGTACATCCATCATCGCGGTTCCAACCTCGACAAAGTAGCCCAAGTAATACGGCTATTTCCGTAGTGTCCCAGAAATGTCCCAGAACGGCCAAAAATCGAGGTAGACGGATTTCAAGGCACCATGCTAAGTAACTGAACCGGTTAGCCATTTCTCAATAAGCGGGTGTAGCTCATTTGGCTAGAGCATCAGCCTTCCAAGCTGAGGGTAGCCAGTTCGAACCTGGTCACCCGCTCCATTAGTCGAAGTATTCGAACCACCAGACAAACGAATAGGCAGGTTGGGCGCCGAAACGGTGCCAGGGTCGACGTGTGTCTCGTGGGGCATGGGCTCCCAATCAATCGGCACGATTACACTCTTACCTGCAGCAAATTGGGGAGTACCGTGGCAAGCAAGAACTCTGAAAAGCCGACCCCAACTGGGCGAAATACGTGCTAACAGGAAAAGATTTTCCGTCCGTGCTATTATCTTACAAGTAAGAAAGAGGTGATTTATGGCAGTCTCTACGACAAAGATGTCTTCCAAAGGTCAGGTAGTAATACCCGATGAAATCAGAAGGAGAATGAGGCTCAAAGAAGGGGCGCATTTTGTGGTTCTGGGAGAAGGGGACACGGTTGTCTTAAAACGCGTCGCGCCACCTACGCGGGGGGATATCCGCGAATTACTAGCCGACGCCGAAAAGCAGGCGAAGCAGGCCGGATTGACTAAGGCAGACGTTCGGAAGGCTATTTTGGATGTCAGAAAACGCAGATGAGGATCGTTCTGGATACTAACGTCCTCATTTCTGGGCTGTTTTGGCCCTCTGGACCACCGCGGACCCTGTTGGAAAAATGGCTAGTGGGGAAGGTTTCAGTTCTCGCCTCCCAGGAGATAATTGATGAGTACCGCGCCGTCGTTCGGCGCCTGAGTCAAAAAAGAAGCATGGACGTGACAAGGCTTCTTGAGCGTCTATTGATGCTAGTGGACTACGTGATGGTCTCCCCGCTCCCCGCCCAGATCTGCGACGATCCGGACGATGACAAATTCATCGCGGCGGCAGTGGCGGGCCGAGTGAAATATATTGTCACTGGGGACAGGGCGCTACTCAGGGTAAAACGGTTTCGAAGGACGGAAATTGTCACCCCGAGCACATTCCTAAATTCTCTCTAATCAATCGGACTTCATTCCTTATCGTAGGTCGTCCCTTTTTATCCATCACGGTCATTAGGACTTTCCAAGCCTTCAAAAAAGATCCGTTATTCGACCATTCTTGAAACCTGCGATGCAGAGTGGCTCTCGACCCGTACATTGCCGGAATTTGATGCCAACTAGAACCGGTCCTAAGTATGAAAAGAAGGCCGTTAAAAATCTGCCGATCGTTAGTCCTGGGCCTTCCACCGCCCACACTCTTCGATAGTTGTTTGCTGACAAGCCGCCACTGGATTGCGTTGAAGTCCATTCAGCGGAATTTGATCGAACTCAAACCGCTTGAAAACAGCGCTGCGTGATCTTTTGAGACATATCCTGAGGAAACTCCCTTACCCACCTTTGGACCTACCCCAATTGAGTGGATGCCCTATTTACCGGACTTGATCGCTCGGTAGAAACCATAATTCGGTTTCTCAATTAACGGTGGTTGTTGAAAAGAAGAATAAAAGCGGAAGTCTCGGGGGTCACTCGGCTTAGTCTCAAAGTACTCCTGTTTATAGGGTACCCAATTCAGCAGTAGCACTAGCGTGCGTTCCGTAAACGCCTTGCTGGCGTTGTCAAAACAGGCTTTGAATTCTCTTCCGTTGCAAACATCCCACGTGCTGAGCCCAGTTGGTTTATAGGGCAGCAGTAGATAGCCTATGGGAAAGCTGGGCCCGAGAAAAATTGAATCAAAGCCACTAGGAAGTCTTGCAAGGTCTGCTTGGAGCTCTGAAAGAAACCTTTGTTTAATTGGTACGGTGTAGAGTCCTCGGTAAGGGCCAAAATTCACCTTCGCGACCAGATCATTCACCTTCTCATCGTTGTAGACCGAGCGAAAATAGGAGCAGAAAGCTAAGATAAGTATAAGAAAAGAGGGTAAGGCCGCTTTTGGGCTCACTTCTTCAACGCATTCGATCCAAAAGCAGATGCTAAGTAAAAACGCCGGAATCCAACCGAGGCAGACCGCATGAAATCCGTTTGTACTCAATGTGCCAAGAATAAGACCAGCTAGAATCGATGGAACCCATATCAATCCGAGCTCATAACGCCGGTTTTTTTTAAAATGAATTAATCTCAGCAATGCCAATGGCGCGATGGTGAGAATAATACCGGTAGGACCTAATCCCCCTGAACCGGTCTTATTGAGAATGATTAGCACCGGTAGAGGCGCAAGCAGAAGAAACAGTCTGAGCGGAGCGGGAGTCTTCAGTTTAAGAGCAAGATAAAGCGAACCAATGAGCACAAGCGTTCCTCGGCGAACCAAAAAGCCAAGCACTGAAAATAAAAAATCGAACGCATGTCCTGCGTTAGACAGTTTCGATGTATAAACGCCACCATTTTCATTTAGAGTTATGACATAGCGAAAAAACTCTGCGGGGTTAATTTTGAAGCTGAACAACACCAGCCCAACGGGAAACATGACCGCCAATAAAAAAAGGAGAGCTTCTTTCTTTCCCTTCGTTAATAGGTGAAGAAATTTCAAGGGAAGGAAAATGACCAAGGGTGGATAGGCAATGGCCGCGCAAGAAATGAGAATTCCCGCAAGAAAACTCCTTCCTTGGTAAGCGTCGACAAAAAGGGCCACCAAAAAAAAACCAGCCCCCATCGTGTAATAGGATAACGCTGTAATGCCCAGGGGAATGAAGCAAATATAGAGTAAAGACCCGATTCCGGCCGCGGTTAAGGAAGTAACCTTACGCAAACACGTAAACGTAATACCGCCGACACAAAATACAAACAGGACATATAAGATCCGCATGTACAAAAACAGTCCGTCGAGACTGCCTGTGAATTTATAATACAATCCTACGCACGGGGATAAAAGAAAGCCCATTGTTTGGGCTAGATTTTTCTCGTCGATAAAAGGTCGATCACCCATCCATAAGCGAAACGCATTAGTTAGGTACCAAGCCTCATCAACAAAATCTACTCCGAAGCGGATTCTCCAGAGCAATGCTAAAAACACTATGATCGAAGTTAGAATGAGTGTCGGTGCCAAATACTTAGCCGGCGCCTTAAGGTTTCCCACTGTGCCTTTGCTTTCCTTTTCCTTGAATTTTTCCATGGAAGAAAGTGGTTGTTTTTTCAAACTAAGTTATCGGAAGAGAGAGGATTAAAAATTAGAAGTGCGGAGCGCGATGTGTCGAACCGTTTTTTTCGTCCCAAACATCAAGACCGCCTTTGATTTTATAGGAGTTTTCAAAAGGGGTAAAGCCACGGCGAAGCGGGGCGGCGTTTAGGGTACGACCGGTCTGTTCTTAAACAGACGCCGCGACCCGTCGCGTTAGGCGCACGTGCCTATTTAGAGGGTATTTACGTCCAGATCTCTTTGGCGAACGTTAAAATAATGCGCTCCGCACGCCGAAACTCTTCATCATAATGCACCGGCGGCTCCACAAAAATCGCGTGCGTTAGGGCCCCCACTAAATACGAACGAATTTTTTTTGCCACCTCGTTGATCTGTTTCTTACCGACCCCTTTTTTCAGTCTCCCCGAAGCAAGAATAGCTTCGATGCGTGAGATTCCGGCCAAAACAATTTGCTCGTTTAACTTCCGGTACGCGGGCACCACCGCGCCGTAATAATGCAATAACAGCATCACCGCCGCGTGTTTGGGATAACGCTCAAACCAAGTAAACGTAGCTTTGGTATGCGCCAAAAGGCGCTCGGTCGGGTGGTTAGCCACCGTCAAATGAGCCACGGTGATCTCTTGGCCGGTCAAAACCACGTACTGAATCGCCGCCCCAATCATCTTTTCCTGATTGGGAAAGTAGTAGTTAATGTGCGAACGAAGCATCTTGGTGCGCTTGCTGATATTGAGAGAAGTCAGGCTGTGAAGGCCATCTTCGGCCAGGCAATCGATCACCGCATTCAAAATAACCATGCGGCGCATGTCCGCTTTGCTTTGTTTGAATTCAGCGATTTGCTCGAAAAGAGGTTCGGTTTTGGTTCGCGATTTCATTTAATTGAGGCGTCGAGTGTAGCTTTTATCGCCACTAATTCCCACTGAAGAATCTAGCGCTTTTTGCTCACCAGCTTCACCCCTAAAATACTAAGCTCGTAGAGCCCACATAGGGGTACGGCCACCATCAGCATGGTCACCGCATCCGGCGACGGCGTAAGAATGGCGGCGGCGATAGTAAGGGCAAAGTAGGCCTGCCGCCGGTAGGTTGAAAGCATTATGGGACTAATGATGCCCAAGGCCCCCAACAAAGTAAGCACCACCGGCAGCTCAAATAACAGCCCCACGGCGCCCAACATTTTGAGCGTAAGGGGAAAGTATTCGGTGATGGTGATAAGCGGCTTTTGGGCCGAGGCATCACCAAAACCAATCAAGAATTCGTAGCCGTAGGGGATGACGAGGTAGTAACCAAAGGCCAATCCCGCTACAAAACTTAGGGTGCCCATCACCATAAAAGGCACGGCGTAGCGGCGCTCATTTGCCGAAAGACCGGGTTTAACGAAAGACCAGATAAGGTAGAGCTGGTAAGGCACCGTAAGAAACAGCGCCGAAATAAAACTCACCTGCATCGACACCACGAATTTATCGGCGATGCCGGTGAAGTAGAGAAATTGCTGGTCGACCGGAAAGTACCGAAGTAGCGGCCGCTGTAAAAATTGTAAGATGTAATCCGACTGCCGAAACGTAAACACCAGGGCAACGGCGATCGCAACCAGACTGCGTACCAAAATATTTCGCAGGTCCTCTAGATGTAGCGACAAGGGCTGCGCAACGTCTTGCGAATGCGCGTCGGTCTTTATTTTAGGCGCTATCTTAAGTCTGGTTTGCCGCGGGCTACGCATGGCGATTGGAGTTTAGGGTTAGGCGCTTTTCTTGCGTCGTGGTTTCTTGGTGCTGCTTTTGGCCAACGTCTTTTTACGGGCCTTGGGGGCGGAAGCAATTTGGCGCGGTGTTTCGAACTTTAGTTCGGTACTAAAACTCTTTTGGGCTTCCTGAGGCGGGTTAACCCCTTTTTCATCGAACTCACCCGAAACCGCTTTTTTAAAATCGCGTAAGCCTTTACCAAGGCTCTTCGCCAACTCGGGCAAACGGCGGGGACCAAAAAGGAGCAAGGCGGCGGCTCCCAAAATCAACATCTCTGGCAATCCCAAATTAAACATACCTACCCCTTGAAACTGGATTCTCTCTAACCTCTGCTTATCGACACACCACGCAAAAATCTTAAACCCATGTGAATACCCGGCGACTTTGTCGCCCCCCTTTTCCCCAGCGAAAATGTCGCCCCCCACTAAACTAAGCCTCTGAAATTCATCATGAGTTGGGGGGC
>JAYSWN010000204.1:0-7075 GCA_043718025.1 Pseudomonadota bacterium
CTCGGCGAATGGCGCAAACTGGGCTACAGGCGTCGAGCTTTTCGAGATATTTGCTGCGCGTTTGGCCCACCTCTTTCTCAAGTCCTTCGATGGCCGGTACGGTGTTTTTATCGGAGACGGCTTTGGCCAACGCGCGCTGTTTGTCTCCAAACGCGGTGCGGGCACTCTTTAAATCATCTAAGCAGACTTCCACTAATTTTTTAGTTTTCTCAATCTCATCGGGGGTGGCTTGAGCGGTGTCGGCGGCCTTGAGGTTCTCTTTTAGGGGCTCGGGCTCCTTGCCAAACACTACCGTGTCATTGCAGGCCGGAATTTCGGGTGGTTTGTCTTTTTGCTCTTCTTTAGGAAGTTGTCCAAACGCAGTAGACGCAAGGAGGAGACTTAAGGCCAGATAGGCCGGGAGTCGCCGCTGCGTTCTCACCAAATTTCCTCCAGAGGTAGGTTTCAAAGAAGGTGAAAAGATAGTGCTAAGGGGCTTTGTTTTCAAGCGGTCGATGCGCATTAGTTCACCAAGGTTTTGAGAAAAAGGAGTGTGTGCCGCAGTTCGCCACTCTGTTGCCAGTTCTGTAGCGCCGCAGCAAAGGCCCGCACCCGCTCATCCTGTATTCGCTGCATGAGTGAAAACACTTCGCTCAGGTAACCAGTGGCTTCTAGGTCTTGCACAGCCGTCAAAAATTCAAAGATGGTCCGGGGGCTAGAGGTGGCGCTGAAGTAATCGTGAATACCGGTCCAGCCCCCCATTTCCATGAGTCGCGCCCACCATAAATAGTCATCGGCGGAGAAAATGGGTTTTCTCTCCGAAAACGAGAAATCAAAAAGGGGCGCCTGTATTAACAGTGCCAGATCACTGGGTGGCATCGCGCCTAAGGTTGCGTGAATGAGCTGCCAGTGGGTTTGGGCGGTGGCTCCCACGCCGTATATCTTCCAAGGCGCAAACGGAGCGAAAAAAGTGTCGCGGTGGTCTCGCCCCGCCGCGTTCACAAACTGTAAAATGGCGTTAAGTGACCTTGGCTTGGAGAGGAGGCTTGAGAACCCTTTCAAGGGACCCCGGGCTTTGGTTTCGCTCAGGGCCAATAAATGCGAAGCTTCCATGCTCAATTTGGCCAGTGAGTTTTTCTCTTTAGTACCAAAACTGGCGTTCAGCTCTAAGTACTGGCCAAGCAGAGATCGTTGTCCGCGCGGGCTAGCGTCTAAAGTCACGAGCAACGGTAGTTCATCAAAAAGTTTATCCAGATAGCCGGCATGAATCGGGTTTTCGAAAAGCGAAAGCACAATGCGCTTGGTATCGCCATCCGACAATAGACCGCGCGAAGAAAAAAGAAGCGGATAAACCGTAGGCCAAAGATCAGGGTCTAATACTCGTTTATGAATCCAAGCCAGCCAGTCTTCGCTGTCTAAGGTAGCTAGCCGTTCTCGGGTGGCGGTATTTAACAGGCGTTTGAAAAAGACCCGCGCCAGCATTGCCGAATCGCCAAACGAACGGGTTGCTTCTAGCTGCTTTATGCAGGCCCGGAGTGCCTCGGGGAAAAACATCTTTTCTTGGTCAAAGGTGATTGCGTAACGGAACTCTCCATGACCTGAATCGTTGGCGATTCGTTTGAGGGATTGAGCAAAATCACCAAGTTCTAAAGCGGCCAATTTTTTGTCGATGATGGGGTTTAATTCGAGCCCGTCCCCTTTTTTAGTAAAAATTTCGATGTCGAGAGACGGCGGAATTAGCTTTAAATTGAGGTCGACGGGCCCCGTCTTCTTAGAAAACAGCCGATCGTTCAGCGTCTGGTTTGCCGGTGATTTGGCGATCTCCTCAAGCCACAGCATTAAGGCAAGGGAGGGTAAGTAGATTGGTAAATTAACGAGCAAAGCATTGGGCGCAGATGCCTCGCTAACCAGGCCGGTGATTTCCTGTATCGCTACTCTAATCGCAATAAACTTATCGGACTCAGTCGTTAGCTCTTTGGTGGCCAGCGCGCGTTCCACGCTGGCCGACACCGCATCATACGACTCGGAAAAAAGCTGCGTAGCGAACTGGCCGCGGATGTCTGGCTCTTTATCGAGTTTGTCGAACGCCGCAACTAGCAAGCCCGGCGGGTGTTTCTTCAGCAGGTCGAATAGCGAATGAATTCTGTTGAGCGGACGTTTTGCATCGCGGCTTAGCTCAGAAACCCTTGCCGAGACCTCCTTCATCTCCTTTTCGCTCATATCCGCCACAAACGAGGTCAGTGAAGAGGCCAACTGGCCTTGATTAAACGTTGAAGCGATCGCCAAAAAGGACTGTTCGATCTCGGGGTCGCGCAGCAGAGCCAACAGATCTTTGGCCCAGACCACCGATTCTTCCGCCGATACCTTTTCAAACCCGAACCCTTTTGGCAGCAGTTCAATAAGTAGTTCGCTCCATTCTGGCGCAAGAAAGCGGTAATCGATTTGGAGGATGTCTTTAAATAGGGGGTTGCCAATGGCCAGGCCGGTCTGGGCCGAAAGCAATGGACTTTGCGAGCTGAACCAATGGCTCAGTTCACTAAAGTGGCGCTGTTCTATGTGACGATTCAGAACGGAGGGAAACCCTTCACTCTCTAAATTCCGGCGGTAAAAAAAATCGGTAAACAGAGCCCCAATGCGTGCCAAAGAGGCGTCCGAAGGCTCGAACAAAAAGGGTTTTAGACGGTTTAGCCGGCCGTCGCCGTTTAGGGCGCTAAAGATTTGCCGAATCTCTTTGGGGCCGATGGAACCGGGGAAAACCACTTTTTCAACTGGGTGGGCGTCACGCCTCGCCAAAGAGGGGATTTTGGGCGATTCAGAGCACGCGGGACCAATCAAAAAAAACAGGGCAACCCATTGAAAGAATGAGTTAAATTTTTGTGGGATCGAGGGGGGATGGTGCGCCACGGCGCTAACCTACAAAAATACCCCTCGTGAATCCACCTAAAACTGGGAAATTAATGGTTATCCGCGGGGTTGGCCGCGAAGCGCTCGGGCCACCTTGGCGCCTTCTTTGTAGCCGGCCAAAATTGCGTTGCGACGGGCGGTGAAGTCATTTGGAGATTTCTTAAGCTCAATGCCGACGGAAACCGTGGCGAGTCTAGTCTCCTCCCTTAAGCTTTTTCTCAACTGGGTGAGGTAGAGCTGGCGGAACACGCGATCACTCGCCTCGCCCCCTGTTTTCACCGAATCGAAATAGTCCTCATACATCTGCACCGCGACGATGATTTTGGTCCCCTTTTGAATGGCCCGGTTCACATCAATGCCCTGAAGTGAATTGACCCAGGTTTTAGCCTCGTCCTTAGGGTAGGGGCGATACATGCCGGGCACCGACATGGTTTTGAAGAAGGGCTCTTTCCAGTCGCCCTTTTCGTAAAGCACGGCATCGCCGCCCTCGGTGTTTCCGGCCGAAATAAAGATGGGCGTGCTGGTTTCGGAGAGGTCGTGCTGCTTAAAGGTGTTTTCGATCAACGCCGAAAGCCGTTCTTGCGAGTTGGTTTCGGCGCTCGAAAATAATCCGGTTTTGAAAAAATCTTTTTCGTTTAGCCGCATCGCAAACCATTCGAGATCGTGCACGCTCTTTAAAAAGCCGTAACCCAGGGCAAACAGGGTGGGCCAGCCAGTGGTTACGATGTAGTCCACCACAATGCCCTCTTCAAAAAGTCGTTTGAGCAGGCCTACCGTGGCAAAGCTGGCGACGCCGGCTCCGCCCAGCGCCAAGGCGATGTGGGGCCGTTCAGAAGGCGAGGGGCCTTGCACCACCGGATCGGTAGACTTAGGCTGCTCGGCCGTGGGCGGCATACTAACCGGTGGCTCCACTCCGGCGCCGGGATCCGTGGCTCGCGGCTTACTGGCGCAACCAAAGAGAAGACTTATGAGAACGGGTAGTACTAAGTGATGTATTTTAGATAGCTTCATAGTGGAGCAAGTATTCTACATTACCGCTCTTCTTCCCGGCCAGCGGCGAGGCGGACGGAGCCTGTTTTTCTGCCAACCCTAAGGGCTCAATCCACGCTTTAAACTCGGCGAGGGCATTTAGGGTGGCCTCTTCGCTTTTCACCTTGCCCCCTTTTCCCAAATGCTTTTGGCCCACCTCGAACTGGGGTTTGAACAAAAACACCCAAGTGCGTAGCTCAGGAAAGTTCTTTCTTAGCGGCTCTACGATTTTGCGCAGGGAAATAAAGGATACGTCCATGCACACAAAATCAATACGGGCGGCCGCCGCATTTTGCGACAAAAGTTCTTCGCGTTTTAAGTACCGGGCATTGCACCTCTCGACCACCGTCACTTGAGCGTGGGCCCGCAGTTTTGAATCGATCTGGCCATAACCCACATCTACGGCAAAGACGTGGGCCGCGCCATTTTGCACCAGGCAGTCGGTAAATCCACCCGTTGAAGCGCCAACATCCAAACACGAAAGACCGGTGACATTTAGGCCAAAAGTTTCAAAAGCATGGTGTAATTTTTTCCCACCCCGGCCCACGAATGGTGTCGTTTTGCTCCTGACTTCTAAGGTGGTGTCATTGAGCACCGCCGTACCGGCCTTTTCTAAACGGCGCTCGCCCGACCAGATCTCCCCGGCAAGAATAGAAGCTTGAGCCTGTTCACGCGTAGAAAAGAGCCCGCGGCTAACCAAAAGTTGATCGAGCCTTACCCGTTTCACGTTTTCTCCTGCTTTGGTATGACGGTTGCACAAGGGCCTCCCCGGAGGGTTTGCCCGTATGGGTATTTTTGGAAGGACAGAAATTTCAATGCCGTTAGGGATACTGGAGAAGCGCCAAAAAGGGAACTCCTCCGTCCGCCCGTTATTGTGGGGATGGCTCATATTGCCGCTGCCGTTGCTGTTTCTGGTCGTCTTTTTTGTGAAATGGTACCAGCAAGGTAGCGAACTGGATAAAATCCGAAGTCTTTTAATTCAGCGCCAAAACAACGTGATGGGCTTTAACGCCCTCGAAGTGGCCACCGGCGTCTCCGACCTACTTGAAAAGGCGGCGCGTGATGTTCAGTTACTGGCGTTGTTGCCTCCCACGGCTGGTAATCTGCAAAAGTTTTATTCCGCTCAGACCGGCGATTTCACTCGCTATGATCCTAAAAACCACGCGGTCATTCAAGAGCCTCTGCCATTTTATAGCTGGATTTCAATTCGCGATCTAAAGGGCACCCAAGTCATTGGCATTCGCCACGGCAAGGTGAGTCTGATGGCGGCAGGTTTGGCCGACTGCCGCCGCCAAGATCTTTGTGACGCTGAACTGATTGAAACCGCGATGAAACTAAAACCCGGCGCGGTACATTACGGCCGGCTACTTCGTTATTACACCGCCGAGGGAATTGAAGACAAAAATGAAGGCGCGGCTTTGGGCGTGGCCTTTCGCACCGCCACGCACATTTACACGGTCGGCATTGAGTACCTACAGCTGCGCGACCATTTAACCACGCCAACGTTTCCCTACGACACTAAACGCGACTTAGAATCGGCCTACCGGAAGGGTAACTATATTTATATTGTCGACGAGAAGATGAATATTATTACCCATCCACTGATGTGGGTGCAGGCCGGCATTGATCGCGCGACTGGCCAATGGGTCACCCCCATGCTGAACGATGCCGACGGAGGCAAACGGCCGATCAATGTTGCGGCGTACAAAGAGGGAAAACTCAAAGATTATTTTAGTCGGCTGCTTAACGTTTCGTTTACTGCCAACAGCGTCGATATTTTCCGCGCCAGCAACTTGAGCGGCACCAATCGTATTTTATCGGTGATTCCCATCTCGCTGTCTAAGGGGCAGTACCAAACCAAGGGGGTGTTTGGGTGGGCCATCATCGGCTGTAACGTAGAGCACTTCGAAGAGCCCAAAGAACGGTTTATTCCTTACTACTAGCGAGATCCCCCCTTTTCTCAGAGGGCAAACGGCGCTGGTCAGGTTGATTTACTTACGGGATGAAGAAACTGGCGTCGTTGAGGGCCGATTCAATTTCGGCGATTTTTATTTGTTTGTAGTCTAGGTACTCCATCATCGCGGGAAGGCCCTGTCTTTCCATATAAGGGAAATAGGTGTTGGCGTGCGTCACTAGTAAAATCTTGCGAGGGTCACGGGGCGTTTGAAGCTCGGTCTTTGACAAGGCTACGGCCAACGCCTTTTCCATTAACGGGATGTCGATGTGACCGTGGGTGTTGGCGCGGGGAAATTGGTGCTGAAACCGAGTCATCAGTCTTCTCAACTGCGCCATTTCCGGTGAGTGATGATAACGAATTTCCAGAACGGCCTTTTCTGCGCTGTCGGCGTGGCGATCTACATCGGGACCCGAAACCGAGTAATCTATCCGCATCGTTTTATCATCGCTAGGCAGGCCGAAATGAATCAACGCCTTGTCGGCCGCCGCCAAGTTTACCTCCCCGCCAAGGAAAGTGAACGACCGGTTGTTAACCTCTTGAACGTAGGACTTTCCCGCAATCTCGACGATGAGAAACTCGCCGGCGGCCACGACGTCGGGGGGGATGCCCGTGCTCGCCGTTTGAAAGGCGGTGAGTGAGCGGTGGCTGACGACTACGGGGGCGGTACCTTCAACTTCAACGTCGTGCGATGGGACGGCATTGCTCCACACCAATTCACCGCTTCGCTCAAGTAAGTAAACGTAACGCCCTTCGCGGAGGTCTTTAAGGTCGCCGGGGGTGGCCTTTTTGCCAAAACTCAGGTGCTCACGGGTGGCAATTTTTGCTTTGGGATTTTGGCTGATCCGGTGGAGTGTCGTAAGGTGATGAAAGCATTGGGCGCCGTCGACAATGGGCTCACCTTCCGCCGATCCCAGCGCCGGATAGCCGCTCAATAGCATGTAAAACACCACCCACAACATCTTCTTTGTAGTTAGCACAACAATGGTTGAGTGTGCCATTTCGCAATCTGAGCCGAGCCTAAACTCTTTTTGACGGCGAGTGATTCGCTATCGGCGGGAGGTTCTTTTTTGCGCGAGGCTTCGATTGGACTTGGCGGTTTCCTGAGAGAGTGTCTCAAAACCTTATGTAGAGCCGCGTTCCTGTCATTGCGTAGCAGGCGCGGCAACCTTTGGCCTGCTTGGTTTTGTCGACGTCCCTCTTCACTCA
>JAYSWN010000205.1:0-46888 GCA_043718025.1 Pseudomonadota bacterium
GAACCGGGGAAAATCGCAACCCTGCCTCCGACAATGGCTCTGCTCCATACAACAAGATCCTTCGGCTTTGCCTCAGGACACGTCCCTGTCGGAAAACGCAAAGCGTTTCCCGACAGGGACTAGTTAGGGGCCTGGGTGGCGATCGCAATTTTTTGCGCGCCGGCGTTTCTGGCGGCGTCCATGATTTGAACGGCCCGCCCTAAAACAACGCCCTCGTCGCCGCGAATTACCACGGTCTTGTCGGTGCTTCCACCGAGGGCTTCACGAATCGTATCGGTCAAGCCTTCCATTCCGGTGCGTTTGTCATTCACCGAAAGGCTACCGTCTTTGGAGATCGTGATGTAAATGGGTTTTGCATTTGAAGCAGTTGAGGCGGGAACGTTCTTTGCGGTAGGAAGCTTTACTTGTAATCCCCCCTCCATCATCGCCGAGCTTGAAATCATGAAGATGATCAGCAACACGAGAAAGATATCAGTCAGCGGAGTGATATTTATCTCGGCTACGATGTTATCTTCGGCTCCATCATCAATGCGCATCGACATAAAAACGCCTTTCAAAATTAGACGGCACGTTTTTCAGAAGAGAAATCTAAGAGCTCATCGAGAGTTAATTTTAACTGTAGGGTGGTGTTATTCGCCGTGTTGATAAAAACGTTGTACGCGAGCACCGCGATGATCGCCACAATTAGGCCGGCCGCCGTTGCAATTAGCGCTTCGGAAATACCGCCGGCAACCACGGCAAAGCCGCCGGACCCTTTTTCTGACATGTCATGAAATGCGCGGACAATACCTACCACCGTGCCCAACAAACCAATAAAGGGGCTTGAGCTGGCTATGGTGCCTAAAATCCAAAGATTCTTTTTCATCAGACCGGTTAGTCGGGCGCGATTTCTATCCGTCGCCCGTTCGGCAAATTCTCGGCTCTTATGAGTATCCAGAGCACTCAGAAACAGATCAGAAAGGGGTGGCGTTTGGCTATGACAGAGCTGCTTTGCGGTTGCTACGTCACCGGCTTGAAGGCTTTGCGTAATGGACTGGGTAAGCTTCTTCATTTTGGGTCGAAGCGTTAAATAGAGGTAACCCCTCTCTAAAACCACCGCCCAAGTTAGGATGGATAGAATTAACAGTGGCCACATCACCCAGCCACCGGTCACGAAAAGTTGAGTAAGATTGGTCCCCATTAGTACAGCTCCTTGTTGGGAAACGATATCAGTGCCTTAGTATGAATGAAACTCCACAATTCTACGACGGTTTAGCCATTGAGACGTGGCAAGATGAATATGGTTTCAGGGGAAATTAAAGCTTCAGGCCTAGTGGCTGGGGCTGTTCAGGGGTTTCTCGCAAAAAACAAATAAGGAATTAACGCAAAAACGCCACCTCTTTTGCGTTAGATTCTTAAGGGGAGTTTGCGAGAATAATGGGACAGAAAAAGACTGCGGGCCCTAACGAGAATATCGTTAGGGCCCGCGCCATTTTTAAACTGCTTCTTTGTTAGATGAAAAGCGGCGCCATCAGCAACGTGATCGTCGCCAAGAGCTTGATCAACACGTGGAGCGAAGGGCCAGCGGTATCTTTAAACGGATCGCCTACCGTGTCACCTACGACCGCCGCCTTGTGAGCATCAGAGCGTTTCCCACCGTGAGCGCCAGTTTCGATGTACTTCTTGGCATTATCCCAAGCACCGCCGCTGTTGTTCAAGAAAGTCGCCATCAAGATACCGGTAATGGTTCCGACCATTAAAAAACCGGCAACTGCTTCGGCGCCGATTCCCGGCTCATGGCCAATGTGTTTAAACATCACACCGACGGCAACCGGAACCGTAACTGCCAGAAGACCCGGAAGTACCATGGCTTTTAAGGCACCAATCGTAACGATGTCCACGCAGGCGCCGTAATCAGGTTTAGAAGTTCCCGCCATAATTCCGGAGTTACTTTTGAATTGGCGACGCACTTCTTGAATGATTGACTGAGCCACTTTGCCCACCGCTTTAATGGCGAAGGCAGAGAAGAGAAATACCAAGGCGGCTCCGAGAAGGGCCCCGATGAACACTTCGATTTTTGCCAAGTCCACCGACCGAAAGGGTTTCCCAGTAAGGTCTGAAACCTCATCCAGGTAAGCGGAGAAGAGAAGAAATGCGGCGAGGGCGGCGCTACCAATCGCGTAGCCCTTGGTGAGCGCTTTCGTGGTGTTACCCACCGAGTCTAAGCGATCAGTGCGTTTGCGAATCTCTTCCGGCTGATGCGACATTTCAACGATGCCGCCGGCGTTATCGGTGATCGGGCCGAAAGTGTCCATGGCCAAGATATAGGCTGCGGTAGAAAGCATGCCCATCGTAGCCACGGCCGTTCCGTAAAGTCCGCCACCAGCAATCGCCTGCTCACCCATCCAATAGGACGAGAACAAGGCTACCGAGATAGCAATTACGGGCGGTGCAGTGCATTCAAGACCAACGGCCACGCCGGTAATAATATTGGTCGCCGGACCGGTGAGACTGGCTTCAGCAATCGAGCGTACCGGGCGAAACCGGTATTCGGTGTAGTACTGGGTGATCCAAACAAACACGAAGCTCGTGGCGACGCCAACGATGCCAGCGGCAAAAAACCACATGTTTCCTTGAAGCAGCCACTGAACGGCAATGTAAAAACCAATCATCGCTAGGATGGTGGTTACGTAATAGCCGCGATTAAGCGCTTCCATTGGATCGTCTTCTTCGCTTTTTAGCTTCACGAAGAAGATTCCCACAATGCTCGCAACGATGCCAAGTGCGCGAGCCACAAGTGGAAAAAATACCACTCCGGTTCCGAGCGCCGGGTTTTTCTGAGCCAAGAAGGCACCAAGTACCATCGCTCCAACATTTTCTGCGGCAGTGGATTCAAACAGATCAGCGCCACGACCAGCGCAGTCACCGACGTTGTCTCCGACCAAATCGGCGATTACCGCAGGGTTACGTGGATCGTCTTCGGGAATTCCCGCTTCGACTTTACCCACAAGATCGGCGCCAACGTCAGCTGCTTTGGTATAAATACCTCCGCCAAGCTGGGCGAAAAGGGCGACAAAACTTGCTCCAAAGCCGTAGCCTACAAGCTGAAGGGCAATGTCTTTCAATTCAGACGGTGTTTGGTCAACCCGACCACCGAAAAGGACGAAAAGACCGGTAACCCCCAGCAGACTGAAAGCGACCACCGCTAAGCCCGACACGGCGCCGCCACGAAGCGAAACTTGAAGCGCCTCATTTAAGCTGGTGCGAGCTGCTGATGCCGTTCGAATATTAGTGCGGATGGAAACCCACATTCCAACGAAACCCGAAAGGGCCGAAGACAGGGCGCCAAGTACGAATCCTAGTGTCATTTTCCAGGCGTAATCACCACCTTTGTGATTGGCGTAAAACGCGTAGAGGAGAATCGCAAAGACCACGGTGAGAATCGCGATGGTTTTGTTCATGCGTCTAAGGAAGGCCTCCGCCCCCTCTTTGATCGCATTGGATATGTCCTGCATCGCCGCAGTGCCCGTATCCTTTTTCATTACATAGTTCGAAAGGTAGAGAGCCATGACCAATGCCAAGCCCGAAATACCAAAAATTAAACCAAATTCCATCCGTCCTCCGTCACACGGTTGCTAGCTTTAAAACTGTCGGAACCCCTCATGCTGTGGATAAAAGTATGCACTACAAGAGGTCTAATTCACGATCAGACTGTATAAGGAAATCGACTGTTTATGCCGGAGGATTTTCAGTGTGGCAAGCCAGAAGCGGGGTTAATGAATGACCGAGTCCGTTTTCGCTGGGCGACTTAGGGTTCAGGGATTGTTGGCTTTAAACCATTCCCATTGACTGCGGAGCATGCCTTCTAGGTCGCCCCGTGGAGAGAACCCCAATTCGTTTTTCATCAAAGTGGCATCGGCAACTAGCTTTGGCGCGTCTCCCGGTCGTCGGGGTTTCACCACGGTAGTCAATTTTTTCATCATTACCTTTTCCGTCGCCGCAATCACTTGACTAACCGAGTAGCCATCGCCTCGGCCTAGATTCATCGCGCGTACCGGATTTTCGGATTGGTTTAGGTATTTTAAAGCCTGCACGTGGGCCATCGCCAAATCTTCTACGTGAATGTAATCACGAATGCAGGTGCCGTCCGGGGTAGGGTAGTCGTTGCCAAAGATGACCACCGGTTCATTGCGTTCGGCAAATCGGATTAAATTGGGAATAAGGTGGGTCTCAGGCTCATGGTTTTCGCCCCACCGGGCCCCCGAAAGCGCCCCGCCCGGATTGAAATAGCGTAGGTTGAGTGCCACTAACCCTTTGGTTGAAGCATACGAGGCCAGCATGCTTTCGACCATAGACTTTGAAACGCCGTACGGAGAAATTGGGGCGTGCGGGTGATCTTCAGGAATCGGAATCTGCTTCGGAACGCCATAAACTGCGCAGGTCGAGGAGTGTACGAAGTGAGTGATGCCCCGCTCAAGACTGACTTCTACACAGTTAAGCGCCGCCAGAATATTGTTCTCGAAATACAGACCGGGCTGAGCCATCGATTCTGGCACTAGCGCTTTTGCCGCGAAGTGAATGACCCCTACGGCCCCCGAGATCTGGTTCCAAGCTTTCTCAACTTCGGATCGCTTTTTGAGATCAACTTGCAAAACCGGGAAAGGAAAATTTTTATGGGGCCGGCTCGAAGAGTAATCATCGACGACAATGGGCTCGTATCCTTGGCTTTCTAAAATGAAAGCCGTTGCGCCCCCCAGATAACCAGCGCCACCGGTAATTATGACCTTGGGTTTCATGGTGTCCCTTGATTGAAAATAAAGAGTCTTTGTAGTGCGTCGCCCCATTGCAGATAGGCCAGCGCTGCTGCGGCCAAGAATGGGCCAAAGGGAATGGCGGTCTTAAGCCCCTTTTTCTCAAACAGCATTACCGAAACCCCGGCAACCGAACCCACGGCGCTCGAGAGGATAATGACCATCAAAATACTGTGGCCACCGAGCCAGGCGCCGATCATCGCCAGTAATTTAATATCGCCTCCGCCGAGACCTTCACGGCCCGAAAATTTTTCGTATAGCCAGGCTACTGAAAAGAAGATGCCTCCCCCGATGAGCACGCCAATAACAGAATCGAACCATTTCGGTTCCCCGGTGATGAATGAAAACAGAATGCCCAGAACAATGCCAGGAAGGCTGAGCTCATCCGGAATAATTCGGTGGTGCAAATCGATTCCTGAAATGATGAGGAGCAACGACGAAAAAATGACCGCGCCCAATAACGACCAGGTAAGGCCATATTTCAGGTACAACCAAAGAAACATAAAGCCCGTGATCAGTTCTACGATCGGATATTGGATGGAAATGGGAAGTTTACAGCGGTAGCACTTGCCCTTCAGGATCAAGAATCCGATCACCGGAATGTTGTGGTACCAAAGAATTGGCGCCGCGCATTTGGGGCAACGGGAACTGTGGGTCACTACCGACTGTTCGGCAGGAATGCGGAAGATGCAAACGTTAAAAAAGCTTCCCCAGATTAAGCCCATTATAAAGGCAAAATAGGGTCCGCAGGCTAGCAGTGCTTTGATCTCAAGGTCGCTCATCAGTTGCCGATGTCCTTATGGTGAAATGACAGGAGTGCCGCAGTTAGGAAAAAGCCAATGGTGCAGACACCATAGATCATTACGTAGCTCATCTCAGTCGTGGAGAGGCCGACACCGTAAGACGCAAGGTTTTTTAGATTGAAGACTTCGAGATCTGGGACCAAGGGGCGAACTACGCTCCACACTGAAATCGAACCGCCAGCCAGTTCGCGGGTTACCGGTTCGCGGAAGTGGGCCAGTCCGAATAGGCCCAACGTGGAA
Organism: Pseudomonadota bacterium; assembly: GCA_043718025.1. GTDB lineage: Bacteria > Bdellovibrionota > FAC87 > UBA2466 > UBA2466 > JBGSST01. The sequence goes on from JAYSWN010000205.1 coordinate 5,834, forward strand.
ACCGACGTCAAAACCGCGCCAGCATGAATGGCAAAGAGGTAAGTAAACGAGGCAATGATCAGTGACTCAAAGTAAATTAGAATTCCGGTCTGCATTACGGGACCAGCGTAAAGAGGCACGTCGAAACGCATGCGAATCAAAAGCGTAAGGGCAATCATCACCGCCACCACGATGGCTTGAACGGTGGCCTGGCCCAAAAATTTACCAAATAGGAAAGCGGCGCGGCTCACCGGTTTTGAGAGCACTAAGTAAACCGAGCCTACCGTGAATTCGCGATGAAAGAGGCTGATGCCGACGAAGAGCGGGAATAACACCATTGAAAGGTTGATCGTGCCCAACATAAAATCCAAGGTCAGCTTCGCATTCTCAGTGTAAGTAAGGCTGCCCAGCAATGCGCTCATCCCCAGTGAAGCTACCGAAAAAAAGATGAGCAGATGAAAAAAACGTTCGTAGATAAGCTCTTGAACCGTCGCCACCGCAATCCAGAACATCGGCTTCATTTAGCCTCCGGGTTGAAGGGGCTGGGAGCGAACAAGGCTCGTTCGAGCGAAAGCTTTTCGGACATTACCTCAACCACGTCATCACCGATTTCTCCGGCGTGGTGCAGGCAACGTTCTAACTCCTTGGCGCCATTTACTTTAAGTTGCAGGCCCATCGGGCAGAGTTCCGCACCCCATTCTTCAAGCCACGCACGCTGGTTTTTCTCGGCCACTCCACGTACCGTCACCTGGAACGATTGCGTGGGAGAACGCAGCACCTCGGTCATAGCGCCGTATCTTTCAAGTTGCCCTTTTTGAAGTAGCGCCACGTGAGTGCACAAATTTTCGGCGTCGCTCAAAATATGGGTGCTCATTAAAATTGTGGCCTTGGGCATTTGACGGTGAATTTTATGGATAAGCTCGCGCACCTCAATTCGCCCGATCGGATCCAGCCCGCTCATTGGTTCGTCAAAGATCAGTAGCGAAGGTTCGTTGAGCAAAGACTGGGCGATGGCGAGTCTTTGTCCCATCCCTTTGCTAAACCCTTTGATTCGCTCATTGGCGGCCGCTTTCAGATCTACGAGTTCGAGTAGCTCCCCAACTTTTCGATCCAGTTGTATTGCGCCCAGACCAAGTAGCCGACCGTAGTAGCGAAGGGCTTGGGTAGCGGTAAAAAATTGCGGGAAACGAGGGTTTTCGGGCAGATAACCAATTTTGCGGCGCGACTCGGTGCGCGCCGGTTCTCCAAAGAGAAATAGGTTGCCCGCGGTGGGTTTTAGAAAACCCATGAGCAGTTTAAAAGTGGTGGATTTTCCTGAGCCATTGGGGCCTAAAACCCCCAGTATTTGCCCTTGATCGGCGGTGAGCGAGAGTTTTTCCACCCCCACTTTCTTGGCCAAGAGTGACAGGCGATAGTGTTTGGTTGTTTCAATTAACGAAACGACTTCGCAATGTCGGTTTGGTTTTGTCATGAATGGGGACGATGGATGCCCACCGAGTTCAACAGTTTCTCTTTTTTAGGATCGGTGAGTCGAACTTTTTTAGTTAATGAATCATATCGAAACTCAAGGGGCTCCGCCAGCACGCGTGCCAATTCAGGGTCCAAAGTATCGTGGTTTTCAAAAAAATTAGCCAAGCTGCGTTGTGGTCCTACTTCGCTTAGGGAGCTGGGAAGTCGTTGGTGGTCAGCGGTAAAAGTTTTGATTCGATTGTCCCACTCCTGTTTTTCTAAGGCGTAGCGAAGGGCACTCACTCTCATCAATAGGCGCTGTTTTGCCTCGGGCGCGGTCACGGTAGAGTAGAGTTCAGCCGCCAGGTTTATGCTATGGGCAAGGCTTCCTGTTTCACTCAGCAATCGCACACCCAACGAGGTAAGCCACGGTGGCGAGCTCTCTAGTGATGCAGCAGCAAGCACCCGCTGGGCTGCGGTTTCGTAGTCGTTCAATTCTGAGTAGAGATGGAAGCCCAACTTAAAATGTGTTTTCCAATACCGTGGACGAAGTGCCACCCATCGTTCCAAGATGTCTTTGGCGCCCAGTTTGTCGCGACGGAAAATTGAGAGAAACGAAGCGCCGAAATGGTAGGCGCTTTCGAACTTGGGATCTAAACGCACCATGGTAAGCAAACGCGTGTATTCCCACGACACTTTTCCGGGAGGCACCGGCTCGGTGACTGCATTTTGAAGAAGATGAATCCAAATCAAACCCGTCACCCATTGATTGAAGCCTAAAACGGCAGGTTTGCTTTTGCCGACGACCACTTGATCGAGATCTAAAGAAGGGGCTTTTGCATTGACGCTTAGGGCGCGCTTTTCCACCGCGATTTTTGCCGAAAGGAAAAGGGCCAAGGCAATGAGAACGGCCGCATAATAACTCAAGCTCCGGTAGTCAGAGCCTACTTTCACTTCATTTTGCATCGACTTAATTTTAAGGGGGTTTGGCTAGTAAGTGGAGTCTTAATGGAAGAGTGAGGGGGGAGTAACCAACCTAAACCTTCGGCAACAGGTTTTGGGGGGTTGAATGGAAATGGGAAGATTCAAGTCAATCATCCCACCTCACTTTCCAAATTTTCAAATCTTAGAAGTTCTAAATCGAGTCAGAGCCACCAAGTGACTTGCTGTCTAAGCAAATGACAGGCCAAAGGAACTCTCAACCGCCATTAAATTATAAATATGAATAAAATCAGATAATTATAGTGTTTGGATTAGTTTTTATGGGTGGCCCGAAATGGCGCCACTTTTCTCTTGATCTAGTGCCAATCCGGAACCGATCTTTAACGCGTCGGATTAAGTATGTCTTTTTAGGCAGTTACGTCTGGTACCACACTGGTTCTCATTTGGTACCAGTCTCTTTCTCGAATTGGCTTTGGAAGCTGCTCAAAACTTGGGCGTATTCTCGTAAGGTTGTTTTTATAAACTATTGAAATCATTATTTTAATCAAATTGTTTGTTGGTACCAGTCTTGCTTTATTGAAGCGCTATGGTGAATAAAAAAATTCGCATTCGACTTCTTTTAGTCCTTTCGCTGTTCGAAGCCTGCTTGCTCGCGCGCGTATGGCAATTTGAAGGCAAAGCTCAAAAGCCGGCGGTGGGTTTTCTAATCAAGAATGGCTCAAACTTCACTGTGGCTTGGAAGGAACAGAACCGCGATTACCAAACTCGTGATTATGCCCGGCTTCAAGATGCCTTAGCTTTTGCGCGGCGTGACCTCGATTTGGCAGAGGGCATTAACCCTTTCGGTGAGTATGAGCTTGAGCACGTTTGGAAAAATAACCGCTACGGTAATTCGGTAGTTCTGTGGAAAGCGTTCAAACAATCCAACGTGAACCAAATTTCGTTCCAAGATGAGAATGAGGCTAACTTCTTTTTACAGGCTTTTCAGCGTGGATCCTATGCTCCGAGCCTGTTTGGCCATTCCATACTCTTAGTGCCCAACGGAAGTAGCTTTAACTAATTTAATCAATCAGAAACCTGTCGCCAATTACTTCAGGCGCAGCAAAAGTTCTCATCCTCTATAAGAATATAGTGGGGAAGAACTTTCTCGCTCCAAGGTTGTCAACAAGAGCCGGCTCCTCTACCTTGAGGGAAATGAAAATCCCTTCGTTAGAACTATCCACTAAACCAAAAGCAAAAACTGACGCCACTGTCTTCGCCTTTTTCCAGAGCGAAAAAGGGAAAGAAAAAGGGGCCGACAAAAGGCAGCCCGCGCCTGAGTTTCGCGGCAGCCGCAATGAATTTGTTCAGTCGCTTTTGCAAAAACTTTCGGACTCCCAACATTTTAAGGGGAAAAAGTCCGAAGTGGAGCTACTCCGTTTTTATGAATCACCGGACGCCCCGAACACTCTGTTACTTGGCTTCGGCTCTTTCGCAAAAGCGAACACAGAAACTTTTCGCCAAGTTGGCGCGACCCTGGCGGCCGCCCAAAAACGGGCGCGATTGAGTGTGGTTGAATCTGACGTAAGCCACTGGCTGGGCGATTTAGAAAAGGCTGATCAGTCGAGGTACCTTCAGGCGTTCTGCGAAGGCTACCTGCTTGCAAGCTACGAGTATCGCGATCTGAAAACGAAAGACGTCGATCCTTACCATATCGATGGCCTTTCATTACTGGTTCATGGAAAAGAGGGGCACTGGGCTGAAACCGTTAAAAAGGCCAGGCTACTTGCGGAATCAGTTATGTTGGCACGCCGCCTAGGCGACTTGCCAGGTAACTACCTTACGCCCACCCACTTTGCGGACGAGGCAAAAAAAGTGGCCTCTGGCGCCGGCTTGAAGAGCCGCGTTCTGGATAAGCGCGCAATTGAAAAAGAGAAGATGGGATTATTGATGGGCGTGGCTAAAGGCTCAATTGAAGAGCCTCGCTTCATCGTATTGGAGCATAACGGCGGGAAGAAGTCAGAGGCTCCGGTTGCGATTGTTGGTAAGGGAATCACCTTTGATAGCGGCGGTATTTCCATAAAACCCGCGGGCCAGATGGAAGAGATGAAGTACGACATGATGGGCGCGGCTACCGTTTTAGCGGTAATGCAGGCCGCTGCGAAGTTGAAACTTCCTATCAACTTGGTCGGCATCATTGCGGCCGCGGAAAATATGCCAGGTGGTCGGGCGCAGAAACCGGGCGACGTAATGACAAGCATGTCAGGGAAAACGGTCGAAATTACCAATACCGACGCCGAGGGTCGTCTCGTCCTGGCCGACGCCCTAGAATACGTGCAGAAATATCACAACCCCCAAGCCATTTTGGATTTTGCAACGTTAACCGGAGCGGTGATCGTGGCATTGGGTTCGGTAGCTTCCGGTTTGATGGGCAATCACAAGGAATTGATCGAACGGGTAAAACAGAGCGCCGAAGAGACTTCCGAACGGGTATGGGAGCTGCCTTTGTATGAAGAGTACGAAGAAGATCTCAAAAGCGCTTACGCCGACATCCGCAATAGCGGCAGCCGTGACGCGGGTTCGAGTAAAGGTGGAACCTTTCTCAAATTTTTTGTCGATGCGAAGTACCCGTGGGTTCATTTTGACATCGCGGGCTCATCCTTTTTAAGAAAGGACCTGAACTACGCTCAGCCCAAAAATGCCTCCGCTGCCACGGTGCGTCTGATTATTGATTTGCTGGAACATTGGAAGCCATTCAAAAAAGTAGGTTGATGATCTGTTTGTTGGCCCTGGCGATTTCTTAATCACCAAGTCTTAATACTTGGGGTCCATAGGATATAATTTTCTTATGGCCCTCACAAAACAGCTATTCACCTGTACGCTATCTCTTTGCCTCATCTTGGCACCCATGGCGGCCTACGCCGAAGCCGTAGACGACAAATTTACCCAGATCAGCCCGCAGAGCCGCGGCGGTGGGGATGAGCAAATTCACGGTGCCGGCTACGGAAAAATTCTGATGCGCGTCATGGTTTTTGGCGCGGTGCCGAGACAGGGCATTCATTACTTTCCAGAGGGAACCGATCTTCTCTTTGCGCTGCTTTACGCAGGCGGCTATCAGGATACCACCAAACTGAATGGCATCACCATTCGCCGGCGCAATGCTAAAGAGCTTATCAACATTGATCTGGAAGATTTGGTGGCCGATGGGCTTCCCATTCCCAAACTGGTGGACGGCGATGTGGTTACTATTCCCTTCAACTGGCGCAAGGGTTACCAAGAAGTGCTGTTCTATACTAGCGTCATTTCAACCATAGGCACTTTGCTAATCGGGGTGGCCGCTATCATCACGTCGTCCAAAAAATAAAAAAAGGCGGAAAGGCCAAGAGCCCTTCCACCTTCAAATTTTTAATCGGCCGGTCCGATGCCGAGCTCAGAAGATGAAATTACATCCCCATGCCGCCCATGCCGCCCATGCCGCCCATGCCGCCCATGCCGCCCATGCCACCGGGCATTCCGCCACCGTGACCATGTCCAGCTTCGTCATCCGCTTTTGGCTTTTCAGAGATCATGGCTTCGGTGGTGAGCATCAATGAGGCAATACTTGCCGCATTTTGCAGCGCCGAGCGAGTGACCTTAGTCGGGTCAATCACGCCAGCCACCACCAGATCTTCATAGCGCTCAACTAAGGCGTTAAAGCCCATGTTAGCGCCAGTCTGATTCTTCACCTTTTCCACCACGATAGAACCTTCGTATCCGGCGTTGTGTGCAATTTGACGGAGTGGCTCTTCCAATGCACGACGAATGATGTTCATGCCTGCCAGTTGTTCACCTTCAAGTTTCAATTTATCAAGCACAACTGCGGCGCGAAGGTAAGCCGTTCCGCCGCCCGGAAGAATTCCTTCTTCAACGGCAGCGCGGGTCGCGTGAAGGGCGTCTTCCACACGAGCTTTCTTTTCCTTCATCTCCACTTCGGTCGCCGCGCCGACGTGAATCACGGCAACTCCGCCAACCATTTTCGCTAAACGCTCTTGTAGCTTCTCGCGATCGTAGTCCGAAGAGGTGTCATCGATTTGAGCGCGCAATTGCTTTACGCGGGCTTCGATCTCTTTCTTTTCGCCATGACCATCCACAATTGTGGTGTTGTCTTTATCGATAGTCACTTTCTTGGCTTGACCTAAAGACTCAATCTTCGCGGTGTTTAAATTCAGTCCAAGCTCCTCTGCAAAAACTTCGCCACCGGTGAGCGTAGCGATGTCTTTCAACATCTCTTTGCGTCGGTCGCCAAATCCAGGAGCTTTAATGGCGGCCACTTGAATGGTGCCACGCAATTTATTCACAACCAAAGTGGCGAGGGCTTCGCCTTCCACATCTTCAGCAATGATGAGCAGGGGACGATGGGCTTGCACTACCTTTTCAAGAATCGGCAGAAGATCTTTCATGCCCGAAATCTTTTTGTCGTAAATGAGAATCATTGGATTCTCTAAGATGCATTCCATCGATTCAGGGCTGGTCACGAAGTAGGGTGATAGGTACCCGCGATCGAATTGCATGCCTTCCACCACATCGAGAGTGGTTTCGGCGGTCTTAGATTCTTCAACCGTGATCACGCCCTCTTTACCGACTTTTTCCATGGCCTCGGAAATCAGCTTTCCGATTGTGGGGTCGTTATTGGCGGAAATCGTGCCCACTTGAGCAATCTCTTTTTGATCTTTGATCGGTTTAGAGAGCCTCTTGAGCTCCGCCGTTACCGCTTCCACTGCTTTATCGATGCCGCGTTTGATTTCCATCGGGTTTTGGCCCGTAGTCACAAACTTGGCTCCTTCGCGGAAAATAGCTTGGGCGAGAACCGTGGCGGTCGTCGTGCCATCGCCAGCGTCATCACTGGTTTTGCTGGCGACCTCTTTCACCATCTGGGCGCCCATGTTTTCGAACCGGTTTTCGAGTTCGATCTCCTTGGCAACCGTGACACCATCTTTGGTGACCAACGGCGAACCGTAAGACTTTTCGATGATCACATTACGGCCACGGGGCCCAAGGGTTACCTTCACGGCATCGGCCAAAGTGTTAAGACCCTTGAGGATGCTGCTACGGGCATCCTCTCTAAAACGAAATTCTTTTGCTGACATAGTTTCCTCCTAAAAATAGTTTATTCAGTAATCGCGAGAATCTCTTCTTCGCGCATCATCAGGTACTCTTCGCCGGCCACTTTGATTTCAGTGCCGGAATATTTTCCAAACAGAATCTTATCGCCTTTTTTTACTTCAAGCGGCGAACGAGTTCCGTTTACGAGAACTTTGCCGTTTCCTACGGCAATGACTTCCCCTTCGGAAGGCTTCTCTTTGGCGTTGTCGGGGATAATGATCCCGCCCTTGGTTTTTTCCTCTTCGGCGAGGCGTTTTACAATGATTCGGTCGTGTAGGGGGCGAATGTTCATCCCGTTCCTCCAGGGTTCGGTACTAGGTTTAAAATGGTCATAGCGTCTATCATTTTTCCCCCCCCCGTTGTCAAGACGCCTTGGGTTTTGAGGGGTTAGCTGTGGCGCTGGGGCTGGGCGTTTCCGCTTTTACCGCCGGCGCTACCTCGGATTTCGTTTCAGAGGTCTGGCTGGCCCCACTTGGCGCCGCAGGGGCTGATTTCTTCTTATAGTCGGTGTTGTACCAACCGGTTCCTTTTAAATGAAAAGAGCTCAACGAAATCAGCTTTTTCACCCTCCCGCCACAGGTGGGACAGGTTTCCAGCGGGGCGTCGCTCATTTTTTGAACGAGCTCGTGCACAGCCTGGCAGCCGTCACATTCATATTCATAGATAGGCATTAAAATCTCCGCTCGCAACATAGGAGCAGAGCAGAAAAGGTCAAGCAATCCGCACTTTTTTAGTGGGCTCCATTTGACTTCGGCCTAATCGCCACCATATTTTGCTGAGGCCAAGAAAAGTTTTTAAAACGATTTAAGTATCTGTAATTTTTTAGTTTATCGGAGGATGTATGGGAAAAATTATCGGCATTGACTTAGGGACGACGAATTCTTGTGTCGCGGTCATGGAAGGCAGCGAAGTAAAAGTGATTCCCAATGAAGAGGGTGGACGCACCACTCCTTCAGTTGTGGCTTACACGAAAGATGGCGACCGGCTTGTCGGCCAGGTGGCAAAACGCCAGGCGATTACCAACGCGGAAAACACTATTTATTCAGTAAAACGCTTCATGGGACGCCGTTTCGACGAGACCGCCAATGAGCATAAAATGGTGCCCTATTCGGTAGTTTCGGGCGAAGGTCAGGCGGCGGCGGTGAACATCAGGGGAAAAAATGTAACTCCCCCCGAAGTTTCTGCACTGATCCTGCAAAAACTTAAGAAGTGTGCCGAAGACTACTTGGGCCATCCGGTGACCGAAGCGGTAATTACCGTTCCAGCCTACTTTAACGACGCCCAACGTCAGGCCACCAAGGATGCGGGTAAGATCGCTGGCCTCGATGTGAAACGAATTATCAATGAACCCACCGCCGCCGCGTTGGCCTACGGGTTGGATAAAAAGAAAGAACAGAAAATTGCCGTTTACGACTTTGGTGGCGGCACCTTCGACGTCTCTATTCTTGATGTCGGTGACAACGTGGTGGAAGTGAAGTCGACCAATGGCGATACTCGCTTGGGAGGCGATGACTTCGATCAAGTGATCATTGAGTGGCTCATTGCTGAATTTAAGAAAGACCAGGGCATCGATTTAAGCAAAGACAAGATGGCGTTACAGCGTCTTAAAGAGTCTGCTGAAAAGGCGAAGATCGAATTGTCGGCGGCTCAGGAAACAGAAATTAATCTCCCGTTTATTACGGCGGATGCGAGCGGTCCGAAACATCTGCAGATTAAATTATCGCGCAGTAAGTTCGAACAGCTGATTAACCATTTGGTTGAGAGGTCGATTGAGCCTTGTCGCAAAGCCTTGGCCGATGCGGGTTTGAAGGCGTCGGATATCGATGAAGTGGTTTTGGTGGGCGGTTCTACCCGCGTGCCCAAAATTCAGGAAGTGGTGAAGAAGTTTTTTGGCAAAGAGCCAAACCGTAGCGTAAATCCGGATGAAGTGGTGGCGATTGGTGCCGCGATTCAGGGTGGCGTGCTGTCGGGACAGGTAAAAGACCTTCTGCTCTTGGACGTCAGTCCTCTATCGCTAGGAATCGAAACGTTGGGCCATGTGTTTACTAAACTCATCGAGCGCAACACCACGATTCCTACAAAAAAAAGCCAAGTCTTTTCCACCGCGGAAGACAGCCAAACCACGGTTGAAATTCACGTTCTGCAAGGTGAGCGCGAGATGGCATACGACAACCGTACGCTGGCTCGTTTCCAGTTGACCGGATTGCCGGCATCTCCACGCGGCGTGCCTCAGATTGAAGTGACTTTTGATATCGACGCTAACGGCATTGTGCACGTAGCGGCGAAGGACATGGCCACTAATAAAGAACAGTCGATTAAAATCACGGCGAGCAGCGGCTTGAGTGAGGCCGACATTCAGAAAATGGTGAAAGACGCTGAGTCGAATGCCGACGAAGATAAAAAGAAGCGCGAGCGCGTGACGATGAAGAACACGCTCGATAATATGGTCTACGGCACCGAAAAATTGTTGAAGGATAGTGCGGAAAAAGTGCCGGCGGCAACGCGCACCGAAATTGAAGGTCTGCTGACCCAGGCGAAAGACGCCATTGGCAAAGATGATTTCGACGCCATGAAGAGCGCTCAGGAAAAGCTGACCGCCATTTCTCATAAGCTGGCTGAGGAGTTGTACAAAACCGCTGCCGCCGAAGGAAAAAGCGATGGCCAAACCGGAGCTCCGGCGTCCGACGCTTCTGGCGAAGCAAAGACTGGCGACGAACCCATTGAAGCGGAATTCCGGGAAGAGAAAGGCAAAGAGTAAGTGGCATCGACAATCAGTGAGCTGCGCGGACGTGAAGTCATCGATTCCCGGGGAAACCCCACTTTAGAAGTAGAGTTGACGCTCTCTGACGGTTCTATGGGTAGAGCCATAGTTCCGTCGGGAGCCTCTCGCGGCGAGCGTGAAGCGCTTGAGTTGAGAGATGAAGACTCCCCCCGCTTTTTAGGGAAGGGCGTGCTTAACGCCATTAAGAAGTTGGATGAGACGGTGGCGCCCGCCATTCTTGGCAAAGCGGTTTCGAGTCCGGCCGAGGTGGATCACTGGTTATTGGAACTAGACCCTTCTCCGCAAAAAGAGGCGCTGGGCGGTAATACGCTTTTGGGCGTTTCTCTCGCCGCAGCTCATGCTTTTTCCATTCATGAAAAAAAGCCTCTGTACCGATGCTTTCAAAGCTGGATGGGTTTAAGCGACAGTGCGCTGTCGTTGCCCATTCCGTTGATGAATATCATCAACGGCGGTCAACACGCCGACAATGGGCTTGAGATTCAAGAGTTCATGATTGTGCCACACGGTTTCGACTCCTTTAGAGAAGCGTTGCGGGCCGGTTGCGAAGTGTTTCAACACCTTAAAAAACGGTTACACAGTCAGAAACTATCGATTGCAGTTGGCGACGAAGGTGGCTTTGCGCCGCACCTTGCCCGCAACGAAGAGGCTTTGGATGTGATTTGCGATGCCATACAGAAAGCCGGCTACCAGCCCGGAAAGCAGATTTCACTGGCGCTCGATGTTGCGGCAAGTTCTTTTTATGACAAGTCAGCCAAGGGCTACAAAGTGGCGGACAAACTTGTGGATCGTAACGAGTGGATCAAGGTTTTGAAAAATTGGATTGAGAGCTACCCACTGGTTAGTGTTGAAGACGGCCTTGATGAAAATGATTGGCAGGGTTGGCACGAATTGACCGCTCTGGTTGGCGACAAAGTTCAGTTGGTGGGCGACGATCTGTTTGTCACTCAGCCTAATTGGGTGAAAAAGGGAATTAATGAAAAGGCGGCGAATGCCGTTCTCGTTAAGGTTAACCAAGTAGGAACCTTGGCCGAAACCTTTCAGGTTCTGCGTCAGTGCCGTGAAAACAAGTGGTCGGCCGTGGTGTCCCACCGCTCGGGTGAAACCGAGGATGTCACCATTGCGCACCTTGCGGTTGGCAGCGGTTGCGGCCAAATAAAAACGGGCTCACTCAGTCGGGGCGAGCGCACCGCTAAATATAATGAGCTGTTGCGCATTGAGGACCGGTCTGCGCGAGAAGGTCGCCCACTCGCTTTTTCAAAGCGTTTTAGCGTCTAATTAGCAAAGTTGCTATTCGCCAATATCGTCAGAAAAGGTTGACTCCTCGGGATCAGAATCTTTGTCGTCTGCCGCGGGTAGCAGCGGATCGGCGATTTTTTCGAGCACGATTAGGCGGCGTTCGTGCGAGGTGAACGGCAACGAGTAGCTGCGATCGGCTTTGAGACGGAAAATATTTTTAAAACGCTTTAGCGTCTCCTGAAGCTCTTCGTCAACCGAAGGGCCTTTCATTAGAATGAGTTCGCCACCTTTCACCAAACAGGCGCTGGTACGCATCACCGTTTTATCCATGGTCTCTAAGGCACGCGTGATTACCGTTTGCACTGGGCTCGAAAAACTCCGGCTCACCACTTTGTGGTCGAAAATAGTGGCACCCGATAGCCCCACTTTGCGAATGGATTCATTTAAGAACTCGACCCGCCGAGGTCTAGGTTCGGCCAGGGTGATCTGGAGTCTGGGGTTTTGGATCATGAGCGGGATGCCGGGGAAGCCGGCTCCCGTCCCAATGTCGAGAATTGGGGAGATGAGCTTGTGCATCTGACCGACCAGAAGGCAGTCGATGTAGTGCTTGGTGACAATCGTTTCAAATCCAATTAGCCGAGTGAGATCACGGTCATGATTGCGTTCGCGCAGCAGGTTGTGGAACGCCCAAAGTTGAGTCAGCGCCTTTTTTTCCAAGCTAATTCCGCTGCGTTTGAGTAAATACTCCAAACCTTCTAGGCTTGGTCGGGTTTCCGAATGCGTCGCCTGGCCTGGCATAAAAGGAGGCTGCCCGCCCTTGTGGGGATGGTGACGTTTAGAAGGATATCGGGGGCCATTCCCCTTACCGTTTTTGGGTCGCGGCCCCTTTCCGGGTTTGCGTCCAAGTTGGACGGTGCGGTCGCGACGAGAGCCTTTACCTGCTTGGTCAGCGGGGGAGGGATTGTTGCCAGGAGTCTTTCGAGGTCGGCGCATTGGTCTCCAAAAAGTTGAGAAGAAGGGAGTTAGCTAATTTCATGGGCCATCGTCAAGTAACAGCTTATCCGGGCCACGGTGAGTCGGCCTTTAGGGTGCTATATGAAGACAATCACGTTATTGGCGTGTTTAAGCCCATTGGCATTCCCTGTCAGCAAGGGCGTGATGGCATACCCACTATTCTCGATATCACTAAGGCCCACTTGAAAGAGAAATACAATAAGCCGGGAAATGTCTTTGTGGGGCTGGTTCACCGCCTCGACCAACCTGTGTCGGGAGTATTGCTGTTGGCTAAAACGTCGAAAGGCGCCAGTCGGCTGAGCGAACAGTTTCGCACCCGGTCCGTAGAAAAGACCTACCGGGCTTGGGTTCAGGGGGTACCATCGGTGATTCAGCAAAAGCTAGAACGCGAAGCGCTGGGCGGCGAAAAATCGATGAGTCTCACCTTTAGCGTACACAAAAAGAAGGCGGCTCATGCCCTTATAGAAATTGCGCTGGGCACCGGCCGTAAACACCAGATTCGTGAGCAGATGGCCGAATTCGGCCATCCGATCGTTGGAGATGTGAGGTTTGGGGCGAAGCCGATGAATAGAGGAGAAATTCTCCTGGTCTCGCGCAGACTAGAATTTGACCACCCCACCCAAAAAACTCGTCTGGTGTTGGAACTACCCGACGAACTTGATTTGGTGACGCTGACGGATCTCGAATGAATTTCTTAATCCAACACCTTGAAGTGGCCTGGAAGAAGCGGGCTTCGCTTCGTGAAGAATTTTTTTTTAGCAAGAGCAACGCCTACCGCCTGTTGAGCGGAGCCGACGAAACGGCGCCGGGTATCATCGTAGAGCAGTACGGCCCGGTATTACTATTCCAGATCTGGCCCGACGACTTTGGCTTTTCTGATGCCGATGTGAAAGCGGCTGGTGAATGGCTGATGGCCTTGACCGGGGCGAAAAGTCTTTACTGCAAAAAATTTGAAAAAGATCGTTCCGGTAAGCCCCCGGACGAAAAATTATATGACGACAAACCGTTGCTCGGTGCCGTGTCTGCCGAGGCGTTTGAAGTGAGCGAAAACGGAGTGCGTTTTGAGGTTCGCCCGTTTTCAGGCTACATGACCGGCTTGTTTATGGATCAGCGCGAAAACCGCCGGTGGATTGCCTCGCAAGCTAATGGTAAATCACTTTTGAATTTATTTGCTTACTCCTGCACTTTTTCGGTTGCGGCGGCATTTTACGGCGCCAAAAGCACCACCAACGTAGATCTCTCGGGAAAGTATCTGACGATGGGAAAAAGAAACTTTGAGATCAACGCTATCCCCCTCACCGAACATCGTTTTTTCGCCGATGACTGCCGTGATTTTTTACGTCGGCAGCAAAAGCGGGAAGAGCGCTACGACATTGTAGTGTTGGATCCACCGAGTTTCTCCCGCAATGTAAAAAAAGTTTTTAGGCTGGAAGAAGAAGTGCAAAATCTGGTGACGGCAGCCAGTGCGCTAGTGGCCCCGCAAGGGCATTTTTTCTTTTCCTGCAATTTGAAAGGGTGGGAAGAGCCTGAGTTTATAGCTTTGCTGCGCGAATCCCTTCCCAATGTGAGTTGGGAAAAGTTACCGGCAATAAAAAAGCCGGTCGACTTTGCAGCCGACCGGCTTATGAAATCTGCACTTTTCAGGCGAAGGGACTAAAGCTTACGCGAAAAGCGTACGGCCTTCAGGACGCTTCGCCGTGCGCTTCGTAGTACGAAGGCAAACCACGCGGCCGTTCGGTCCAGGAATCGCACCCTTTACCAGGATAAGATTCTCATCGCCTTTAACGTCGATAATTTTGAGGTTTGGTACGGTGACGTTTTCGTTACCGTAATGACCCGGCATACCTTTGTTCTTGAGAACGCGGCCGGGGAAAGTGTTGGATCCGTTGGAACCGCCATGACGGAAGTACTTCGAAGTACCGTGGGTGGCATGCTTACCGTGGAAGTTTAAACGTTTCATCACACCGGTGAATCCGCGTCCTTTGGTGACGCCAATAACGTCGATAATGTCGCCCGTAGCGAACATTGAAGCCATCAGACGCTGACCGGCTTTAAACTGAGTCATGTCCTGATTGTCGTCAAAACGAATTTCACCAAACTGCATGAGCGGAGCAACGCCAGCCTTTTTCAAATGGCCCGACATGGCTTTACTCATGTTTTGCGGCTTACGCTCATTGATGCCCACCTGAATGGCGGCATAGCCTTCTTTATCCGCTGTTTTTACTTGGGTGATGTGGCAGCCCGATGTATCGACGACCGTTACGGCATGTACCATACCGTTTTCGTCGAACACTTGGGTCATGCCCACTTTCTTTCCGAAAATTCCGAGACGCATAATTATCCTACCTACTGCTAACGCTAGTCTGAAAAGAGGCGTTATATCGCTGGGTTGATCGGTGAGGCAAGGAGAAATTAGCTTATTTTGCGGTGGCGGTCATTTTCTAAGTTGAATACTTTTGCTCGCCGCGCATTTTTTTACAGAATGTCGCGTTAGGCGTTTTTATGCACGAATTTAGTCACTTAGAGGCAGTCGCTCGTTAACATTTAATAACAAATTTGAACGTTATTTTATGAATGAGGTTCCCCTTTGGCGCGCTGTTCCCTAGAAACGTAAATGGGTTGGGGGTTTACTCAAGTTTGCGCTTCCTATTTTGGGGGAGCAGAAAAAGGAGTAGGCCCCCATTTTTTTGCTCTCCTTAGCTGGTCAAGGAAGAGTGGACGTCGGGCGGGCGCTTAGTCTTTTTTGCGGTCGAAACGTTCTAAAAACTCGCGTTCGGTTTCGGTTGGCTCCGGATCGGAGTCTAAGTCGAGCTCTTGAACAGACTCTTTGAATTTATCTTCGCTTTCGATGCCTTCTTTGATCTTATCGAGCACTTCTCCGGGGTAGCGCTTAGAAAGCCGGTCCACGTACGCATTAAGCCGGCGTTCGGCTTTGATGTGTTCGCTGAAGCGAATGGTGCGGTGGTTGGCGATGTAGTGAAGGCGGCAATAGCCGTGAGAAACCGCTTCCTGTTTGCACTCGTCGTGCATGCAGTAACGTTTTTTTGGTTTTGCTGCCTTCTTGGTAGCGGTCGACATGCGTGTACCCCCGTACCTCACGTATCGGTACTTTATGTAAATGATTAACTACGCAGAGCGTCGGGAGATAAGGAAAGGAATGAGAGGGAAGCGGGGCCGTTCGAGCCAAAAAAAGAACAGACCGCGAAATGTTTTAAATCCCCGCCACAGCAGGCTTAGAATTCCGCGCTGGCGGGCGAGGTTTTGGCGAGGGTGATGAGGAACCGGAATCTCTAAAATGTCGCTCATCCGATTCAAGCCAACGTGCAGTGGTACGGCCAGATCGATGGGGATGTGCGCTACCGGCACTGACGTCAACGCCGCGACGGCTTCATTGCGTTTCACAAGCCGAAACGGGGTGGTGATGTCCTTGAGTTTTACCCCAAAAAACCAGCCGATGAGAAGTCCCTGAAGTTTTGTTAAAGCCCGGTGGGTAAAGCGTTCGAGGCGGTGCGTGCGGGTACCCAGGACCAGTAGTCGGCCCAAACGGAGATCCCACATTCTAAAAAAGTCACCCGGCTCGTAACGGCCTTCGCCGTCGACTACCAAAAGGTAGTTCCCCCGTGATTCTTCGATGCCGCGTTTTACTGCCGCCGACGTTCCCAAATTCAATTGGTGGATGACGCGCAGGCTACTTAGTTTTTTACGCACATTGTCTAATACCCGGCCGGTGCCGTCGTTAGAGCCATCGTTGATAGCCAGAATCTCGAAGTTGCCGATGCGGTGTTCAAGGCATTTGACCCAGTCCTTTAAGACCTGCTCAACCCCTTCGGCTTCGTTATAGCAAGGCAAGATAACGGTTAAGTCAGGAGGGATCGAAGGAGCAACTCGAGGAGGGTTCATATTTTCAGATGATTATATCGGAAAAAAACCGTGCCGTGGAAGAATGCGGAAAAGAAGGGAAAAAGCGTTATGTTTTGTCAGGATTGCGTCGGGCAGTTGTCAAAGCAAAGCCGAAAATGGTAAAGAACAACATGGAAACGACAAATTTCTCTCCTTTACCCGAAGCCCTTACTTTCGATGACGTTCTGCTGGTTCCTCGGTACTCCGAAGTGACCCCTCCGGAAGTTGAACTATCCACTCAATTTACTAAAGAGATCGGCCTCAAAGTTCCCATTGTTTCTGCCGCCATGGACAAAGTTACCGAAAGCCGGACGGCCATCACTATGGCCCGTGCGGGCGGCCTGGGAGTCATCCACCGCAATCTGCCGCCGGAGAAGCAGGCGCTTGAAGTGGAAAAAGTAAAAAAGTTTGAGACCGGAATCATTTTAGAGCCGATTACGATGGGGCCTGATCAGAGCGTAAGCGAAGCTTTGGCGGTAATGAAACAAAACAGCATTTCGGGGGTTCCCGTCACCCAAGAGGGAAAGCTCATCGGCATTCTGACTAACCGTGATCTGCGGTTCGAAGAAAATTTGAAAAAACCGATTTCAGAAGTGATGACGCCCGCAGATAAACTGGTGTTCGCTAAAGAGAACATCGGACGCGAAGAGGCCATGCGCCTGATGCATAAGCACCGCATCGAGAAGCTGCCGGTGATCGACGCCGCCAAACGCCTAAAGGGGCTAATCACGATTAAGGACATTCAGAAAACGATTTCGAATCCTCTCTCTAATCGCGACTCCAAGGGTCGATTAAGAGTGGGAGCCGCCGTTGGCACGGGTCGCGACAGCCAATTGAGAATTGAAGCACTGGAAGCGGCGCAAGTGGATTTTGTGGTCATCGACACGGCCCATGGAGATTCCAAAAATGTTATCGAAATGGTGAAGTGGACGAAGCTTAAGTTTCCGCACTTAACCGTCGTCGCCGGAAACATTGCCACCGCCGAAGGGGCCATCCACCTTTTTGAGGCTGGGGTTGACGCCGTTAAAGTGGGAATGGGTTGTGGTTCGATCTGCACCACCCGGATTGTGGCTGGCGTGGGGCTTCCTCAGTTTACGGCGATACGTAATGTCGCCCCCATCGCAAAAAAATATGGACGTACCCTCATCGCCGACGGCGGAGTGAAATACTCTGGCGACGCGGTGAAAGCATTGGCCGCGGGAGCCGACAGCGTGATGGTGGGAAGCCTCTTTGCCGGCACCGATGAAGCGCCCGGAGAAATGGTCTTTTACCAGGGCCGCACGTATAAGTCGTACCGGGGAATGGGGTCGATTGAAGCCATGCGCGAAGGCAGCCGCGATCGTTACGGCCAGCAAGGCGTGGATCCGGATGGACTGGTTCCCGAAGGCATTGAAGGCATGGTCCCCTACAGCGGTGAACTATCTCGAGTTTTGTATCAGCTGGTGGGCGGGATTCGATCGGGTTTAGGATACCTAGGCTGCCGTACTTTGAAAGAGCTTCGCGATCGGGCCGAATTTGTAAAAATTTCGCCCCAGGGGCTTAAAGAGTCTCACGTTCACGACGTGTTTGTGACCAAAGAAGCTCCTAACTATCGTCCCAATATGTAAGGAAGTTTGTGGATTGCCCAGTAGTCATCTTAGATTTTGGTTCTCAGTTCACTCAGCTCATTGCTCGTTCGGTTCGTGAGTTAGGGGTTTATTGCGAAGTGGAACCGTACTCAATTCCGCTGGCTAAGCTGCTGGCTAAAAACCCCAAAGCGTTAATCCTTTCGGGCGGGCCGTCCAGCGTCTCCGCAAAAAAAGCGCCGAAACTCATGAAAGAGGTTCTCGAAGGAGAGCTTCCGGTTCTGGGCATTTGCTATGGCATGCAGCTATTGTCGCATATGGACCAGGGCAGGTTGAATAGCGGCAAAACTCGGGAGTACGGCGCCGCCGACCTAACCGTGCTGAAAAATACCGGACTGTTTAAAGGCTTCGCAATCGGCCAAAAGCTTCCGGTGTGGATGAGTCACGGCGACAGCGTCGAACAAATCCCTGAGCTCGGTACGGTGTCAGCCAAGAGCGAATCGTGTCCAGTGGCCGGCTTTGAAAAAGGAAATTTTTACGCAGTTCAGTTTCATCCGGAAGTGGCGCATACGCGCGACGGAAATAAAATCCTCGGCAATTTCCTGTTTGAGATTGCCGGCCTTTCCGGCGGCTGGAAGATGGGAAACTTTTTCGACATCAAGTCCAAAGAGATATTGCTACAGGTAGGAAGTCACGAGGTGATCGGCGCCGTGAGTGGCGGAGTGGATTCCACCGTATTAGCCGTCTTTTTGGGGAAGGTATTGGGCAAGCGCTTTCACCCCATTCTCGTCGACAATGGGCTTTTGCGAAAAGGGGAGGCGAAGTCGGTACACGCGGCGATGAAAAAACTGGGCGTGAATCTCAAAGTAGTGGATGCCTCAAAGCTCTTTCTGAAAAATCTCAAAGGCATTTCAGATCCAGAGAAGAAACGAAAAATAATCGGTAAGACTTTTATTGATGTGTTCGATAAAGAGGTGAAGCGACACAAGCAGGCCAAGTTTTTGGCCCAGGGCACGCTTTACCCCGACGTCATCGAGAGTGTTTCGGTGAAAGGGCCAAGTCACACCATTAAGACGCACCACAATGTCGGTGGGCTGCCTAAGAAAATGAAGCTCGGCCTGATCGAGCCTTTTCGTGAGCTATTTAAAGATGAAGTGCGGGATTTAGGCCGCGAACTGGGAATTCCCGCTGAACTAGTTGATCGTCATCCCTTTCCGGGGCCAGGCCTCGCGGTTCGTGTGTTGGGCGATATCAAGCCCGAGCAGCTGGAGCTGTTGCGAGAAGCCGATGCTATTTTCTTAGAAGAGCTTCATAAGCAAGGGCTCTACGGTAAGATTTGGCAGGCATTTTCGGTTTTATTGCCTATTCAGTCCGTAGGCGTGATGGGCGATTCACGCACCTATGAAGCGGTGCTTGCTTTGCGGGCCGTGACGAGTCGCGACGGTATGACTGCCGATTGGTTTCACTTTGAAAAAGCGGCGATTGGAAAAATTAGTAATCGCATCATCAACGAAGTGCCCGGCATCAATCGTGTGGTTTACGATGTCTCTTCAAAACCTCCGGCCACCATTGAGTGGGAGTGATCCATCGTGATTTTTGATCTGTTCCATTCAATTAGCGATCCGTTGATTGGCGGAAAGCGAATCGGCTATTCGCAAAGCGTGCACGCTTTTTTGGAACAGGTTCAATTGGCCGAGGCGCTTGGCATGGACACGGTGTGGTGCGCCGAAAGCCACTTTTCATCAGAAACCCAAAAAACAACCTCGGTCGCCACTATTCCTGAGTTTTTTGGTGAGGTGGGCATCAACTGTGATTCCTTCCAGCTTTTTCACGCCATTGAACAGCGTACTAAACGAATCAATTTGGGCACCGCAATTCATAATATCGTCGGGGGAAGCGGCGGGCCAATCGCCAGCGCTGACCGGGTGAACTTTTTGCGTTTTTGTAACGCCTACTTGTGGGCTCATCCGCGGGAGCTTCGTATTGGCGTGGCGGCCGGGCGTTTTCCGTATCAGAACACCGCTTTCGGTATTGTTCCGCGTGATGGCACCGAAGAGCTGCTTTGGCCGGCGTTAAAGCGTTATGTGTTCTTAGAGGCGCTCGAGATCTTTTTACGACTCGTCAATGGTGAAACGTTGAACTCAAAGCAAATCACTCGTTTTTTTATTTCGGACGAGGAGGCGCGCAAAGTCTTGAAGACCAACCATCCGGTGGCGGCCGCTTTTCCTCACTACACCAAGCCACGTTGGGAATTTGAAAGTCTGACGCTTGTGCCGACGGTAGAAAAGACCACCCAATTTCACGTGGTACTTGGATCGGCGGATCCAGAGGCTTTGCAACTAGCGCGAAAGTTTTTTGACGTTGATCTTTTCAACCTCTCTTTTACTTCTCCTGAACAGATCGAAATTCTACATGCCCAGCTAGCGGCAGCATCGTCGGCGTGGCGGCGGTCTCGATTGCCACGAACGGTAATGGTGTTTATCGATCCCGATCGGAAGAAGGCCCGTGAGTTGGCCAATTTTGTTTTGGATGCCTACATTGAAGCGATGAAAGGGACCGCTCAGGTGCCTGACAAGACGGTTCTATTGGATCGGGCTTTGGTTGGCGATGCGGCAGAAATTCGCGACCAGTTGAGTTCCGAGAATCCGCGCGGTTTCAAGCCTGAGGATCGGTTGATGTTGTGGTTTGAATTTAATCAGATGGATGCCAATGAAATTCAATCCCAAATGAAATATTTTTGGAAAGAAGTTGCGGAGAAAATGTAATGATCGGCACTTCCCCCCTTTTTAGTCTTTACCGAAATGGCATTCCTGAGATTACGGTTCACGGAGAAATCGTTGTCACCCATAAACAAAAAGTAGTTTTTCAAACTGGCGATTGCTTGGGCGAATATCCAGCGCGTTCTTTGTTAAAGCCATTTCAATTCTTGGCCACGGGAATGGCAGATGGGGCTCTTCAACCATGGCAGGTGACCGCCCTGGGTTCGTACTCGGCCACCAAGGAACAGTACGAAACACTGCACACTTGGTTTCAAATGGATCGACACCGGTGGTTTGAAAAAAACCAGGTGCCCGAAATGTTTCCGATGGATGAAAAGCATCGCGTTGCCTTGAAGGCGGCGGGGCAGGGGCCAAGTAAATGGTTTCACACCTGTCTATGTAAACATGGAGCCATTCTTGAGGCGTGTGAAAAGAATGGTTGGCCGCTCGATAGCTATCGCTCCGAAGATCATCCTTACCATGCAGCGCTCTTAGGTTACCTGGCTAAGGTTTTAGGAAACCGTACGCGCCGATGCGTAGTCGACGGCTGCGGCTTGCCGTCACCAGTATTTCTGTCATCAGAGCTGGCCGTGCTTTTTGAAAGTCTTTTGGCCAGTGCACCGGGCACCCCGGAACACCGGGTGGCAACAGCGATGCACTCGCATCCAGACTGGATTGGTGGGCCTAGACGCGTCGACACTCGGTTGATGCAAAGCAATCCTGGCGTTTTGATCGCTAAAGAGGGGGCGGATGGTCTCACGGGACTTGCCGCCATCGCAGCCCAAAAAGTGGTCGGTACCGTTGGCATAAGCGTAAAAATTTCGGCGGGCTACCTACCCGAACTCGCGGCTTTAGCCCTTGCACCCATTTTGACCGCGCTGGGATTAAATTCTTCGAGTGAGATTCCGAAAGGACAGACGGTTCGCTACCATTTTGAGCCTTTTTCGAAACCTGGACCGAAAATTTACGACTTGAGTCCTTCGCTGAACGAGAAGATCGCGGTATGGCCGGGCGACGTGCCATTTTTGCGCGACGTGAGTTTAGACACAAATCTGGGAAGCCATCTTACGTTGTCCAGCGTGCGCACCACGCTTCACGTGGGCACCCATACCGATGGGCCCAATCACTTTTTGGGTAAACGCCGGGGAATCGATCTCGCCCCTTTAGAACTCTATTTGGGGGAGTGCCAGGTTATTTCCGTAATCGTGGAAGCGGGGGGGACCATTTTACCCGAGCACTTCACATTGGTGGCGATGCGAGCAAAACGCATTTTGTTTCGCACGCGGAGTTTTCCCAATCCGCAAATGTTTAACACCGACTTTGTGGCAATCAGTGTCGAAACGATTGATTGGCTCGGGGAACAGGGAGTCTGCCTAGTTGGCATTGATACGCCTTCGGTTGATTCTTTTGCCTCGAAGACTCTGGATGCCCATAAGGCTACTGAGAAGTGGGGAATGGGAATTTTGGAAGGATTGGTTTTGGACCAAGTTAGCGACGGTTTTTACGAAATTTCTGCCGTCCCCCTAAAGCTTGAAGACGCCGACGCAAGCCCGGTTCGCGTAGCGTTGCGAGAGATTCGCTAACAGTCGTTAAAGGCAAGAAAACTCACCTCCCTTAAATTTATTGGCTTGGGTAGTCTCAGATAAATGCTTGAACACAAGGAGACAACCATGATTTGGCAACGCGTAGTATCCCACGCTCTATCTCACGTCGGCTACGATGTGACGACGAGAACGCTCGAAATTCGGTTTAACACCGGACGAATGGTGCGATACCTAGGAGTGCCCCGTACGGTGTACGCGGCTTTAATTGGATCTGACTTAGTGGCGCCATTCTATTTTGATTTAATTCACGATCGCTATCAGGTAGCGGTTGTTTCGTAATCGCCGCCGTCTGACTATTTGGAGGGCACGCCGTATTCGATACCCGCACCCAAATTGGTCCGCAATTCCCACAGTTCATTGAAGAAGCGTTTTTTTAGAGTCGAAGTGAGATAGCTCACCCCAAGCGATCCGCCGGTGCCCGGCTTTTTTCCGATCATCCGCTCCACCATTTGTACGTGGCGGAAACGCCACAGCCAAAACTGCTCGTCGTAACGAATCAACCGTTCACAAAAATCTTGAAGCTGGAAAAAGTTTGGTTTTTCTGAATAAATCTCTACTAAGGCTTTGGCGATGGTGGCTGATTCGCGATCGGGCAAAATCCCTTTTCGCTCAAGAAGCCGAAAAAAACCTTCTCGCAAAGTCATTGCGCCTGATTTTTCTTCTAAAAGATATTTCCATTCGGGAGAAAGGGCGAAGAGTGCTTGGTACTCCTTGGGGTCCATGCCGCTCATGAGTTCAAGCTGGCGAAACTGAAAACTCTGGAAGCCGCTTGCTGGATTCAATCGTGATCGAAACTGATTAAATGAAACGGGCGTCATCGTTTCCAAAATTTCAATCTGATGAATGACCAATTTGAAAATTTCACAAACCCTATCCATCAGCCTTATGGCCGTAACTAGATTATCCTTTTCCATTGCAGAAAGTAGATAGCCCATGTCGTGTAGGATTTGCTTGAACCACAGCTCATAAGCTTGGTGAACCACGATAAAAAGCATTTCGTCTTGCGCGGGTGGGTCGCTTTGGAGTTCTTGTAGCGAAATAAGTTCGCGAACTTTTAAATAGGATGTGTACGTAATCTGCTTAGAATTGTCGTCAGTCATTGACCTTATTGCGTAGAGATTTCACTCTCGCTTCCCCCATATTCTCGAGGATTGATACTGTATTTTTTGATCTTCCTAAGCAACGTATTTTTGGGGATGTTGGCCAGCTCGGCCGTAAGGTTGATGCGGCCTTTGTTACTGCGCAGCGCGTGAACAATGAATTCGCGTTCAAACGTCTCTTTTCCCTTTTCCCAATCCATACCCAAAAATGAGATTGGGGCCCCTTGAGTGGTGCGCGGGTGAACGAGTTTGCGGGAGTTTTGCCGGATATATTCTGGGAGACTGAAGAAGCTGATCTTATCGCTGTTTTCCACCACGAACGCATGCTCGATGGCATTTTCTAGCTCACGGATGTTGCCTGGCCAATGAAAACCCTCAAGGGTGGACAACGCTTCAGCGGCAATGCCTTGAACGCGTGCGTTGTGCTCTTTGTTATATTTTTCGATAAAATGGTGAACTAGGGACGGAATGTCGCCCTTGCGTTCGCGCAGAGGCGGTAAGAATAGTGGCATCACGCTTAAACGGTAAAAAAGGTCTTCGCGGAAGCGGCCTTCTTTAATGCCTTTTTCCAAATCTTGGTTGGTCGCGGCGACAATGCGGACGTCGGCTTTCACCTCCCGGTTACTGCCCACCGGAGTAAACGTGTGTTCTTGCAGTACGCGTAGCAACTTCACCTGAGTGGCGGAGCTGGTATCGCCGATTTCATCTAAGAATAAGGTTCCGCCTGCGGCGTATTGAAATTTTCCAATCTTTCGCTGGTCGGCGCCGGTAAAGGCCCCTTTTTCGTGACCGAAGAGTTCGCTTTCAATTAGAGTTTCGGGAATGGCCGCGCAGTTTACCGCTACGAAAGGGCCATTTTTACGCGGGCTATTGAAATGGATAGCTCGCGCCACTAGCTCTTTGCCGGTTCCATTTTCGCCGCGAATTAGCACCGACGTGTTCACCCGGGTGAGCCGCTCTACCAACGAGAATACCCGCTTCATGCTTTGGCTCTGCCCAATGCACTCGCGCCCTTCGCCGGGCATCAATGGTGCCGAATACAAAATGCGGTGAATCATTTCGAAAGCGCGCTCCGCTTTTTCTACTAGCGCCAGTAATTGGGTTTCTGAAATTGGTTTTTCTACGTAGTCGAAGGCGCCCTCGCGAATGGCTTCAATGGCGTCACGGATATTACCGTGGGCGGTAATAAGGGCCACCGCGGTGGAAAATTGCTGTTCGCGCACGTGGCGAAGAAATTCTATGCCGTCCATCTCCGGCATTTTTACGTCGCACAGAACTAGGGGGTAGTTGTGGGCACTGAGCTTTTCGAGCGCTTCGACACCGTTGCCGGCTTCATCCACATCGTAACCCCGGGCTCTCAACATGCCCGCAATTTGGGTTCGAAGGTCGCTCTCGTCATCCACCACTAGGATCTTATACATACGTACCCCATCTGATTTAGTGCCATATTGGTACCAGATGGGATTTTTTGGATCAAGAGCAAAGCGTCATAGCTCGTTGGAAAGTGCCAATGGGTCCGGTAGGTTAGTGACATTTAACGGCATTCACTGAATGTGCCGCGTCTAGTCGGGAAGGGGGAGCCAGAAACTAACCCGCGTGCCTTTGCCGGGTTCGCTTTGAATCTCGATTCCGCCTAGATGCAGTTCAACAAAATATTTGGCGAGATACAGACCGAGTCCCGTCCCCTTGGTGCCTTCCGCGGCTTTTCGCCCGCGGAAGAATTTGGTCGTCACGCGCGGCAATTCCTCGGCCGCGATTCCCATTCCTTGGTCTTGCACTGAGACGTGGACCTTGCCCTCGCTCTCTTCGGTTCGGACCACTACACGGGTATTTGCCGGACTGTACTTGATGGCGTTCTCCACGAGGTTGGTCACCACTTCCTCGATCAGCCCTTCATCGCCTTCCATTGAGAAAAGTGGCTCGAGATCGGCGACGACTTCGATCTTCTTTTCGTTGGCTTGAAAATGGAGCCGCTCAATCGCTTTTTGAGAAATACGATTTAAATCGATGACCCCTTTTTTTACTTCGATCGCCATCGTTTCCATTTTGGTGACTTTTAAAATGTCGGAAATGAGACGCGAGAGCTCTTCGTTGGCGCGATCAATGGTTTTAAAACTATCCCGAATATGACCGGGGGTGTCGTTGTAGTCATTTAGCGAACGGTCGACCACCGCCTTGATTTTAGCCAGTGGCGTCTTTAGGTCATGGCTGAAGAGGGCAATAAAGTTATTCTTAAAGCGATCCATTTCGCGCAAGCTTTTTGATTCTTGCTCAATCTGCCATTGCTCTTCCTCCTGACGGCGAAGCTTATAGCCCACCATAATCAGATGAGTGCCGAAGACGCAGAATATGGGGCTTGCAATACTCAACCAGATTTTGAACTGAGAAAAGAGAAAGAGACAAGTCAAACTCAGCACGATCGAGAGCAGCACCAAAAAAAACCAGGCGAGGGTAAGGGGAAACAGCAGGATAATGCCGATTGAAAAGCAAACGGCGCCAAGCGCAATCATCGTCGTTACGTAGGTGGGAACGGTGGTGATTTGTCGTCCGCTTAAAAAAGTATCGATCGTATTGGCAATGACCTCTTCGTGGGCCATTGGTCCGAATGGAGTCATCAGAAATTCTGCAGGGCTCTCTTCGCGACCGATGAGTACGATCTTACCGCGCACTAAAGATTCATCGACCATGCTATCGAGCACTTCTGATGCGTCGACACTGGGATAGGTTCCACGCCGTCCGCGGTAGTCGATTCGCATTGGCAAATTAAGGTCGTCAGTGCGAAAGGTTTTTTTTAAGTCGTAAAACAGTTTGAGCGCCAGAGAAGGTACTGAAGAGTAGAGCAGATGATGCGATCGCACGACATTGTCCGGATCCGCAAAGATGTTGTTGTAGCCAAAATTGTCGCCTTGGCTCAAGCGGGCAGAGGGTGGAATCAGCCGGTTTTCTAAGTCCAAAACCGAAGAGAGCATCAAGTCGTTAGGCAGCAGTTTTGCGGACGGGTCCACCCAATCAAAATAGGTGGTGAACACTATTTTCTTGGGACCCATCGACCGCAGTTTTTGAATGAGCAGCGGGTAGACGTTTTTTTGCCAGGCGAAGAGGCGCCGCGCCTGAAGCGAGGCTTCGCTCTCATCTGGTCTGGTCATCACGTCAAAGTGGTGGGGGTAGAGCTTGGCTTCGTGGATTCGAACCAAAAGAAAGGGGGCCTTTTCACGTAACGGGCCACGTACCCTGAAAAAGCGGTCGTAAAGCCATTGGTCCATACTGGTAATGGGCACCACCACCAAAAGCAGGCAGGCGGTGATGCGAACTAGCAGGGTCCACTTTGGCATGGCGTGTTAATAACACAAAGCCAGATATTAAGGGGGCTCTTTAGCTTAACAAATCGGGAGAAATCAGGCTTTAAAACCGCACTCCGGCGTAAAGCTCAAAGCCTAAAATCGTGGCGTTCTGCCCGATACGATTGATCAACATCTTAAAATCAACCATCACCGGATTAAATTCAAAGCCAGCGCCCAGCACTAAGGAAGGAAGAAAAATAATTTCTTCGGCGGCCACCGGCGGCTTTATGCTTCCGGGACGAAACCAAAGCGCGGCGCTGCCGCCAAAGCCTAATCCAAAAGTCGATTTTTCTGAAAACCGAAACATGCGGCGGACCATGGCATCGAAGGCAAAGACGTGAACCGAGTTCAGTATGTATTTGTAGCCAACCATCCCGCGTAGGGCCAATGGGATATTTTCTTCAAGCGCCGAATAATCGTAGTCAAAAAACACACCCGCTTGATATCCGAAATCTTTGAAGTACTGGCCGTTGGGCGCTTTGGTCGTCGTATCGATCTGGGGTTCGATGTAGAAATTTCCGCCTACGGCGAAACCAACGTAAAAGATACCGGCGTCAACGCGGTCTGGATCGTAAATCATGTATTTACGCTTCTGTTTGTCTTTTTCTTTTTTCGTTTTTACCGTTTCGGCGGCCGCCGGTTCGGCCGCGGTCGCTGGACGGCTTTCAACGGCGCCATCATCTTCCTCCGCGTGCACGCTGGTGACCGGAAGCGCTAAAAGAAGAGCGACGATTAAGTGAAGCCAATTAGGTAGTCGACGATGCTGTGTCATAGGTGCTCCAAACCGGGTGGTCCAAAAGGGAGTAAAAGCTCACTTTGGATTTTACCAAAAGAACCGCCAGTAAACAGCAGTGGAATGGAGGGGCAGGGTTAGACGCGGCGCGAATAAGCTTAGCTTATACCTGAACCACTTCTTTCACTTCAGGAATGACCTCTTTTAGGCGCGCTTCAACGCCCATTTTCAAAGTGGCGATCGAGCTGGGGCACGAGCTGCAAGCCCCTTGGAGCTGGAGGTAGACCACGCCTTCGTCGTAACGGGCGAAGACGATGTCGCCTCCATCCATTGCTACCGCCGGCCGAATTTCGTTATCTAAAATTTCTTTGATCTTCTTTTCGATCTCAGTCTCATCGCCGGTTGAGGTGGGTGCCTGCCATTCGGTCGATAGGGCCGGGGCCCCAGATTGAAGGTGTGATTGAATGGTGTCGGGCACCTGTTCGGCGAGCACGTCCCAGTCGCCTTCGGCAGACTTGGTGATGGTGACGAAGGTGGTACCGATCATGACGGCCGAAACGCCAGAAATAGAAAAGAGTTTTTTAGCCAGCGGCGACTTTTCGGTCTGATTGGCGGCGGTGAAGTTTGCCGCTCCCCGATCCATAAATTGACGGTTCACCACGAACTTTAGGGTGTTCGGATTTGGTGTGAACTCGAGACTGATGCTAACTGAATTTTCTGCCATAAAAATCTCCTGCGACGGGCCTCTGTTTACCTCAATTATGGCATAGGCGCTAGGGTGCGTCCGGAGAGTCTTATTAACCGATTGTTATTATAAATGATTTATACGCCATTGATTATGGACAGGGGTTTCAGGTAGTTCAGACGCCGCGCGTGAGAAAATGGAACAAAATTAGGATAATGGGAACCAGTCCCGTTCTTTTCATGCTCTGGTTCAGTTTATGGTCTGCCGAAAGCGTTGCCGCTGATTCACTTTCAACGGTCGAGGTGAAAGCCGCTGCCCCATCGCGACCTCCCGTGGCCGCCGAGTTTTCGGCGGCTTTTCAGCCCAAGCCCAAAGAAATTTCGCTTGGGCGGGCGCTCGAGCGGCGGGCGGGGGTTGCCCGCAGTTTAGTGACCTCGTCCGAAGGGCAGGAACCGCAATTCCTTGTCCGGGGATTGGCGCCGGTACAGCAGCGCTTCTTTTTAGAAGGCATTCCGTTGTTTGACTCTGCGTTCGATCAATCGCAGCTATCCTGGATTGCTCAGGAGTCGATTTCGGGGGTCGATTTTTACCCAGATGGAGTGCCGTGGTCGTTGGCGGCCGACGGGCTCGGTAGTGCCTTTCAAATGCGCTGGCGCGCCTTTGAAAGTTGCGAGAACGATCTGAACTTGAAAGGGGGATCATTCGGCTACGGCAGAGTGGCCGCCCAGAGTTGTTTGGAGCCAACCCATAAAATGGCGGCGCGAGTGGCGGTGTCGCGATCGGATGAAGGTTATTTATATCGCGAAGACAATGGCCTGCCCTTGTCCCCCGAGCTTCATACCTGGGAACGTCGTCGAGAGAACGGCTTTTACGATATTTCAATGTCGCCTTCGTTTGTCTTACCCGACGGTAGCCTCCGGGCAATCGGTTTAAACCGCTGGCTGAATAAGAGCGTGCCGGGGCCAGTCTCGGCCCCGCGAATGGGAACGCTAAGCCAACATTCCCATGCCCTACTTCTTTTCTGGGCGCCAGTTTCAAGTCCGCTGAAAACATCGCTCGCCTTGAAATGGGACGACACGGTGATGAAATTTACGGACACCCGATTTGCTTCTCCAGTGCCGTCGCGAAGTGAAACCGTTTCGCTAGGGGTAAAGGGTTCGTCAAATCTCCTTACGACCGGGGCTACTCTAGAGGTTCTACGCAGTGAAGACGCCAGACTGGGTACTCTCAACGCAAGAAGGTGGGACGTACCGCTAGGCATTGGGGCCAAATTTAAAATTGGCGCCCTTTCTTTTTTTCCCGCGGTGCAGTCACAGGCCTATGGGTTTGACGGTGCCGGCGCTACTGGCGTGGTAAAGGCCGAGTTCTCGCCCCGATTGGGCCTAGAAATACCGTGGGGCCAAGGCGTTACCAGTCGCTTGAGCATCGGTAAGTTCTATCGGCTGCCGAACTTGAGTGAGAGGTATGGATCGGCGAATGGGTTATCGCCAAACCCCGAACTAAAATCAGAATCCGCCCTAAAGGCATCGCTTAGCAATCATTTTGCGGTTTATCGAGGTTGGAGAGGCAGCCTTGAGGTGGCGGCCATTCAAGCTTCAGACTTAATTGCTTATGAAACCACCAGCCCCCAGTCTCAGACCGCGCGAAATCTTGGGGCGGCCCAACTCTGGTACGGCGAAGTGGCGGCGGAGGCGGATCTGCCGCTTGACCTCACGCTGCGATCAGCCCTTGAGTTACTGGTGAGCCATAATCAGGAATTTGGAGTGAATTACGGTAATGAGCTGCCCTTTAGGCCGAGGGTTCGCTTTCGGCCTTCTTTGAGTCACGAGAGCGACCGCTGGTCGGTGGGCTACGAGGTTGAGTTTTCGGGCCCCCAGTTTTGGGATGTAGCCAATTTAAAAAGCAGTGAAGGGTTTTGGCAGCACAATATTCGTGTTAGTCATCGGCACCGGAGCTGGGGCACATTTACGGTGGAGTTGCTAAACTTATCGGACCTTACCCAAGTGCCAACCCAAAGTGGAAATTTTTCAAACGTGGAATTCTCGACGGGCTATCGAGGATTTCCCGCTCCAGGTAGAAGAGGGTACCTTTCATGGTCTTACGCTTTTTAGTATTTTCGTGTTTAGTTTTTGCCTCGTGCGCTCGCGAAACGAAGCAGAGCCTGCCCACGTCACTCTATCCGGCGGGCCCCCGGCTGCTATTGGCCTCTCTTTCAGATGGCCAGGGCTGGCTTGATCTCTTTTCGATTCTCGACGGTACCCACACTGTGACCGTGCTGCCCATTCACATGGATGCGGTGATTCGATCGTTTTCTAAATACGGAAAGACTTTTGTGGTGAATCGTTTTGGCATGGATTCGATTTACGTATTGGAAAAAGGCAAGAATACGATCGTGCATCAACTTGCCTTGAAGAAGAGCGCTAACCCCCAAGACGTATTGATGCTGGATGCGAAAACCGTTCTCATCACGCAGCGAAGTGAAAGCGATCTGCTGATCTGGAATTTGGAAACCGGCCAAACCCAAACGCACAGTCTGGCCCGATTTGCTTTCGAAAAAGAGATTCCGGACATGACGGTAATGACGGAGGTTGATGGCCAAGTTTGGATCGCGTTGCAGCGGCTTAAGGATCGCATGACGCCCGTCACTTTCTCACAAGTGGTGAAGTGGGATGTAAAGCGAAACGTTATGTCTACGTTCAATCTCAAAGCCTCTAACCCGGTCACGTCTTTCAAACGCGATCTGAAAGATGCCGTCTATATCGCGGGCGCGGCTAACATGGGGGTTTACTCCGAACTCGATGGCGCAATCGAAAAACTGGATTCTTCGGGCGCCAGTGCGCGAATCGTGGTGACCGAAAATGAATTGAAGGGAGACATTTTAGACTTTGAAATTTTAGACGAAGATCGCGGGGTGGCCCTGATTTCGAAACCAAACACAGCTCTGGTCACGTTCGACGTAAAGCGCGGCGTTTTTGGCAAGACATTGCTAGAAACCGCTGGATACGAATTGGTGAGGCTGTTGTGGGACAAATCGCGTGGGCGCCTCTACGTTTCACATGCGAAAAAGCAGCAACCTAGTTTACGGATTTTTGATGTGGCAACTTTGAATGAGCTTCCCGCGGTGCCCTTAAAAATTCCGTTTTTAGAAATGGAAATTGAAGAGCCTTAGGCGCGACTAGCGATCGACTCCATCGCGGCCACCGCCACGAGAGCCGGCCGACTGAAAATTGATGCGGGGGGCGGATTCGGTTTTTAGAACAAAATCCCATTTAATGCGCACAAAGCCATCGTCTTCCACAATGCCTTTAGGTGGGTTGGGGAAGGGACCAGCTTTTTGAAAGCTATCGATCGCGGCTTGATCCAGGTCGGCGAAACCACTGCTAGTCATCCGGGAAATTTTTTGGATTTTTCCTTGTTCGTCGAGCAGCACCAAAAGGCTGGTGGTCAGCTCATCTTTATTTACGGCATCACCCCGGGCCCACATCCTATAGAGTTTGTTCTCCACCATGGGCTTCCAGTACTGGCGCAGTAGCTCTTTAATACGGTGATAGTACGAAAAGTAGCGAAACTCTCGCGTGCTCAAAATTGTGCGGTCGCCGTTGGCAACGCCGTCAATTTTATCGTCGGTTGCGGAGGCTATTGAACCATCTCCACCCACCCCAAGGTCTTTAAGGGAGAGGGTTTTCCAATTTCGTTTCACGCCGGTTTTAGCGGCCGGCTCCGAAGAGGTGATGCCCATGTCATCTAGGTTGGGATTGGCATCGTCCTTCGTTGCTCCGTCTTGGGCGGTAGGGGGCATAAACTCTTCCGCCGACTTTGAAATACCCTTTGCGCCGCTTCCTTCGCCATTTCGAAAATCGTCAATCTGCTTAGCCTTCATCTCTTGCTCGGCTTTTTGATTGCGGGCGCCCAGAAATTTGGCGTTGGGATCAATTTGATTATTCGGTGCCTCGGCCGATTCGGCCATCTGCATCTCTTTTTTCTTCACTTTGGGTTGAGCCTTCTCTTTTTGCCGAGGCTGCGATTGTGGGGGTGGGTTCTGATAGGTTGGCGGCACGTCGGTTAATTCAATTGGGTCGGGCGTCGAGGCAAAGTGTGGATGATCGCGTTCAAACGATTTCACCGTGATTAACACGACGTGAAGCACAATCGAAATAGCTACGGTACTCCAAAACGGCACGGAGCCGCGCGTGGAGTCCTCCATGTAATTTCGCACTATCATTCCATATGGTATCGGAAAAAAAAGCGAATTCAGCGAGGGGGGAAGGGTAAGGCCATGGAATATCGAGGAGTTAACGGTGCGTTAGGGCGCCCGCGAAATAGCAAAATTTATTTCACCTGATCCATGATTAAGGTGAATTCTTCAGCCGGGATGAAACCGTTGATTCTAGGTTCTTTCATCACTTCGCCGCTCGCCTTTACGAAAACGATCGACGGGAGACTGAAAACTTCGAAACGTTTTAGTTTGGCTTCATTCTCTGGGCTTTCATTCGTCACATCCAAACGCAATGGAATGAAGCCCTTAATCTTTTCGACAAAACGGGAATCGTGGAAAACGTGTTTGTCGATTTCGTGGCAGGCGGCGCACCATTCGGCGGCGAAATCCACCATGACCGGTAGATTCTTTTCTTTCGCCTCAGCCAATGCTGCGTCGATGTCGGTGCGCCAAGCAATGAGACTAGTTGCCGTTGAAGTGTCGCGGATGAAACCGGTCTGTTTTGCAAAGAGCAGTGCGTAGTATCCTGCCGCCAAGAACATCATCATAGCCAGAAAACGGTTGATGCCGTTCATCCAAGGGCCGGAACGAGGTAGTTTTGCGAGCACGCCGGAGAAGGCACCCATCACCAGAAAGAGAACTCCGAGGCCGAGAGAAAAAGAGAAAAAATAGAGCAGCCCTTTGAGTGCATCTGAAGTCTTTAAAACAAACGCCAGAATGCCCGCGATGACCGGTCCAACGCACGGGCTAACGATGAGTCCCGCAACGCTGCCCATGATGAAAATACCAAACTTATTATCGGTGCCACCCGCGCTGGCGAGTTTGGTCTGAAGCGAGGGGGGCAGCGAAATTTTGAAGACGCCGAGTTGTCCCAATCCGAGGGCCCCAAACAAAACGGTGAGAAAGGCCAGCATCACTGAGCTTTGTAAAAGTTTCCCAAACAGCGAACCGGTCATACCGGCAAACAGTCCCATTAGTGAGTAGGTGAAGCACATTCCGGCCACGTAGAACATTGCCAGTTTGAAAGTGGCCGGGCTGAAGGCTCTGGCTTTGCGATCTTCGCGCGCCGATCTTCCGAAGATGCTGATCGTAACCGGAATCATCGGGTAGACGCAGGGAGTAAGACTGGTGAGAATTCCTGAAAAAAAGCAGAGTAAAAGGCCTAATCCTAGGGAGGATTCGGCGACGGCCGCAATTTTGTCAGTACCTTGTTGGCTCAACAGACTAAAAAAGTCGCGGGCGATTTGTAGGTCCATGCTTTAATTCTAAGGGATTTTTGACGATAGGGTAAGGTGCTGATCGCCTCAAAAAACTGGTCGACTAAATGGCTTCGGGTTGCCACCCGTCCACTTGATGTGGCCTTGCGTCTTAACGAAATTGCCATAGTGGTCAGCCGTTTTGGACTGGCCGGCAGCCTAGCTTCGATGGGCCTCGAGGTGGGCAAGCGGGGCCTTATTTGGTCCGGGCTGCCTTCTCAGGCCGCCAAGCCAATGGATAAGGTGCTCGGCAAGAATTTAGCCCGTCTTTTCATCAAACTTGGCCCCACCTTCATCAAATTGGGCCAAATTTTGGCGACTCGCTCTGATATGGTCGGCGAAGTGGTCGCCGACGAACTCAAAATCTTGTTCGATCGGGTGCCCCCAATTGCTTACCGACGAATTCAGAAGTTGCTCAAGAAGGAATTGGGTTCCAAAAAATTGAAGGCGGCCTTCAAATCGATTGATTCCAAAGCTCTGGCGTCGGCAAGTTTAAGCCAGACTCATTGCGCCGTACTTACCGATGGCACCCCCGTGATCCTCAAAGTGCAGAAACCGGGAGTGGCCGGTTTGGTTCGCGTGGACCTAACCATTTTGGAATCGATGGCGGTATCGCTAAATTTGGTTTATCCGAAATTGCAGCTTCGCCAAATTTTCAATGACTTTAAAGAGGCTACCCTGCGTGAAATTGACTACCGCGAAGAGGCTAAGAACATCGATCGGTTTCGAAAAAACTACTGGAAGCTATTTTCAAACTCCGACGTGATGTTTCCACGCTATTTTCCCGACCTGTTGACCGAGAAAGTTATCGCCTTGGAGCCCATGCGGGGTACCAAAGTCTCTGAGATGAAGCGCGGATCGGTTTCTGCCAAGCAGGCCGCCGAGAAGTCATTGGCTGCCGTGCTTGAGCAGATTTTTGATCACGGCTTTTTCCACGCGGATCCTCACGCCGGCAATCTCTTCTTTATGGAGGAAGAGGGGCGTCTGGGTTTCATCGACTTGGGCATGGTTGGTCAACTTGAGCCTGATGACAAACGCCGTTTTTTGCGCGTGCTGATGGATGTTTTAAATCGCGACCGCGAAAAGCTGGCGCGCCATTTGTATGAGTTGGGAACGCCCAGCCGCAGTACCAAGTACGATGATTTTGAAAAAGGGGTTCAGGGCTTGCTCGACGACATAAAGAAATCGGGCACCAAGAACCTGAAATTAGATGTGCTTTTAAATCGTTTGCTTGCGGTAGCCCGTTCTAACGGGATCCACATTCCTAACCGCTACGTTTTAATGATTCGCTCTTGCCTGATTGTGGAAGGGTTGGCCCGAAGTCTCGATCCCAATATTTCGGTTTTCCAGGTCGCCACCCCCATCGTGGCAAAAAGCTTGATGGCCTCCTATTCGCCACTGCGTTATATCCGCCGCCTTTTCTGAGCTCGACGCGCCGCGCTTTCCCCTCAACTCTTTTTTTATATCCGCCGATAAGCAAGAGGAGTGGGGATATCAACTATGGCCCGATTAAATTCTTTAGCGATTAGTCTTTTACTAAGCGTGATGCTCGCAGCCTTTACCGTGCAGGCCGCAGACCGCAAAACGGCGCCGCAAAAAAAAGCTGCCGAAGAAAAGGTGGAGGTGGCGCCAGAAGACGGTGCGACTGCAAATCTGAATTACATTAAAGCCCGCGAACGGGTGCTGGACGGAAAATACGAAGAAGCCCTTCCTCTGCTCGAAGAGGCAATTAAAAGCGATGCCGACAATGCGACGTTAAACCATCAGCTGGCTGAGGTATTACTTCGCCTTTCCCAATTCGAAAAAGCCGAAGGGTACGCGAAATTAGCCGTAACCCGAGAACCCAAGAACAACGAATTTCGTGCAACTTTTGGCGGTATCCTCGCGTCGCAAAAAAAGTACCCGGAGGCCAAAGAACAGTACGCCGCCATTATAGAAAATGACCCTGACAATATTAAAGCGCCTTTGCTATTGGGCATTGTCGAGGCTGAAAGCGGCCAAGCTGAAGCCGGCGTGGCGGTCTTGACCAAAGCGTACGAAAAAAATAACGACAACTACATGGCGCTCTTCTACCGCGCCAAAATTAATCTTGAAGCTGAAAATGCTGAAAGTGCGAAGGTGGACCTAGATAAATGTTTGACTCTCCACCCCAGTTTTGTCGAAGCCGGAACCGCCTTGGGTCTGTTGCACGAAAAGCTGGGAGAAAGCGACCTGGCGATTCGTGCGTATAGCCGCATTCAGGGGAGTGGCCGTTACAAAAAGCGACTGGCCCAGCTCTATCTACAGAAAAACGAATATGAAAAAGCGCTGAATGAGCTCTCCGAATATGAAAAGGTCGAGCCGGATGATTACACCGCGCGCGTAAAAGTTGGGCTCATTCACTTCGAATTAAAACAGTACGATCTCGCCATTTCGCGATTTCAAGAAATTTTGAAGGAACAACCTTCGGCCGACAATGTGCGGTTCTATTTGGGCGCCGTTTACGAGGAGGCCAAACAATATGGGCTAGCCCTCGACCAGCTTAAAAAAGTGACCAAAGAGTCTTCGTTTTATAAGGAGGCCTCAATTCATTTGGGTTTCATCTATCGCGAAAAGGGGAACTTTAAAGAAGGCATTGAGTTGGGACGTAAGCTGGTAAAAGTAAATCCCGAGGTGGTGGAGTTTTGGGATCTGTATGCTTCGTTTTACGAAAGTCTGAAAGAGTATAAAAAAGCGTTGGTCGTTCTGAATGACGGTTTGAAGAAGCACGTTAACGACGAAAAGTTGCTCTACTTTCAAGGGGCAATTTACGAAAAATTAAATGAGCGCCCTAAAGCTATCGAGAACATGAAAAAGATTTTGTCTAAGAATGAAAATAGCGCGCACGCATTGAATTTTTTGGGCTACACCTACACCGAGCAAGGGGAGAAGTTGGACGAAGCAGAAATGATGATTCGCAAAGCCGTCACCCTCCGCCCGAATGACGGGTTTATTCAAGATTCATTGGGATGGGTACTTTTTCGTCGCGGTAAAATTGATGAGGCGCAAGTGCAGTTAGAAAAAGCACTTGTCATTCAGCCCGACGAGCCGGTGATTTTGGATCATTTAGGGGATTTATATTCGGCTAAAGCTGACTACGTTAAAGCTGCCAACTTCTATAAAATGGCCGTGGCTTTTGCCAAAAAAGACAAAGATCTTCTCAAAAAAGTAACCACCAAACTTGCCACGATGGAAAAACGGGTAAGAGTTCCGACCAACACCGATGAAGCTAAAACAGCCGTAAAGCCCTAGTCTCTCCGGTAAGATATTGAACCTTACAAAATGCCGTCCGAGGACTAGAATTCGCCGATGGATTCATTGCGATTTCGATTTTCCGATTTCTTTCGGGGGCGCGTCAGTGAGCTGAAGCGGCTTTTGCCGTCGCTACCCGATCCCATTTTTGTTACCCCACTCGCCAAGGAATTGGGACCGGTTTTACCTTATTTAACTGGCGATATTTTGAATGCGGGATGCGGGAGAGTTGATTTACGCGCGTTACTAAATCCAACCCAAGTAAGCTCACTTGAAAATTGCGATTGCTCAGTCCAACCTCAATCGTCTTTCTTCCTTTGCGACCTCAAAAATGTTCCTCGCGCCGCTATGAGCTACGATAGCATTCTCTGTAACGCGGTGCTCGAACACACCGAAGATCCGGAAGCCGTGATGGGTGAGCTGCACCGTTTGCTTCGCCCCGGCGGTACCATGGTTTTGACGGTTCCCTTTTTGCAGCCATTTCATTCCTCCCCTCACGACTATACCCGCTACACCAGGCTTGGTTTAACGAGCTTGGCGGAACGACACAAATTCCAGGTGGTGGAAATCAATAGCTGCCACTCATTTTTCCAAATGGTGGGGTGGGTATTTTGGGAAAGTTTAAGGGAGCGGCGCCGCTACCTATTGCTTCTGCTCATGTGGATTCCGTTGAGGCTCGGCTCGTGGCTATCTCGGTTTGAACGGAGTGACCAACGGCGCAACGCCAGTGCGTTTCAAGCCGTGCTGAAACGAAGGCCGTAGACGGTAGAGTGCGGAATTTTAGTGCAATCAAGCGTTGACGCCGAAATGAGCTTACTGATATCTGGACAACCTTGGCGGGAAGGCTTCTTGGGGGGATTTACGGGTTTTTGTGCCAGATCTTGTCAGTAGATTATTTGCTTTAACCATCTTTCTCCTCTCTCTGACCTCAACTTCCGCGCTCTTTGCGGGGACTGCAACGAATGACTCAGCTCCCGAAGTTTCCCAACCTGCCGAACCGGATCGAAAAGCAAGCCAACAATCGTCATGCCCCGGCCGGTTGGCGCGGTATGTAAAATTGGTAAGCGAGAAGCTTTTTAATCCGCCAATGACGTTATTTTTTAAAGGATTGCTTAGCACGCGTTACGACATCACCACCGAAGGGTTAAATGAAATTGACGTGGGCCAAGGCGGCATTCTCTTTTTGCCGAACCACCCCGGCTATACGGATCCGGCCATTCAATACACGAACCTGTACTGGCGGTTTAAAGCTCAACCAGTTGGTTACGAAGATGAAGTGAACCGCAAAGGCATCTTTGGGTTACTCATCCGCCGCACCAACCCACTTTCGGTGCCAAAAATCGAAGCGGCTGACGCTGAACAGGGGGTGGAAAATCTGGCCCATTCGATTGCGGACGCATTGAGAGAAGGGCGCAATATTTTGATGTACCCTGAAGGGCAGCTGTCCAGGACGCCTCCCGATCTAAATGGCAAGAGCCTGGTCGAGCGAATTCTCAAAATTTACCCGCAGGCTCGCATTGTCCTTTCGCAGATGAACGGCCACTTAGGCAGCTCGTCGGGGGCAGTGGTTACGGGTGATTTTCCGGATTTGGGCACGTTGCTGCCTCGCCGAATGATGGATCTGGCGGCCGCTGGTCTCTTTTTCATGCCGAAGCGGCCTATTCACGTCAAATACCTTGAAGTTACTGCCGATTTTCCGCGCACCGGCACCCGACAACAGATCACCGACTACTTAGGCCAGTACTACCGCGACGGACTACTGCCGCCTCGCTACGTGCGTTATCGCAATTCAGAACCCAATCGCATTATTGATCTACCTTATCCGGCAATGCCGGTAACTTCAGTCAGTGACACCGTGGCTGACGTTTCCGCTGACGTGAGAAAGAAGGTCATCGACAAAATCAGCGAGCTGACTGGGGTGGCTGCGCCGAAGGATGGCGATGATCTTGCCGCCACGCTTGGGATGGATAGCTTGGATCAGCAGTCGTTAAACCTGTGGATCGAAACAGAGTTCAAAACGAGGAACAATGCCCCCATTAAAACCGTTACCGAAGCGCTATTGGTAGCTTCTGGCAAACAGGCGACCACGGGTACGCGCGTTCGGCCACCCAGTGGGCCTTGGGTGCGGGACCAGGGAAAAGGTGACCGGCTGATGTTGCCGGCAGAAGCCACCGATCTGCTCGCCGCCTTTCGCTACCAAGTGGCGAATCACCCTGACCAAGTCATCGTTACCGATGAGACCTCGGGCCCAAAGACTTATCGCGATCTTGCGCTGGCCATTCGTTTAATGGTGCCGCGGTTTAAAAAGTTGGAAGGGCAATATATTGGCGTTTTGCTACCGGGTTCGGTTGGCGAAGTGGTGGCGTACTATTCTTTGCTTTTCGCCGGAAAAACCCCGGTGGTCATCAATTTTACGGCGGGCGAGGCCAAGGTGAAGTGGTCGCTAGATTCACTAGCGTGCAAGTCCATCGTCACCTCACGAACTTTCTTAGATAGGCTAAGGGACACAAAAGGCATTTCTTTCGACACGCTGGAAGATCGGTTTCTTACGTTTGAAAGGGTGCGCGAAGGCATCACGGCCAGTGAACAATTGATGGCGCTGCTGTGGAGCGAAAAACGCGGTTTTTGGCAGGATCTTCCGCACCCGAACCTCGGCCCTAAATCCCAATCGGTGGTGCTATTCACCAGTGGGTCTAAGTCCAACCCCAAAGCCGTACCGTACACTCATGAAATGGAGACGGTCAGTATTGGGGACGTGGCTATCCGCTTAGCGCTCACCGATCGCGATAGGCTGATGAGTATTGCCCCGCCCTTTCACTCTTTGGGTCATCGTTTGATGACCACCGGCGTGTCTTTACGGATTCCTCAGGTCTTTCACACCGATCCAACGGACGGAGCTACGATCGCAAAAATCTCGGAAATGTATCGGCCCACCCTCATCGTCGGCACCCCGACATTTTTACGGGGAATAGCTTGGTCTGCCGAAGGAGATCAGCTTGATTCTTACCGCGTGGCGGTGGTGGGCGCCGAAAAGCTTACCGATGACGTCATCGACATTTTAGCCGCGAAAGCAAAAAACATGGTTGTGCTCGAGGGCTACGGTCTTACCGAGTTGGCGCCCACGGTCTGCGTGAATCCTGCCGAGGCCCCACGACGTGGTTCAATTGGCACGGCGTTAGACTCAGTAATCATTCGTATCGTTGACCCCGATAATTTTGCAATTGAGAGACCCGTGGGCGCCAATGGCATGATGCTGGTTGCCGCAAAGGATCCGGCGCGTAGCAGTGTGATGAGCGGGTATCTAAATTACGACGGTACGCAGCCTTTTGTTGTTATCGATGGGGTGCGGTGGTTCGTGACTGGCGACTTGATCGAACGGCTACCCGATGGCTATTACAAGTTTATTTCCCGCTTGGAGAGGTCGATTAAAATCGGTGGAGAGATGGTGCCTTTAGATGGTTTGGAAGAGACGTTGCAGACGCAGCCACTTTTCATTTCTGGCGACGTTAACGGGGGCCAAACCGTGGCCATCGAAGCCACGGCCGTAGACGTTAACCCAGAATTGGTTTTGTTTACGACGGTAAAGGACGTCACTCCGGAAATCGTCAATCCGCTGCTTCGGGCGGCGGGGTGGAGCAAGACGTTTAAGATTTCGAAAATAATTTGGGTCGCAGAAATCCCCCAACTGGGTACCGGAAAAATTAACCGTAATCCACTACGTGAGTTGCTTAAATAAAATTGGGGCTCATGCGCTTTCAACCCATTCGCTGAAGGCATTAACGCTGTAAAATTGGTGATCGGCTTGCTGGCATGGGTCTATTTCCCAGTAGGTGTGCCAACTGGCGCGCACGGAACGGGCGGTTACGCTTTTAGCCCCGAGTACGTCGTGCTCGTGATCGCCCACCATGGTTACGATCGCGGTTTCACACGCAAAAGTTTCAAGAATGCGCTTCAGCCCTTCGGGATGGGGTTTGCGATCGGTCACGCAGCTACCCGATACAAAGGCGTCAAAATAGTCGCGTAGGCCACTGTGCTTTAAGATCAGTTCGGCCGAGGGAAAATCGCGGTTAGTCCACACCGCCATTTGCGCGCCGCGCGCCTTT
>JAYSWN010000206.1:0-7042 GCA_043718025.1 Pseudomonadota bacterium
GGCGCGGCAACCTTTGGCCTGCTTGGTTTTGTCGACGTCCCTCTTCACTCATAGTGAAAGGGTTGCTTCAGCCGCACTGCGTGCGCAATGACGGCGAAACACCACTTTTGAGACACTCTCTCAGGAAACAACCCACCCGACTCGAAGTCTCGCACAAAAAAGGACCTCGGGCGCTGACAATAAGACAAGTAAGGGGAACCCAGTGAAAGGGGTCGTGGCACAATAAGTTGCGCCTCCACGGTACAGCACTACTCGGCAGCGCCAGGATGAAAAGTTAAAGTCTTCCCTTAAGTGAAACGCCAAGAAGAACTCCACGCTCCCCGGCAAACCACTCGCCGTCATAAAGAGTCCCTTAGGCAAGCACCGTAACCACGCTCAAAAAATGGCAGCCACTTCCGCCGATTACGAAAAGATGCCAGATTTCGTGAAAACCAAAATGTGGCGGAAACGGATCAGGCCATTTCACCGCGTAAATCACCGCACCCAAGGTGTAACAAGCGCCGCCCGCCACCAGCCAATACAGTCCGCTCGGCGCCAAGGCGCGATTCAAAGCAGGAAAAGCGAGCACAATAAACCAACCCATAAACAAATAGAGCGCGGTAGTAAGCCACCGGGGCGCATGGATCCAAAACAGACTCAGTCCCAGTCCAACCACGGCAATGCTCCAGATAATTACCAAAAGTTCCGTACCCCAAGATTGGGCCATCGTTACCAAACAAAACGGAGTGTAGGTGCCGGCAATCAGGGTAAAGATCAGCGCATGGTCAATACGACGCAACACCACCCGGGCTTTTTGTGAAACATGCAAAAGGTGGTACGCCGCGCTGGATAGATAAAGTCCCACCAGACTGCTGCCGAAAATAATCGCCGCCGCAATCTTTGACGTGTCACCAGTGGGAACGGTTTTGCATAAGAGGTAGATAAGCCCCACAATTCCTAGCAACGCCCCCACGAGGTGGGAAAGACCACTCACCGGATCACGAGCTACTTTTTGAATCCACGCAGAAAATGACATTGGTCCACTATACTTCTTTTTTGGCCGCGCCAATCTACTTTCCTAGGGCGTAGGTGGCTACCGCATTTATTTGTTTCGCGGTACTTTCATTGAACTAAATTCGGTCACGCGACGGCGCTTCGGTTATCATTAACATTCAAAGCATTTGCAAATGGCGGCCCCACTGAAAAGAACTAAAAAATCAAACCCACTTCAGCGCGTAACGCTCGCCCTCATTATCGGGGCAATGCTTTGGGCGGCCTCACTAATCTTACAGGCAACCAATATTAAAAAGGGAGAGTCGTGTCAGCGCCTGGCCAACCGTTGCGCTATGCACCAGCATGAAAACGAGAGCCTTTCGCTAAATAAGCACGACCGTTTAAAATCATGCCCCTGCGAGGAGTTCGTAGGCCAGCGTTGCCTTAGAGAGCCTGCATCAGTAAACGAAGCCTCGCGAGTAGAACAGGTTTGCGCCAGTGTGGATCTCACTCCGATGCGACTCACCCTCGGAAACGGAAAAGCTAATGCGGAGAAGATAAAGAAACTCACTGCGGGTTCTAATAAATTTATAAATCATGTGGTGCAGTACTACCGACGAAATACAACAACTCAAGGAACTACACCAGGAAAGGCGGCTAACCAAGCCAACTCCGAATACTTGAAAGAATCCCCACTAAAAACAGTGGCGCTCAAATTTTCCGAAGGTGATTCCCGCAGGTCAAATCCTAAAGCGTACCTAATCGAGTTTTTACATGCGGCACACTCCCTTTCGCCAAAACTTTCAAAAAGCATCGACGACTATCTGACCTATCACCATAAGTTAGTGAAGGGGTCGGTAATTCGGGTGGCCGAGAAAGGTGAATTAAAGGAGAACGGCGGGAAATACCACTCTAAAGACTCCGGAGACGGAAAGACCGCACTTCGAGAGATAACCCTGTCTACGGAAAGCAGCGACTCGGTGCCTAACCAATTTTCCACACTCTTTCATGAATTAATTCATGCGGAAAACTTTGAGCCCTTGTTGCTATTAGACGCCGAAAGCGCCGCTTACGCCGAAGCCGCCTTGCTCGATGAGGCCAAAGCCTACGATGCCCAAATGGTATTTTACCTGGAGCTAGTAAAAGAGAATCCTGAGCTGTTTTGCAATTGGCTTTCAGTTTCGCAACGCTACGGCAGCCTGGTAGTTCCACTGGGCTGGCTGATGGCGTCCGTAGAGATGGAATTGCGCAACGGCTCTTTCATGGCGGCGGAAGCCGCAAAGATCAAATTCAAAGACAAAGGCTTTCTCTTTGCGGAAGACGGTCGCGTGCGCCCCGATCTGCGGGCCAGAATGCAGTCACTGGGTTTCGAATTTGCCCATTGAGGTTTTTTTCTGTGGCCATGACGCGCGCCCATTGTATCGGCTAGGCTAGCCACCATGGATCCCGAAGCGCTTATCAAACTTGCCCAGGCCAAAATGCCGTTCGGCAAGTATGCCGGCACCCGCTTAATTCATTTACCCGATGCCTACGTCGTTTGGTTTAAGCGAAAAGGCTACCCCGAGGGGGAGCTGGGCAAAATGCTCGAAGCCGTCTACGAGATAAAAGCCAACGGGTTAGAATTTCTGTTTAACAGCCCGCATCTAAATCCAGATCGCCGATGAGTCACAAACCCGTTCGAGCTCCAAACGAATCGAGACGATCAGGGCAGGAATCCGAACTTTCGTCTTTATGTACGACGCCGCCAAGAAGCAGGTTAATGGCCGCTTGATCCTTAGAAGAAAGACTCCCAGTGGCATTTCGCAAAAACAATTTCTGACGTTCGGTCAACCTCATCAAAGAGTGATGGAAACCAATTGATTGAAGAGTGGTTAATCTTTGCGCAGAATCTTTCTTGCCCAAATACTTCAAAACGGAGTCCATCGTCTTCTCATAAAATTCACTCGTCAGGTTCAAGTGTCGATGTGAAAAGTAGGAATGAATCGCGTTCACAATCGATAAACTAGGTTTTTTAAAATACGGATTTGGGGCCGCGGACAAAAGCGCAAATAAACGCTCAATGTCCTGGATGCGGGGCGTTGGGCTGATCAATATGGCCTCCAACAGCCAATTGGCCGGCGCGATTCCATCAGGGTCGATCGCTAGATCTACAAACAGCCTCCACAGCCTTTCATCCAAAGAACGATTTAGCGTTACCTTGAAACTGGGCGGTTGCGTACTCATTACCTCATGTTTGATCAATAGTTTGAGTACGTGCAATCCGGCGGTGTCTCTCACGTTTTTACTCTTGGCCCCTTCGGCCAATTCTAAAAAGACCTCCAGGTTGGTTGGATCGTCAGCCGAGGGATTCTTCCTTACCATCCTCCAAAGTAACTCCTCCGGAGTCACCACCTCGATCGGAGAACCCTCTCTTGGCATATCCACGACGGTGAAACTTTCCGCACTCTTCAACTCATCGATCGCCCGCCTCACCACCGACCGGACTCTCGAAGCGAGAAGCATCCAAATCCCATGAGCCAAAACCTTAGGCCCTTTACCCGCTGGGCCGGGGTTGGGAATGGCATCTTTCATGGTAATTTTCCAGAAGGCTTCCTGCATTTCTCTGTCACCCGAGAGTCTGTCATAAAAACCAAGAAAACCGTCACCACCGACGAGCTCCTTGTAGTACTGGAAGGCGTGGAGTTTTTCGCCCAAAGCCGCCAGGTCTGCTTGTAATTCCGGGTTTTGAAGTACTTTCGCCACCATCTCCTCTTCGCGAATTTGAGCAAACTTCTCGAGCTTAAGGACAGCTAGATGGGCCGAGGGTTTCGGCAACCCCAACCTTCTATTCTTTTCCATCAATAGAGCCTTGAGTTGATTGGGGGTGAGGGGAAAGAGCGAGCCGAA
Source organism: Pseudomonadota bacterium (assembly GCA_043718025.1). Lineage (GTDB taxonomy): Bacteria > Bdellovibrionota > FAC87 > UBA2466 > UBA2466 > JBGSST01. Next base: position 3,859 of record JAYSWN010000206.1, read on the forward strand.
TGGAACTTCGAGCAGATAGGACATGCCGTAACGATCCCCCGACACAAAAATTTTTGCCCACGTTTCCGTGCTGTTAGGTCTCACGCTGTCACGTCTCAGATTGGTAGCGATCAGCCTGACTGGAATCAGTGAGCCCCCTAAGAGTATCGCGTATTGATCCAAAGGGTGATTTGAGCTGACCGCCGGCATCAGCTCATCGAGATAGACAATCTTTTGCTTTCTCACGACGCTAAGGTTTGCCAAGTCGCTCGGGCTATAACTAAAAACGCACTTGATATGCATGAAGTCGCGCCCGCTATAAGCGTCAAAAACCACACCCCGTGAAATGACAATTTCTGTCACCCGTCCGTTCACCATTGCCTTGCCTTCAAAGAGCGGCGCGGCTCTAAAAATGGTATCTTCATGAGGGTTCCCCATCGCAATTAGCTGTTGAATGGCTGCAAGCATTTGGGGGTTGGGGCTTATTTCTTTAGTGCGAGCGGAAGCTGTGATGCGTATCGTTTCACCATCGAACGAAAAAGTGCCGTGAGACGGCGATCCACTATCGAATCTAACGGGAATGGGGATTTTGAGATCAAACGGTTTGGCGTCGATTCGTTCACAAGCGAAAACGACGAACAGGAATAAAAAAATTGATCTTAAAGTGGCAACCATCGGCGCACCTTGCCATTTTCGTCACGAAAAAAGCAATGACTTGGAAACCAATGAGTAACCGCAATTTGAATTAGGTTAACGCTTCGGTTGGTCTAAGGCTTGGCGCCCTTCTCCCCAGTTTGCAAATCATAGCTCTCACCGGGCTCCATTACGTCCATGGTGAAACGACCACGGGCTGAATGCTTTTTCACGGCCACCACTTTTTCAGGCGGCAATACCGTTACCATGCGACCGTCGACAATCGAGACTGCACCGTCTTCATCAATTCCCAACCCCACGTTTGCCGATTCGCCAGACACCGCGCTCACTAAACGGTTGAAACGTTTACGCGCTAAGAAATGCTGGTCGACGATAATTCCCGGGCCTAAAAGGCCAAGGCCGGCAATAAGCTCAGGCTTCTCGGGCCCGATGCCCGTCTCAACCCCTTCGCCCGTAAACATCGGTGAAGACATGATTGCCGTACCCGCGCTGGTGCCACCAAAAACAACGCCTAGGCGATACACTTCGTGCATGGGCGCTAGCAAATTATTTTCAAGTAAGGTGTTCATGATAAAGCGCTGATCGCCACCGCCAAAATAAACGCCGGCCGCGCCTTTTAAATCGCGCAGAAATCGCTCGCGCTCTTTTGGCATTTCAAAACGGCTCGGAGCCTCTTTAATCGGCGTCCCCTCCGGAAAGGGGTACGAGGTTTGCGACAACAAACCGGCCTCCGTCTTTTCAGAGGCCCAACGAATTCGCAGCATATGGCCCGGCTTCTCGCCCATCCATTGCAGCATCTTTTTTACGGCAGCATGATTAGCGTCGGCAGACGAACCACCGGCCAGCACCAAGCGAGTCTCAGCCCCATTTGCCCAATTCATCGACGACAACGCAAACAACACAAACCACGGACGAATGCCCGAACCCATAACCCCACCCCCAAAAAACTAACCCATTTCTAACAATAGTGTAGGGACTCTCGACGCTGCGTTCAACCTAAGATTTAAATTCTGCAACGGTTTTGGCGCAAAAAAAGTGCAATCTATCGGCGTACACCGCTGGCCGAGCATGCGCACAAGTTGCCCAAAAAAGCGGTGATCAGCGTTCGTCGGTAGAACCAAAGGCTTGATTGATAGGTGGTTTTTCAAATTGAGGCCCTTCACGGGATCGAATGTCTCACCTCGGGCCCAAAACGCTCCCCATCCAATCCGCGTGCGCAGTTTTAGGCTGAATCAAACTGGCTCCATTCTTGCTTTGTCTCTGTTTACGAACGATCAAAATGAGAACGCAGGAGCGACAATGAAATCAATGCCACTAATTCAAAAATACATGACTTCGATGCCGCACACTATTGGTGCAGATCAGACAATTAAAACCGCAAAAAAAATGATGAGCGAATATGGAATACGGCATCTCCCCGTGCTCAAAGGTTCAGAGCTCGTGGGGCTGTTGAGCGACCGTGACGTAAGCTTGGCCGGAAATTTTGAAGGTTCGGCCGACACTAAGGTTGATGATGTGATGATGACGATGACTTACTCGGTTAAACCCGATGCGCCTTTAAACCACGTGGCTAGTGAAATGGCCGAGCGCAAATACGGCAGCGCCATCGTGAAGCAGGAGAACGGAAAGATCGTAGGGATTTTTACCGCAGTGGACGCTTTGCGCGTTTTATCCGATGTGCTCACCGAACATTATAGACCGACGTAACGCGAGTTTTTATTACCTATGGGTGTGAAGAGGAAGGATCAGAGTCTAGCCGCCGTCGGCGCGAGCATACGGCCGGGCCCTCGTCTTTCCCCTTCACTCCGTTAGGCTTAAACAAGCCTGGCAGGCACGGTGAGTGGCCTTGCGAATGCGTTCGAAATCTTCTTTTCGATTTTCAGTGAGACAGCTCAATAACGAACCAGTTATTAACGTTTGAATCGCCTTGGCGGCGGCAGACGCATTGCCCTTTGGGAAGTCGCGGGCAGCTTGGCCGCTTTCAATTAGGCTTTGGATACGCCGATGTCCCACGTCGACCAGATTGGTATTCAATTCTCGGGTCTTAGGCTCAAGCGCGCAGATGTAATAGAAATAGATCCACACCTTAACGTGATGCGGATACTGCTTCGACCAATCGAACGTGCAGTCCACGTAGGCTTCAAGCTGCGCCTTTGCACCATCGGCTTGGTTAATACTTCGTACCGCAAGCTCCTGAAATTGCGCACGAATGTATTTGGCCATGAACATCATCAAGGCCGGGTAAGTGGGAAAATAACGTAAGATTAGCGCTCGGCTCACCTTAGCGGCGGTGGCAATGTCTTCAAAGGTCGTGGATTGCGCTCCCGCCTTGGCGTAGAGCCGAATCGCGGCCTCGGCAATACGCAGCTGGGTGACTTGGCTTTTGCTGGGGGCCTCGGGAAATAGCTGTTTCCACACGGTAAATTGAAGAGGGTCGGTTGTCTCGGGCTTCATGGCCCGGCATACTGTTCCAAAATTGGAACTTTGAGAAGGGGAATTCATACATTTGACTTCGCCGCCTATGCTATAAACGCCGGCGTGCGAGCCGAAA
>JAYSWN010000207.1:0-7012 GCA_043718025.1 Pseudomonadota bacterium
AGCAATCGACCGTAGCGCAGGTGGTTAACAAGCTTCGTCAACACGGAGCAATGGACTACACGATAGTGGTCTCCGCGACCGCCAGTGATCAGGCACCGCTGCAATTTATTGCGGCTTACGCTGGCGTAACGATGGGCGAATATTTCCGTGACACCGGAAAGCACGCTCTAATTGTGTACGACGATCTGACCAAACAGGCGCAAGCTTATCGTCAATTGTCCTTGCTGCTTCGCCGTCCACCCGGACGGGAAGCCTATCCTGGTGACGTGTTCTTCTTGCATAGTCGTTTATTAGAGCGTGCAGCAAAGTTGAGCGACGAAGAAGGCGGTGGAAGTTTAACTGCTCTACCGATTATTGAAACTCAGGCCGGTGACGTTTCAGCGTACATTCCGACCAACGTAATTTCTATTACTGACGGTCAGATTTTTCTGGATACCGACCTTTTTTACTCCGGGGTTCGTCCGGCGATTAACGTTGGTATCTCCGTTTCTCGCGTGGGCGGTAACGCTCAGATTAAAGCTATGAAACAGGTGGCGGGTAACCTTCGTTTGAGCTTGGCGCAGTATCGAGAGATGGCGGCCTTCGCGCAGTTCGGATCTGATTTGGATAAAGCCACTCAGGATCAGCTGATTCGAGGGGAGCGCATGGTAAACATTTTGAAACAGGGGCAGTACCAACCGCTTCCTGTGGAAAAACAGATTCTCATCATTTACGCAGGAACTTCGGGCCGGTTGGACAAGCTCGCCATCGACAAGTTGGCCTCCTACGAAAAAGGGTTAAACGAATTTGTTGAACAACGTCACCCCGATATCTTTGCGCATATCCGCGAGAAGAAAACGATTGATGACGTGTTGAAACCGAAGTTGGAAAAAGCCTTGGACGAATTTGCCAAGCAGTTTGTGTAACGAGGCATGGCCAATCTTAAAGACATTCGAAAACGCATTCAGAGCGTAAAGAGCACTCGGCAAATCACCCGGGCCATGAAAATGGTTGCGGCGGCCAAGCTTCGCCGCGCTCAGGATGCGGTGACCAACGCGCGCCCCTACGCGTACCGTATTTATGCTTCGATGTTAGCGCTGGTCGCAAAAGGGGGAGTCAAACATCCCCTCTTAGATGTGCGCGAAGAGAAAAAGATTCTCGTCGTGATTCTTGCTGGCGATCGCGGTCTTTGCGGCGCGTACAATGCCAACGTGTTTAAAAACGCAGCCCGCTTTATCAAAGCAAAGCAAGCGGCCGGGGTTGAAGTTAAGGTTGAAACCATCGGTAAAAAGGCCTTCGACTTCGCAAAGAAGCGATACTCGATGGGTGAAAATTACGAGGGGCTTTTGGCCAAGGCCAGTTACCCCCGCATCTCCGCAGTGGCCGAGAAGATTTTGGCGCATTACCTTGAAGGGCACTCCGACGCTATTTACCTGGTTTACAACGAGTTTAAATCGGCCATACAGCAAACCGTAGTTACCGAGCGCTTGATTCCCGTCGACACCATTGCTCCGGAAGGGGTTTTGGCCTTGGCGACCAAACTAGGCGCCGATGCCCTTAGAGAAAGAATTTTAGAGCCTTCTGCCGATGCGATCTGGCAGGAGCTGATTCCCCGGCATTTCAAAACCCAGCTTTTCCGAGCGGTTTTGGAGTCGGTGGCGAGTGAACATGGCGCGCGCATGTCGGCCATGGAGAACGCCACTAAGAATGCTTCGGAAATGATCGATAATTTGACTATGGACTACAACAAAGCCCGACAAGCTGCCATTACCACTGAGCTCAGTGAAATTGTCGGTGGCGTTGAAGCGATGAAATAGGAGTGACGATGGAATTCTCTGGTGAAATTACACAGGTGATCGGACCCGCGGTGGACGTTGCGTTCCCGCCATCAAAACTTCCGCCCATCTATAATGCTTTGAAAGTGACCAACCCGAGCATCGGGGAAACAAAAGAGAACCTAACTCTTGAAGTCGCGCAGCACATTGGTGACGGCGTTGTCCGTTGCATTGCGATGGATTCTACCGACGGTTTGACCCGCGGCATGAAAGCGCGCGATACCGGTGCTCCCATCATGATGCCGGTCGGCCGCGAAGTTCTCGGCCGCATCTTAAACGTGATTGGCGAGCCGGTGGATCAAGCTGGTCCCATCACCGCTAAAAAGCATTATCCGATTCATCGTTCGGCACCTACCTTCGAAGAACAGTCCAACACCGCCCAGGTTCTTGTGACCGGGATAAAAGTGGTGGACCTTCTTGCTCCTTACGCTAAGGGCGGAAAAATTGGTCTGTTCGGCGGTGCCGGCGTAGGCAAAACCGTATTGATCATGGAGCTTATCAATAACATCGCAAATCAGCACGGCGGCCTTTCGGTATTCGCTGGCGTTGGCGAGCGTACCCGCGAAGGTAACGATCTGTGGGTTGAGATGAAGGAATCCAAAGTTATCGATAAGACCTGTCTGGTATTCGGCCAGATGAACGAGCCGCCCGGTGCGCGACTTCGCGTAGCACTTTCGGCGCTTACCTGCGCTGAGTACTACCGTGACGAAGAGGGGCAAGACGTTCTTCTGTTCGTGGATAACATTTTTCGTTTCACTCAAGCTGGCTCTGAAGTGTCGGCCCTCTTGGGCCGGATTCCATCGGCCGTAGGCTACCAACCGACGTTGGCCACGGAGATGGGGCAGCTCCAAGAACGCATCACCTCTACCAAAAAAGGTTCGATCACCTCGGTACAGGCGATTTACGTACCTGCCGATGATTACACCGACCCGGCACCCGCTACCGCATTCGCGCATTTGGATGCGACTACCAACCTATCGCGCGCTATTTCTGAAAAAGGAATTTACCCTGCGGTGGATCCTTTAGCTTCTACTTCACGCCTTTTGGCTCCTGAAGTGGTTGGAGATGAGCACTACAAAGTGGCTCGCGACGTCCAGAAGATCTTGCAACGGTACAAAGATTTGCAGGATATCATTGCAATTTTGGGTATGGACGAGCTTTCAGAAGAAGATCGCTTAACCGTTAACCGCGCTCGTAAGCTTGAGCGTTTCTTATCTCAGCCCTTCTTCGTGGCCGAACAGTTTACGGGTAATCCTGGCAAGTACGTGGAAGTGAAAGACACCGTGCGCGGCTTTAAAGAGATTCTTGAGGGCAAGCACGACGACATTCCGGAACAGGCGTTCTACATGGTGGGAACCATCGAAGAGGCCATTGAAAAGGCAGCTAAGCTGCGGAGCGCGTAATGACGGTAGACATCGTCACTCCATCGAAGCGTATTCTAGAAGGGGCTCACGCGGTGAGCCTGACGATTCCCTCGACCAGAGGTGAACTTCAAATCCTTCCGGGTCACGCTGACATGTTGGCGCTGTTAGGCACCGGGGTGATGAAGCTTGTTACTGACGGCAACGTACGTAAATTTGCGGTAAGTTTCGGATTTGCGGAAGTTACAAAAGACAGAGTTACGGTTCTGGCCGAAACTTGTGAAGAGTCAGTAGATATCGACAAATCACGGGCACTGAACGCGCAAAAGAAAGCAGAAGAGGCGTTAGGCCACACTTTATCTGATGAACATTATCGAAAACAACAGCTTAAGCTCCAGAGAGCGCTCGTTCGACAGCAAATTTCACTCTAGTTCTTCACCACAAGTACCGCGCCTAAAGATTAACGAGATTTTTTATTCTATCCAGGGCGAGAGTCTGCTCGTGGGAAAGCCCACCGTTTTTGTTCGCCTGGCCACCTGTAATCTGCGCTGTCGCTATTGCGATACTCGTTACGCGTTCTGGGAAGGGCGCGTTTGGAGTACGGATGACGTGATGGCTGAGGTGCGTAAGCACCCCACTAAAGTCGTATGCCTCACCGGGGGCGAGCCGCTGGGACAAAGAGCCATCCACCCCCTTATGCACCAGCTACTTGATGAGGGGTATGTGGTTTCATTGGAAACGGGGGGTGGCTTAGCGGTGAACGAGGTTCCCGCAGGGGTGATTAAGATTCTTGATTTGAAATGTCCCGATAGCGGCGAATCTGAAGCAATGGTGTGGGAGAATCTAAAATACTTACGCTCCACCGATCAACTTAAGTTTGTGGTCTCTTCGCATGAGGATTTTATGTGGGCGGAACAGATTTGTGAGTCGCATCAGCTTTTCTCCCTCTGCACGGTTTTAGTTTCTCCGGTCGTCAATAAAGTAACGCCAAAAGAGCTCGCTGAATGGACCTTGGCTTCGGGGAAGCCTTTTACCCTTCAATTACAACTCCATAAGATAATCTGGGGTGAGCAAAGGGGAGTTTAAGTGTGTGCTCAGTATACGGTGGAACCGGGGCCTCAAGATCTGGTTAAAATTTTTGACGCGCTTTTTCCCGAGGAAGCGAGCTTTACCGGGGGGGGGCGAATTCTTCCGCATCAGTCCGCTCCTATTCTTTCCCAGCTAGAGGGCAAAAAAATATTTCAGATGATGAAGTTCTCGCTGGTTCCGTCTTGGTCAAAGGAGCCAAAGGTAAAGTATGCAACTCACAATGCCCGTTTGGTCACCCATGATGAAAAAATTCAACGTGAGGTACCCATCTTTGAAAAGCCAACCTGGAAGGCAGCCTTTCAGGCGCGCCCTTGTTTAGTTCCGCTGAATAGTTTCTTCGAAGCTGCTTACCGCGGGCCGCTTGCAGGACATATGGTGGAGTTCGCTGCTAAAAACCGGCCGATTCTGATGGCGGCGGGCATTTGGGAGAGTTGGACCTCAAAACAGACGGGTGAAGTGATTTTATCTTTTGCGATTATCACGGATGAGCCCAGCGATGAAATTCGCAATTTTGGCCACGATCGTTCGCCACTTTTTTTAGGGAAAGCGGCTTGGAAAGAGTGGCTGACCCCTAACCTGCGCCAACCGGCCAGAGACAAGGTGCAGTTTCTTTTGAATAACCGAGCTGAGATCTTATTCGAAGCTACTGCCGATAGGGCGTTGAAAGCGGGATGGGAAAAAAGAAGGTCTTAGCACGGGGCGTGATCGTCGGGTTCGGTATGAATCACTACGTCGACTAAGCCCGGAAATTCTGCCTTTAATTTCGCCTCTACCAGATGGGAAATTTCGTGGGCCCGGTGCAGCGTGATGCCTCCGGGCAAATGTAGTTTGAGATCAATAAAATAGTGACCCTGCTCTCCCCGGCTTCTTACGTGGTGGCAATCAAGCACGCCCTGAACTGATTTGGCGATAGTTTCCACGGTTTGCGGATCGACTACGCGAGCGTCAAGCAATGGCCTAACGTTTTCGATAAGTAGGCGAAGTGATAAAAAAACCAAATAAATAGAGATGGCAATTGAGACCCACGCATCCACCTTGGGAATTTTGAAATGCCCCGCCACAATGCTGACAACCACGGCCAGTGACGTCCACACATCAGTCAGGTTATGAACCGAATCTGCTTTCAGAAAAGGGCTTTTTAAGGTGGCGGCCATCTTGCCTTCCCACTTACCTAGAGAAAAACTCAACGTGATGGCGAGCACCACCAAGAAAACGCCGCGAAAGTCGCCGTGCGGAAAAACTTGGCTGGCTCCAAGTCTTGAAAAAGCGTCGGAGCCTACCTGGTAAGCGGCGAAACAAAGGATCAATGAAAGCAGCATTGAAGAAAGGGTTTCGAATTTGTAATGGCCGTAGGGATGGTTGTCGTCGGGCGGTGCCGATGAAAAAGAGATCGACAACATGCCTAGTAAGGTAGCGCACGCGTCGAAATAAGTGTGTAAACCGTCGGCCACGAAAGCGAGGCTGTTTGAATTCCGGCCGTAGTAAATTTTTAAGGAGCCCAAGGCGATATTTGCCACAAATGAGATGCCGAGAACCCTTAGGACGGAGCGAGATCGAGCTTTAATGTGGTCCATTTGCCCCAAAACTATAGCATAGCCGCATCCCAAACTACCGTTGGAGAGTTACTTACCTTGGGTTGCCGAGGGCAGCATTTTCAATTAAATCATGGGTACTTATGCCCGATCCCGCACCAGTCCTTCGTAAGCCCGAGTGGCTTAAAATTCGCCCCCCTGGAGGCGAAAAATACATTGAGATCAAGGGTTTGCTTAGAGGCCTCAAGCTTCACACGGTGTGCGAAGAGGCCGCCTGCCCAAACGTAGCTGAGTGCTGGGGCGGCGGCACGGCCACTTTGATGCTGATGGGCGACACTTGCACCCGTGGATGCAAGTTTTGCCATGTGAAAACCGGCAACCCGAAGGGCGTTTTGGACCCCCACGAACCCGACAACGTGGCGGCCGCCCTGGAGAAACTCTCGCTTACCTACGTCGTTTTGACCTCCGTGGATCGCGATGACCTACCCGACGGGGGGGCCGATCACTTCGCGCGCACGGTAGAGGCAATCAAAAAGCTCTCTCCCCAAATGCTGGTAGAGGTTTTAATTCCGGATTTTCAGGGAGACAAAGCCGCCATCGCCCGTTTGGTTTCCAGCGGCGCTGACGTAATTGCGCACAACGTGGAAACCATTGAACGGCTCACCAAAAAAGTGCGCGATGGTCGGTGTGATTACTGGCAGTCGCTTCAAGTGCTCAGAGAAGTAAAAAATCTGAATCCCAAGGTTGCCACCAAATCTTCGATCATGCTGGGACTTGGCGAAACAAAGGAAGAAGTAGAAAAGGCGATGGATGATTTACGTCTCGCCGGCGTTGAAATTTTGACCCTAGGTCAATACCTGCGTCCCTCTACCTGGCATCTTCCGGTGGATAACTATGTGAACCCGACGGTTTTCAAAGAGCTCGAAAAAATTGGTCTGGAAAAAGGATTTTGGTTTGTACCCTCAGGCCCCCTGGTGCGGAGTTCTTACCGCGCCGGTGAAAAGTTTTTAGAGAGTAAATTACGACAGAAGTCTAATCACAGCGCTGAGCCAATGAATTGACGGAGAACGACCTTTGACAAGTCTTGAGCCTATGAAAAAGAAAATGATCAAAAAGAAATCTAAGCCCGTCGGCAAATCGAGTGGGGCAATGCGCCAGGTTGTCGCTACCAGGGGCATTGCGAATTCTGGAACGAAACAAACGGTAACTAAGGAAT
>JAYSWN010000208.1:0-2810 GCA_043718025.1 Pseudomonadota bacterium
CAACGGCGCATCGGAACTCTGGGCAACGATGGCTTTCAATGCGGCGCCGTATTTGTCGCACGCGTCTTTCTCTTCCATCTCGATGAGCTTTTCCAACCCTAAACACACCCGGGCCGGCGCATAATAATGAAGGCTGATGCTGTGTCCGCCGAGATCATTAAAAAATCGCACTCGGGAGAGGGTAAATCGCGCCGACTTCGCACTCTCCAATTCTTTCGTCAGCTCGGCCAATTGTGCTGTGATGCGCGGCATCACCATCCGCTCGAAGGTAAACGGACGGTTCATCGGCTGGCCAAGGGCATCGATGCGAACGTAAAATTCGGGAAAGATGCTAGCGTAGGACTTGGGCGAACAGTAGGCGACCAAAGGTTCTAAGCGTGTCTGATCCTTAAAATTCTTAAGCTCCAGGTCCAAGTTTGATAAACAATCCGCCTCTTTGGAGAACCCAGATTTCAATAGGTGCGGGTACCCTTCAATGGTTGAGATAATGTCTATCGGCAACCCCGAGACGTACGTCAGAGTGAAATCGACCCGTTTGCCGTTCAGTTTGCATTGCGAATCAAAGACCTGAACTCCGGATTTAGTGAAGGCCGCCACGATTGCGGTACGCTGATTCTCACAGGCTTCCACGGTACTCGCCAACCGGCCGAGTTTATAGGTGTGAAGATCAGCCGCGTGAACGGTAGCCGAAGACAACAGAGCCACAATCGATAGCATCAACATAATGATTTTCCCCCTGCAATTTGCGCGATTCGCTGCTGGAAACTAGACGACGTGGCGAGAGGGGTCACGCCGCCCCGTCCTAGTACGCAATTAACGGTCTGCCCAGCAGGGCCTGAACAAATAGTCCAACCATTAAGAGCAGCGTTAGCGTACCGAAAAGCGCCACCATTTTTGTGCCATTTTTTTGTCGACGTACCAGCCATCCGAATAGGGGAAGCATTTGTATCGCGTGCAATCCCAAAAAGTGCGAAACTCGTAAGTCACCGCCCCTTGTACTCCAATTCAACAGAGGCAGGCCGGGACCACCGTCGGGCAAACCAATGGTGTGGGCCCTATTTGCTACCATGGCCGCACCTTCGATGCTGCCCACGATGAAGATCAGTAGTCCAATTCTAAGCGCTAGGGCGTAGGGTGGGGGAAGGTCTAGCGTCGTCGTCAAAAAAACAAACAATAGTCTGAACACCGCCACGGTGTTGATAAGGATGAACAGCCCCATCGTTGTAAAAATAAACCCATCTAGCGCGGTGGCTTCATTAAAGTGTGATGACACGCCGCGAAGGCTTTGCAAACCCACGCACAGGATTTCAACAATCATCGAAATTGAAATGATCCAACTCACGTTAGAAACCGCGCGGGACTTGTCTTTTAGGTAAGCGCTTAGCCAAGCGATCGTCCACGTAAACAGCGTGATCGAAAGGGCAAACTTAAGTGGTTTGGTCCACGCGTTGAGGCCCAGCAATTGCCTTGGATCTAACGTAAGGCCCAGTAAGAAAAGCAATCCGACTGCTAGTTGGAATAAACCGGTTGCATATAAAACGCGATTTCGTCGGGCGATTTCAGCTAGCCAGTTCATTTGCTCACCAATTTGCGAACTAGCAAGTAGCTCACAAAGCCAACCGGCCCGAACATAAAAGTGAGCAAGAGGCTAGGCACTACGAACCGGTGTTTAATGGAGTGCTTTTCGGCGTCTCCCGTGATCCACGATCCCACCAGCAGGTCGAACGCCAAGTAATGAAGCCAGCCCGCGAATAGGAAAATTGGGTTTTGAAAAAGGCGATGAACCCCCGCCAACGATTGAAAATCACTCATTTGAAAACCTTGGCCCGTGAGAAAAAGGGCGGCGTAGGCCACGCCAAACAGTGCCGATGTCGCTCCGGATCTTACGGCAAAACGCGTGGCCTTCGATTTGGGCGTAAATACCAGTGCCAACCAACTCACCATCGCCAGCGTGTTAGCTAGTTTAAACAGAGACTCGGTGATTTCGGAACCCATGCATCCTCCCCTTTCCTAATTTTAACCGTTCAGGTTCGGATAGCTCGGAAAAAAATTATCGTCGATAAAATTTAGGAGTTGGCACATGAAGTGCAAAACCATCTGTCATTCGATACAGGATGGGCCACTGCAAACGTGGTTCGAATGAAAAATGGAGTCTCAAATGTTTAAAAAAAGTGATGTGCTTTTTATTTCCTTGGCTTGTCTGGTAGTAGGTCAGGCGATCCAAGCAGATAAAAACCCCGGTACCGGCCGCGTAGTGCGAATGATTAGCGAAGAGCATTGCCAGTTGCAACTCGCTGCGATGGCTTCAAACTCGCGGCAAACCCCACACATTACCTACGTTAAGCGGCCGCCTAGTCCGCCCCTTGCGATAGCAAGCCCCCCAACCAAAAAGCTAACCGCCTCAGCGACTACGCGCCCCTAACGACCGCGAACGTTTTTTTCTCCCTCTAGAATGCTGGAGTTCCCACTCCCCCAACCGGAGCTCCAGCACTCTCCCCTCTGAAAAGATCTCTTGAATTTCAATTTAGAGAATGGATTTGTAAGCCTGGCCCGTTGCAGATCGTTACAGTTTGTTTCAAATACAAACACTGAGGAACATCGGCTACGCCTAAATTGGCTGGCATCTGATTTGCAAAGATTAAATTCAGTTTCGGATTACTGGCTTAAGGGCCCGATAAATTTTTTGGTTTGAGCGCTCACCCTGTTTAAGATCCGAGCGCTCAGGAGATGCCTCCGCCCGTCTATTTTCTGCATTAGATACTCCCCCCCGTGTATCTTTGGGCGGGGGCATCTCATCTTTTTTCAAAACC
>JAYSWN010000209.1:0-2807 GCA_043718025.1 Pseudomonadota bacterium
AGGGGGCAGCACGGCGGATAGGATCAAGTGGACGATCAAAATTCCGCAAAGCAGCGGAAAAAAAAGCGCGTCGTTACCCTGGTTGGTTCGAAAAATCGAGCTCCGCGAAGGAGACTGAACGACTCCCACCGGCTTTATTAGGGGACTGGTTTTCAATCGGCTTTCCTGTTTGTTTATTTCCGCTCAAAAAACTATTGAGCCGGTCTAAACTCTCGTTTCCCCGTACCTTAGCAAAGAAATCGTAGGGTGCGTACCGGCGTTTCGCCTCAATTTGTGACTCGGCGGGCAATGGTTCAAAAAATTTGCTGGTGTCGTCGTTAGGCTTCTCGTCGGTGGTCAGTTGTTCACGCAAAAAACGGCGGCGCAGGGCCAGCTCACCGCTTTTTTCCTTTAAGGTATCCACCCCAACGCCCTCGAGAATGGCCAGCAGCGCCTCGGTTTCTCGGTAGGGAAGGCCGTAGGGAAACAACGACCCGTGTGACTCGGTCCACGCATTCTGCCCGGCTTCATTTCGGCTGAGCAGCGGCGAGGGCAAGTGGCGGCTTAAGCTTCCGCGCGCCAGATAGATGCCCAAACTTTGCGACGGCGGAAACCTGTCGCCCGAAAAGGTGCTTTCGTCCCACAGCAGCAAATCAAGCCCTAAGTTGTTCGAGTTAATTTGCCCGAGCAAGCTTTGCGAATAGCGGGCGTCTACCACCAACAAAATGTTGAGCGAGTGCAGCGTTTCGTAAAAGTTGGGAAAGTCGCGCGGAAAAGCAAAACTGGGGTTGGGAAAAGTAAAGGCAAAGGCGGCCAAATCGCGCCCGTACTTTTCGATGGCCTTAGTGATGGGCGCCACCCACTCGTGGGCGGTAAGGCGAATGGGCACCAGGGTGTAGCCCGCGAGATCGGCGGCTTCGCTCCACTTGCGGCTTTCGCCTTCGGGAATCAAAACAAATTTGCGGGGGGTGCCGTTGTCGCTGTGAAACCTTTTTACGGTGGATAAAAGCAAACGGTTTGGCGACGGAAACGAGGCCCGTTGCACCGAGCACGCTTCCATTCCCGAAAGGGTCAAACAGAATTCGGCCAGGGTGTTGAGCGAGGCCGCGTGGCGCAGGCTGTCGACGGCGATCGGGTAATCGCTGCCAAACACCGGAAAGTGCGGCTTACTCCGTTTTAAAACATCCCAGATTTCAGGGTTGGGCGAAAACACTCGCGACCAGGGGTGGCGCATTTTAAGCACCTGCTCGTTGATCTTAAACAGCATTTCCCGAAGGGGCTCGGCCCGTTCTCGCGAAGCTTCAATCATGGGTAAGGGCCTCAATTAAATTCTTAATTTGGGCATCGCTTACGTTGCCGACGCGAAGCCACAATACCGTCGTGAGATCACACCCCGTCGGCTGTCCCCACACGGTTTCGGCGGGCAGCAATTCATTCCACCCGGCGGACATGGCTTTTTGGCATCGTGTTTCTAAATGCGGTACCCGGAAAAACCCCTGCCGCCCTTCTTCGAAACCAAAAAGGCAGGGCACCCCCATGCGCTCTAGTTCGGTACGAAGCCCAACAAATTGAGCGCGGGCGCGATTGGCGGTGGCGTCCATAAATTCGGTGTCGTGAGCCCGCCACGCTAAATACGCTTTTAAAGACTCGAGCGGCAGAAACCGGGGCAGTGGCGCGGTGCTGGTGGTCGAGGGTTGGAACCACAGTTTTTGCTTGGTAACTTTGCTGCGCCCTACAAGCCACGTTTGCGCCTTGGCAAAGGCGGGCCGTGATCCGGCGAGAACTCCGGCCGAAAGGCCGGTAACTTGGCGCTGGGCGCACAGCACCTCTTGCAGTTCTAAGACGACAAAATCGGCGCCGCCTAAGCCAGGCGCTGGCAGTGGGTACAAACTCAGTGGATCGAACACCACGTCGATTAATCCGGCTTGCGGCATCAACTGGCGCACCAATGCTTGATCGCTGGTGCGAAACTCTCGCGACACGGCCACTACCGAAACCGTAGCCAAGAGTTCGGGGGCAAAGTCGTTCCATCCAAGGGTGCCGTCGGCTTTTAGGGGCGCGGTAAGTAAAATGATGTCGGGTAGGTTAAGGGCTAGTGACTGTCGCCACGACAGCGGCAAGCTCTCTGCCACTAAAACCGTGCGGCTGGCTTGAGTGGTTTGGGCAAGGCAGAGGCGAACCCCTTCCATTAACGCTGAAAAGCCCGATGAAAAAGAGAAGCAGGCGGTATCGGTGCCCAAGCGTTCGCAAAGAAAGCTTTGAAACTCAAACGCCAGATCGAGTAGCGCGGGAGAGTCCAAAAGCTCATCCGGAAATTCGTAGTGCAGGCGATCTAATTCTTTGGCGAGGTAGCGGCCATAAATACTGTCCCACAAAAGGGGGCCGTCGGGGGTCGTCTCTTCTTCCCGCATCAGGGCCCGTAAAAAAGCCGAGTGGGGCGATTTGTTTAATAGATCTTTAAGTCGTGAAAAAACATTTTCTGAAAATTCGCGCGCCTTAGGCGGAAACACCGAATACAGGTCGGCCAGCGAGTTAAGGCCCACCGAGCCAAGCAGTTTGGCGCGATCTTCTTCTAGAAAGCGCCGTAACACTTTAGGCGTTTTCCTCGACGTACTCTTTGTAGTCGGTGCCGCTCATCAGCCCCTCTTTGTCTTCGGGGTTTTTGACTTCGATTTTGAGCATCCAACCGTCGTGAAAGGGGTCTTCGTTAACCAATTCGGGGGCGTCGAGCACCGGTTGATTGACTTCGACAACGCGCCCGCTAACCGGGGCGTAAAGGTCGCTCACGGCCTTAACCGATTCGACCACACCGAAGGGGTCATCTTTGT
>JAYSWN010000210.1:0-6990 GCA_043718025.1 Pseudomonadota bacterium
ACCGCTTTATCCTGAGAGTCAGTCACCGCAAAAATAAAGTTGGCGCATCGGGTGGGTGGGATAACAATTTCCCTAACGGCTTTCAATGTTTAAGATAGATCGTACCGCAGGAGACAAATGGAAAAGCTTCCCAAACTGACGAAAAACCCTTGGACCGTCCAATCGGAGTCCGTGAAATACCAAAACCCGTGGATAGAGGTAAAAGAATTTATCGTTACCCACCCAGGTGGCGGCCCCGGCATCTACGGTACGGTGCATTTCAAAAACGTTGCGGTTGGGGTTTTGCCCATCGACGACGAGGGGTACACCTACCTAGTCGGTCAGTACCGCTTCCCTTTGCAGCAATACAGTTGGGAAATTCCTGAAGGCGGTGGGCTACTCACCATTTCACCGCTCGATACGGCGGCGCGCGAGCTTACCGAAGAGACTGGACTAACGGCCAAGACGTGGGAAAAGCTGGTAGAGATGCACTTATCCAATTCGGTGAGCGATGAATGGGGCGTAGTTTACTTGGCCAAGGGGCTCACCCCGGGCCCGTCACGACCAGATGAGGATGAGCAGCTTGAAGTGCGACGAGTGCCGTTTCTGCAGCTTTATGATTGGGTGGTCAGCGGTGAAATCACCGACTCGCTCACCGTAGCGGCGGTGCTGCGTGCGCGTCTGCTCCTGTTTGAACGGGGCAAACTGTAAAAAAAATGGCCCTGGTGGAATGCACCAGGGCCGCTTTAAAAGAAATTAAGTTGGCTTACCTTTAATACGTAGGGCCGTAGCTGTAAGGGGTTGAGCCAGTATTGTAATCGTAATTACCGGGAACGAATCCACCGGCAAAGCTAGATCCGTATCCGCCACCAATCGAGGGGTAGCCGTAGCTGGAACCGTATCCGCCACCAAGCGAAGGGTAGCCGTAGCTGGAACCGTATCCGCCGTAAGATCCGCCGTAGCTGTTTCCGTACAACGACGGGTACGAAGAACCATAACCGTAAGAGGGGTACGAAGAACCATATCCGTAAGAGGGGTACGAAGAACCATATCCGTAAGACGGGTACGAAGAGCCATATCCGTAAGACGGGTACGAAGAACCATATCCGTAAGACGGGTACGAAGAACCATATCCGTAACCTGCTCCGTAATCTGCTCCGTAACCGGCGCCATATCCGTAACCTGATCCGTAACTTGATCCGTAACCTGCTCCGTAACTTGATCCGTAACCGGCGCCATATCCGTAACCTGAGCCGTAACTAATGCTCAAGTCGAAGTTAAATGCGCGGCTTGCTCCGACAACGGCGCGACTGCCAACGGCGCGGTTAGCCCCGTGCGAACTCGAAGAATTTACTGAAGACAAGTCGGCGTTGCGACGAATGCTCCGTACGCCATCTTCGGCTATCGCCAAAGAGGCCAAGGTCAAACTCAAAACCAGAGCATTTTTCCACAAAATCATCAGCTTCTCCCGCTCAACAAATGAGCCATATCAACTGCCACAAAACTAAAACCATGCAGGCACACGCCGCACACTGCACTAACCTAGAGCACGCTTCGTACCAAACGGACGGCATCGCAATTTGGGCGTGGGTGACAAAGCCGGGCGCAAACGCGGCGAACAGTTGTCACTTCTTTGACAGAAGCAAGGCTCTTTACCTTAAAAGTTGGCGGTACGCTCCCCACCCGTCCTTGCGAGCCACGGAGTGGCGCGGCAATCTTTGGCCGATGATTGATGAGAGACAGAGTTTTATTTACATTATGGCGAATTGGACTGGTAGCGTCCTTTACATCGGCGTTACCAACAATTTAAAACGCCGTGTGGGGGAGCACCGAATGAAAACGACGGATGGGTTCACCAAAAAATATAACGTAACTCATTTAGTCTACTACGAAATATTCGAAAATATTTTGCAAGCCATTCAACGTGAAAAACAGCTCAAGGCAGGACCTCGACGGAGAAAAGTAGAGCTTATCGACCGTTTAAACCCTCAATGGAATGACCTTTATTCCATCGTGTGAGGATTGCTTCGGCCTGCGGCCTCGCAAAGACGAGATGGAATGACCTTTATTCCATCGTGTGAGGATTGCTTCGGCCTGCGGCCTCGCAAAGACGAGAGCGATAACGCGCCCACTAAGAGAGGAAAGAGCCCAACAGAAACGAGCTAAGTCTTCTTCTGATGGGCGCCGATCGAAGTGGGGTGAGGGCTCAGCCGCCGACCCGAAGCCTCATGCGGCTCGGGCCGGTTTTGACACGAACAACGAACTCAACGATCAAGGTTGACGTGGCGCGTTGTTTGCATTTATTTCCAGCGGGTTGCTTTACTCACTCTTGGAGGATTCTTTGAAAGCTTTACGTTCCCTTAAACCCCTGTTGGTAGTATTTCCCGCGATTTACCTATTTTCCGGCTGCGCAGCAAAGAGCGTTAAGCAGGGTGCCGAACGCGTTATCGTTAGCAAAAATCCAGCCCCAAAAGAGTGCAAGTTCCTCGGCACAGTTATTGGTGAACAGGGCGGCGCCTTAACTGGCGGCTGGACCAGCAATAAAAACCTAGCCACGGGTGCAATCAACGATATGAAGAATAGCGCGTTTGATCTCGGCGCCAACTATGTTTCCCTCGAAGTTAATACGGCCGGCAGTACCCAATCGGGAAACAGCTGGGGCTTCTCAGGCCAGCAAACCGACTCCACTTACACCGGCAACGCGTACAAATGCCCACCCAAATCCATTGGCCTGTAAGCCAATTTAGCCATCGGAATTAAAAAAGGCCCGCTCGAGAAGCTCGAACGGGCCTTTTTCTTTTTAAACTCAAATGAAGAAGTAACTATCTCTTAATTGCTTCGCCATCGAAGCGATTAGCCGCGCTAGCGGCGGAGAACAGGTTTAACCTGCCTCCCGAAACCGTTTTACCTTCCAGCTCTTCGAGCTTGTCGACGCTGGCAAGCATCAGCGCCTTAATTGCGCGAGCCCCGGCGGCCGGGTCCTGCATCACCGAAGCGTGAAGCTTAGAACTAGCTACACTGTGTAGAAACGCTACGGCGCCCGCTACATGCGGCGTGGCCATCGAAGTTCCGGTAAGTTTGCCGGTTTTGTCGTTGGGTAGCGTAGACAGAATTTGCGTGCCCGGAGCACCAATTTCTACCATCGTTTTTCCGTACGCGGCTCCGCTATTTTTTTTGTCATTGCTGTCAGTGTTAGTGACCTTAATGATGAACTCGCTCGAGCAGCCGGTGGGTACGTCCCCTTTGGCGTCGACATCGATGTTCAAATTAGCGGTGGCAGCGGCCGACAAGATTCCCAACCGGCCCATCTCATTGTAGAGATCGTTCCACGCCGGAAACTCTCCAGACGCGCAATCGGCGTAATCCACACCGAAACTGCTATTGGTGGCAACAATGTTCGCGCCCTTTTTGCCGCTGGTTTCAATCCAGAGCTTTTTCTGCGCAATCACGTAGCCGTACCCCTTAGCAATTACCGAAGTCTTGCTCGACGATGCGGCAACCGCCATCAATTTAACTTTCCAATTCACGCCCGCGACGTGTGTGCCATTGTTGCCGTGCGCGCCAATAATGCCCGCAACGTGCGTGCCGTGGCGTTCGGCGGGAATAGTACCGCTGTCGTTATAAGCGTTCCATCCATTGACGTCATCTACGAAGCCGTTGCCGTCGTCATCGATACCGTTGTCGGGAATTTCTTCTTTGTTCACCCAAAGGTTATCGACCAGGTCTTTGTGTTTAATGTCCATGCCACCGTCGACGACGGCCACTACCAGTTCGTTGCCATCACGGTCGACTCCGCCCTGACCAATGTCCCAGGCTTTAGTGGCGCTAATGTCGGCGCCTGACTTTGCCCCGTTCAACATTCCCCATTGCTGATCAAACTCGGCATCATCTGGCTTGGTTTCACGAGGCGTAACCAGGTGGTCAGCTTGCGCATAAATCACGTCGTTTAAATGGTTCATCTGATTGAGCGCCTGCCCAACCTTGATCCCTTTTAACTTCACCAGAAAGAGATTGAGCGAGGGCACTAACGCCTCAGTAACCTCGAAATTTTTTCCGTTCACCGCTTGCTTGGCTTCGGCCAGCGTTTTGCTGCCCGCCAAACGGATCATGATTTGCCCTTCGACGTAGCGGGGAGCTTGCGCCCGACCGATTGACGAAACAAAAAAGCACCCTAAAACTAACAGGCCAGCAGAGACCTTATTCATCCTAGCTCCTCGCAGAAAGGATCAGTAACTCGCTAGCCGAAAGGCAGCGGCGTTTCCGTCCATTTTTTCGTGGGGAACGTGGAGCGAAATACGAATGTGAGCGATAAGAGAAAATTACTACTGATTGGGTCGCTTTGATACAGCTAAGCCCTTTTAATCTCTTAACAAATGTACCCGATCTAACCCTGACCAAACTGTATTGATACGCTAAAACAGCCGCTTAGCCTTATGCAGCTGTATTCTTCAGGGATGCAAAAGTTTCTGATTGTATACGCTGTAGACAAAGTGAACCCAGGTTTTTTATCGCGCTAGAGTTGCTAAACTGAATCACTATGAAAAACACCACCGCGCTACTCGTGGCCATAAGCCTGGGCCTAAATGCCTTCGCCGCCGATACCATGCCCTTGAAAAAAGGAAACTCCACCACGCCGGTAAGCGATGATTCGCTAGTAAAAAAGGCCCCCGCAACGGCGAAGAAAGTGACGGAGGGGCCCAATGCAGCCCCGGAAGTGGCTTTCGGCAAGGCGCCCAAACCATTTGTAGCCGGCATCGATACTTTCGGCAGCCGCCGTATCAACGAAGTGGTGCTTAAAGATGTGCTGGGAAGTGATTTAGAGACCTGGGTGCAAATGGGCCTTTCGGGTGACCCCGCGGCTTTAACCCTCGAGCAAAAGCTCACCAAAAAGATTAAAGACAAATTCGGCTTCGCCACCGTCGACTGGAGCATCGTTGAATATTTTGAAGGCGAAAACCTTCCTCTCTACATCACGCTTGATGTCGTAGAGCCTAGCGATGTCGCCACGCGTATGCCGTTCATGGCGCCGCCTACTGGTGAATTTAAAGATCCAGGTTCACTCATCCAGGCGTGGAACGAATATGAAGACATTGCGATGGAGCTTATCGAAACTGGTCAAATCCAACCCGAAGCCGACGAATGCAAGGCCTTTCATTGTCCTTTTGGTCATGTCCATGCGCGTTTGAAACGCTTTGAGAAGCTATTTTTAGACGGGGTAAAGAAACACGAAGCGGCGTTGGTCGAAATTCAAGCCAACGACAAGCGCGCCGACTGGCGCGCCAATGCTTCCTTCTTATTGGCGTATTTGACCGACGGCAAAAAGGTGATTTCTTACATGCGCGATCGCATTAAAGATTCAGACGCTGAAGTGCGTAACAACGCTTTGCGCGTGTTAGGTGACATTGCTGAGTTTCATACTGAGCTCATCATCCCCATTCAGCCGGTATTAGAAGCATTGCGCTTTCCCCGCGTGTCAGATCGATCGAAAGCCCTTTACGTAATCTATCTTTCGGCTCTGCACTCTCAAGATACCCGCAATCAGATTTTAAAGTCGTCGGTGCCCGAGATTTTGACGATTATCGAATCTAAACAAATTGACCATAAGGAATTGGCGCACGGAATTTTGCGAAAGATTTCAGGTAAAGAGTACGCCAACACCGACATCACTTCGTGGAAGACCTGGTTCAACAAACTTCCGCAAGAACGCACGATTACCCGTAAATAGGCCGAAGCAGCCTTTGGCCAATTTTAGTACTCACCACCGCCGCCGCTAACAGCGGAAAAAGCCCCCAGGGCTTTACCCCCCAGCGGCGTGCCCATTCGTTCACGCTTGCGGGAACCAAATCAGAATAGAGTGCCGAAACCATAAAAATCGCGATTATTAAGAGTGCCGGGACTGCCCGCGACTCAGCGTTTCGATCCGCTAATAGTACCAACGCCGCCAACGGCCCCAAAAAAACAAACGCATTGGCCTGGCTCATGGGCGAGAACAGCAAATTAAAAACCAGTCCCAAGGCCAAAGCCCCTAAGTAACTCAAACTCATTGCTTCACGGTGCGCGTACTTCTCGCGCCACGAACGCATTAGCGCCCAAAACAACAGGGCCAGGGTCACTCCACCCAATAGCGAAATTATTTTTGCCCCCCCCAAAGTAAGCGGAACCCCGTTGGCCAGAAACACTTTGTAGACAGAATTATAGTGGGTGGCGACCCAGTAGGTGCGAAGGATGCGATCAATCTGCTCGAAACGCGATTGGTTCAAGGCCGCTAATGAATTCCAGTCCAAAATCAACAAGGGCAGAGCCGCCGCCGTTGCAAATCCTAAGGCACTGGCCAGGGCCGCCTTAACCACACCACCCCTCAACAATGCAGTGGCCATCACCGCCAGGCCGATGACGGGCAGGGTTTGAAATTTAAACTCGGCTAAAAATCCAAACACGAAAAAGGGGGCGCAAACCTGCCCCCGCAGCAATAGGCCTAAGCAGATAAATAGAAGGCCAAGCTGCGCGATTTCAATCTTGGTAAAGTAAATTGCCCCAAAGATCTCGGCGCCAAACAGCAAGAGTGCCCAGTGGCGCCAGGGGTGATGACGAAGCACCTCGCCGTGAATCTCTTCGGAGCAGCGCAGCCAGTAAACAAAGCCCGCCCCCAACAGTAGCAGCGACAACAAAACAAAAGCGCTTCTACCCCAAATTTCCGGCAGTAGCGAAAAGGGATAAAACAGCATGCCGAAGGTGGGCGAATAGAGATAACGCTGCTCGTCGTTACCCGGAATGTACATTTGCACGAACGGGTTTTGCCCACTCCAGAGATACGGCACGGCCCCCACGAAAATGGTGTAATGCATCGCCGTCTGTAGCTGCAGTAACTTCAAAAAAGCGGCCACGCTCTGAAGCAGCAGGAAGCAAAGGCCCCAGTGGGCGGCCAACATTTTCTTTAAGTGGTTCACGAAGACACCGTCGTACCGCCGTTTGCCACCGGGTTAAAGAATTGATTTCAATTTTGAACGGGGG
>JAYSWN010000022.1:0-5988 GCA_043718025.1 Pseudomonadota bacterium
GACGTGCTGAAAAGAAGAATTGCCGGCGAGCCGTTACAATATATTTCTGGTGTCGCCGGGTTTTGGAATGACAATTTTCAGGTGGGCGTGGGGGTTTTAATTCCTCGGCCTGAAACTGAGCTGCTGGTTGAACTCCTAGTGCAAAAATCAAATCTCCTCAGCCAGACGGTGGCTGAACTCGGCGCGGGTAGCGGAAATATTGGCTTATCGGTGTTGGGCGAGCGGCCCGCGTGGAAATGGTGGGCTTACGAAAAAAACCCGGAGAGCCTCGCCTTTGCAAAAAAAAATCACCAGTCTATTTTGATGGGCACCCCCAATTACCGCTTGGTGGGAGGCGATTTTTTCGAAACAGCCGCCGAATTCGCACCGTACGATTGGATCGTCACCAATCCCCCTTATATTTCGTCTGCCGAGATAGCCTCGCTCTCCAAAGAAGTGAATCAGGAACCACGCTTAGCGTTAGATGGAGGGCAAGATGGGTTGGACGTGATTCGGCGGTTGGCAAAAATGCAGCCCCTGCTTTCCAATTCGGGGAATATTCTTATGGAAATTGCCGAGGATCAAGGACAAGCTGTCTGTGACATCCTTTCGCAGCAAGGCTTTCAGGGAATTGAGTTACACAAAGACCGGGCGGGGCTCGACCGCGCCGTGTTAGCTAAAAGAGGACCTAATGGATGCATTACTGATTGAGGGGCCGGCGAAATTGCACGGCTCAGTCCGCATCAGCGGAAGTAAAAATACGGCGTTGCCGCTGTTATTCTCCTCTCTTCTTTTTGACGAAGAAGTGAAATTCACCAACGTGCCGCGCCTCTGGGACATAGAAACCACTCTTCATCTTCTGGGCGACATGGGGGCTGATTCCGAATGGAATAAGGAAGAAGGCACCCTTAGCATTCATCCCAAAATTCAAAAGCCGGTCGCCTCTTACGAGTGGGTTAAAAAAATGCGCGCCGGAATTCTGGCGTTGGGCCCCCTGGTGGCTAAGTACGGCGAGGCCAAGGTGAGTCTGCCCGGTGGTTGCGCCATTGGCGCCCGGCCCGTTAATTTTCATCTCGAAGCGCTAAAAAAAATGGGCGTTTCAATCGAAGTCGCGGAAGGCTACATCAAAGCCAAAGTTGCAGACCACATTCACGGCGCCCACATTGAATTTCCTCAGGTAACGGTGACCGGAACCGAAAATTTGCTGATGGTGGCAGCGACCGCCCGGGGCACCACCACTCTAATGAATTGCGCACAAGAGCCTGAAGTTATCGCTCTAGGCGAGTTTCTAGTTAGCGCCGGCGCCAAGATTACCGGCTTGGGCACCGAGACTATTACGATTGAAGGTGCCACTTTAAAGACACCGCCAGCGATGGAAATTCCGGCCGATCGGATTGAAACCGGGACCTGGATTGCCATTGCCGTGGCCACCCGTAGCCGACTACGGCTTGAAAAATGCCGGCCGAACGAACTCACGGCGGTGCTTCATGTTTTTGAAAAGATGGGTGTCCGCTTTGAAATCGACTTGTCCCGGCAAACCATAGAAGTGATTCCGTGCGATAAGTACGCCGCGGTCGACGTGATTACGGAACCCTACCCGGGCTTTCCCACCGACATGCAGGCGCAACTCATGGTTTGTCTCACCCAAGCTGAAGGCACGAGCCATATTTGTGAAACCATTTTTGAAAATCGATTCATGCACGTCTCAGAACTGAGCCGTTTAGGAGCCAAGATTGATTTAGATGGAAATATGGCGCGTATTGAAGGGCCTAAAGCGTTGAGCAGCGCTCCGGTTATGGCTACCGATTTGCGCGCCAGTGCCAGTCTGGTAATTGCCGCGTTATGCGCTCAAGGTACCACTAAGGTAAGCCGCGTATACCATTTAGACCGCGGTTACCAACGGCTTGAAGAAAAACTACGGCCGCTGGGCGCTAAGATCGAACGTTTCTCTGAAAGTTAAGGCCCGGTTCCGGAAAGGTAATACTCTTCGAGCGGTGATTCGCAAGCGTCGGGGCAAGCTTTGCGGGTGATGCGATCGATGCGTATCTTATTTAATCCCTCGGGAACCTTAAAATCATCGTCAGGAAAAAATGCGGCGGCCTCTTTTACAAAGTCGATCCACAATGGCAACGCCGCGGCCGCACCGGTAATTCCTGCTTTTTCGACCTCATCGTAACCGACCCAAACCAACACTAACAAGGTAGGTGAAAACCCCACGAACCAAGCGTCATTTGCCTCATTGGTAGTTCCGGTTTTTCCGGCAAAATGAGCTAAATTAATTCCTGAACTCTGTGCCGATCGAGCGGTGCCGTGGGTAAAAACACCCTTCATCATATTAATGACTTGATAAGTTGGGGCCGCATTCAATGCCGGATTTTTCACCAGAGGAATTTCTAACGAAGAGGTCTTACTGGCAATTTTTTTGGTGGCTCTCAGAGCGCACCCTTCACCTACGTTGGCCATGGTAACGTACGCCTCCGCCATCTCTAACGGGGTCACCTCTACTCCACCAAGACTCAATGAAGGAACCAGTTTCATGGGGCTGCGAATTCCGGCCAAAGTCATCGTTTCCACCAGCGCCGGCAAGCCCACTTTTTGCGCTACCCGTGCGGTCGGCGTGTTGACGGATCTCTCCAAGGCTTCACGCACTGAAATTTTTCCCAGAAATTCTTTTTCGTAATTCTTGGGCTTCCACGTTTGGTTATCGTACTTCCACTCAAAGGGGCCGTCTTCGATCTCGGTAGAGGGAGTGATTTCGCCGTGCAGCTTGTCGAAAGCAGATAAGAAAACAAACGGTTTGAACAAGGAACCCGGTTGCCGCTTCCCTTGGAGGATACGGTTGAACTGCGTGGCGCGGTAGCTGTGACCGCCCTGTAATGCAACCACCGAACAGTCCCGAACATCAATGGCCACAAGGCCCGATTGTAAGTGGCGCCCTTTTTTCTCGCGTTCGGCAATCGAGGGGAAATTCTTTTTCAGCCTTTTCAGGTTTTCGTTGAGCAGCCGCGAGGCCAATGACTGCAAATAGGGATTTAAGGTGGTGTAAACGACCATCGGCTCTTTATCTAATTGGTCTTTCACTTCAGGCGACATTCGCTCTAGAACAAAGTCAGTGAAGTAATCAATGTCCTGAAGGCTTCGCTCGGCAGACACCACGCCCAGGGGTTCGGTGGTGGCGAACTCATATTCATCTTTAAGGATAAACTCAGAGTCCATCATCTTTTTCAGAACCAGATTACGGCGCTTCATAATACGCTCTGGAAAACGCTGAGGATCTTGGGCATTCGGCGCCTGGATGATGGCGGCCAACGTGGCCGATTGGGCGAGTGAGATTTGCGAAATGGGACGACTAAAATAGAACTGAGCCCCCTCCGACACTCCGTGAATTTGGTGAGTGCCCCACTGCCCCAAATAGATCTCGTTGAGGTAGCCTTCTAAAATAGCCTCTTTGCTATAACGCGACTCCATCACCAACGCGTAAAAGGCCTCTTTAAATTTTCGAAACAATGATTTGTGGCGAGAAAAGAAAAGATTCTTCATTAGCTGTTGAGTGAGAGTGCTGCCCCCCTCAACCCAACGACGGGCCCTAATATCACGCCACAACGCCCGAACCGTACTGCGAACGCTAACGCCCGCGTGATCCAAAAAATGAACGTCTTCAATCGCCATCACCGCGAGCCGCATTGAAGCCGGGATATCAGATAGCGGAATAAAAGTCTGAGTGCGTACCCTACCTGCATAAAACGAACTGATTTTTCGCGGAACGCTCTCTAAAGTGGCCACTTCGGTGCGGTCAGACGGTTTAAGGATCTTGACCAGTGTCCACGACCCTTGAAGATTTTCAAAATCCAGTTCGTAAAGCTCGGGGTCCCAACGGAAATCCACGTCTTTAACTTCGGGCCGATAAACCACCGCTTTGGGTTGGGGAAGGGTTTCAATCGAAAACTCACCGGGAATGGGATCACTGCCCGGCTTCACTTCACGGTAGCCTTGATCGACCAGCAACGAACGTAAATGGCTGGCGGTAAATTTTAGGCCAACGGTGAAGTTTGGATGCGCCGCAAGAAAACGCGTGGGCTGCGCCGTTTTTAACTCGGCCATCTTTTCGTCAATATTACGTACGGCGTTGGTGAGGTAGCCCACGGTAAGAATCGCCATGACGCCAAGCGAAA
This sequence comes from Pseudomonadota bacterium, assembly GCA_043718025.1. Lineage (GTDB taxonomy): Bacteria > Bdellovibrionota > FAC87 > UBA2466 > UBA2466 > JBGSST01. The sequence goes on from JAYSWN010000022.1 coordinate 4,152, forward strand.
CGAGGGATGAAAGAAGTAATCCTAACAATAATCCTCTAAATCTTTTGTTTCGCATCTTGATAGAGAAGGCCCCCGTCGAGTAGCCTCTGGTTCATGCGTTTAAAAGAACCCCAGGTTAAACACCTTTGCCAAAAGGTACTGCTCACCCTTCGGGCAAAGCAACTAATTATTCTCAAAGTACCCGAGTCGACGATTCTCGCTCGGATGGAGGAGATCTTTCAAAAAGATCTAAGGGTTGAAATGGACATTGACCGCGAAGCCAAACGGTTGCTCGAAGAGTATGCCGAAAAAGCCGGCCCCAATATCGACCGGCAAAGAATGTTTACGTTGATCAAAAAACAGCTCGTAAAAGATCGCAACGCGGTAATTTGAGGCACCGATGATTTCAGAAGAAAAAATGATTCATATCGTTCATCTCATGATCGATGGCATCTACCACGATGACTTGGTCGATTACCCTGATGAGGATGTAGCCCTGAAAGAGGCCAAAAAGGTCTGTCTCCAGTGGCTATCGGCGGCGAGTTCCACCTCCGAAACCGCGCGCAAACGAATTTCCACTCAAAAGAACGCCCCAATGGAGGGCACGCCGCAGTGGGACATCCTTTTCAATAAGTATTTAGAAGAAGAGATGAAGAAAAAGGGTTTTTAAGGCCAAACGGCATAAATTCAAGCTTGGCGAAAAGGCGGTTTTACCCCAAGCGAGCCTGTTTGCCCTCTCCGCTGGGTCTCGCCACTAATAGCCTCACCGTGCGACACCCGGTATGCAAAATACCCGTTTTCAGCCCCCCCCAAATGAACTAACGTATCGCCATGTTAAAAGTCTTATTCACTGCGTTGGCGATCTTTTTAGCCGGGTTTAGTACACCCTCTTTTGCCGTTTCGATGAATTTTAACGGCAACTTCAGGGCGGACACAGCTTTCTACAATAATCCAGACTTGGGCGCCGGCAACATCAACGCCAATCGTTCTTACCTCGGGGCTAGGGCGCTATTGAACCCAAACCTTTTGATCGACGATCATTTCAGTTTAAAGAGCCAATGGTCACTCTTGGCCTCTCCTGGCTTCACCCCCGCTGCCACTCCATTGAGCGTTGGCCAGGGTGGCTACATTTTTGGTGACGCTTCGACCGCCAGTTTAAATTTATCGCGAACGTGGCTTGAGTGGACTTCCGATTACGGTGTGTTGCGCGTTGGCCGCATGCCCTTTTCTTGGGCGCATGGCCTTTTATGGGATGCGGGAGATGAGGTATGGGACGATTACCAGACCACCATGGACCGCCTAGAATATCGGCTTTACCTCGGTCACTTGATTGGCGGCTTGGCTTTCTCTAAAGGGCGCAAGAACTCACTCTTGGGTGAAAACAACGACTCCTCGTTTTACTCATTATTCATTCAATACGAAAACCCCGAGTCTGACCTTCAGGGCGGTCTTTTGTATGAGAACCAATGGCGCTCACCAGGACAATCAGATGAGCTATTGGGCCTTTCGGGCACAAGCAATCCTTACAAAACGCCGGGGGCGGCCACTGAACTTTCAGCAAAGACTCCTTTTCCGCGTAACAACCACGTTGTCGACGTTTACCTTAAGAAGACATTTGGTAGTTTCTCCATCGGCGGCGAGCTGGCGTGGTTGACGGGCGTCGCGGCTGATTACAACGGCGATGGTAAAGACGACACCATGAGCGCAATTGGTTCTACGGTGCGTTTACAATACGAGGCCCACGCCGTGCGCGCGTTCCTCGATTTCACTTACGCGTCGGGCGACAACGACTTGAACGACAACACGATGAACGGCTTTGTTTTACTTAACCGCAATCGGCGTCCCGGCTTGATTTTGG
>JAYSWN010000211.1:0-46597 GCA_043718025.1 Pseudomonadota bacterium
GGTTTCATTTAATAAGGCCCCCACTTCGCGACGGCGATCGGGAGTCAGCTCTTTAAGCTGATGAAGATAAGTGGTTAGAATGCCTTTTTTTCCAAGGTAGTGCACACGTAGGCGCTCTAAGTCCTCAGAAGTGGGAGCATCGGAGATCTGTGTTTTGGCCTCGTCACGAAGCCGTTGAATGTTGTCGATCATGCAGCCTTAGGCTGTGCAATCTCCACAAGGCGCAAGAAATGATCAGGATTCTTGATGGCAATTTCAGCCAGAATCTTACGATCCAATTCCACATTGGCCTTTTTAAGGCCATGAATAAACCGGGAATAGCTCACGTTGTGTAGCCTGCATGCAGCATTAATTCGTATTTGCCACAGATAACGCATCTCGCGTTTAAGAACTCGGCGGTCACGGAATGCATACCGGTCTGCTCGATTCGTATACTCGCGCGCTATCTTTACTGTTTTACGAGCGCTACCAAAAAAACCTTTAGCGCGGTCTAATAACTTTTTGCGTTTATTTCTCCCCGCCGGGCCACGTTTTACTCTGGGCATCTTATTTACCTACTACTAATTTCCTGCTCTCAGCGTCCACTAAAGTCAGTTTCTGCCTTCAAACATTCGTTTTACTTGGCGCAAATTCGACTTGTCTACCATCTGCGTTTTACGGAGACGGCGACCCTGTTTAGCCGATTTGTGCTCTAAAATGTGATTACCAAAGGCCTTGGCACGTTTAATACGGCCGGAACCTCGAACGATAAATCGTTTCTTTGCGCTAGAATTCGTTTTTAACTTAGGCATGCAACCAAAATCCTTCTTCAGCCTTTTTCACTACTTACGGGAGTTTTTACCCCCGCGGTAGCAGCAGCAGTAGCGGCGACCGGACGAACCGTTTCAGCCGCTTTTGGCTTACTAACTACAGCTTTTTTAGTACCCGCTTTAGCATTGGGAGACACAATCAGAGATAAGATTTTGCCTTCCATTTTAGCGGTTTGCTCTACAATACCCGAAGCACCTATAGTGTCAATGATTTGACGCAGTAGAGCGTGCCCAAGATCCGCATGACTGGCCTCACGACCGCGAAATCTCACCGAGACTTTTACCTTATTTCCTTCGCCAAGAAAGCGAAGAATGTGTTTCGTCTTAAAATCAATGTCGTGATCGTCCGTTTGAGGCCTGAACTGCACCTCTTTAAGCAGAATAATGACCTGGTTTTTCTTGGAGGCCTTGGCTTTTTTCTTAAGCTCGTACTTGTACTTTCCGTAGTCCAAAATCTTACAAACCGGCGGATTTGCGGTGGGCGAGACTTCGGCCAGGTCTAAACCTGTAGCCGCAGCCAATTCCAGAGCTTTTCTGGTGTCCATTACCCCTAATTGGGCGCCGTCAGCGCCAATTACACGAACTTCGCGCGCGCGGATGCGGTGGTTAATACGGATGTTGTCGTTTGAAGGTTGTCTCGGATTAATAGTCGGCCTCTCCTATTGGGTTATTGCCTCTTTGAAACCAGGTTTGAGACGGGGTTCCAAAAACTCTATAAACTTGTCCATCGTCAATTCATTGACGTTTTGGCCCGATGGTAATCGCACAGATATGCCCTTACTGGCCATCTCTTTAGCACCCAAAACTAACATTAATGGGGCTTTTTCCATCTGGGCGTTGCGGATCTTGGCGCCTAGCTTTTCGTTTCGGACGTCGACCTCAACCCGCAATCCGCGGGCCTTTAGCGCATTGCCTACCTCAAGTGCGTACTCATTTTGGTCGGTGCTAACGCTGATAACTTTGGCCTGAACCGGGCTGATCCACAGGGGTAAGTGGCCGTTATGATGCTCGATTAAAATACCCATGAAGCGCTCAATGCTGCCCAAAATAGCCCGATGAAGCATGATGGGCTGCTCGGCTTGGTTGTTGGCATTAACGTACTCAAGCTTGAACCGGGCTGGCAGATTCGGATCGAGTTGAACCGTACCGCATTGCCACTGGCGACCGATGCTGTCTTTAACGTGAAATTCGATTTTTGGGCCATAGAAGGCGCCTTCGCCCTTGGCGATCGTAAACTCTTTGCCGGCCGCACGCAGACAGCGGGCAAGCATCTCTTCGGCTTTTCGCCACTCTTCGGCGGTGCCCATCGATTGCTCGGGCTGGGTGGCCAGTCGGACTTCAATGTCGTTAAAACCAAATTCGTCGTACGTCTGGTACGTCTGCTGAATCAGCGTCACCACCTCGGACTCGAGTTGGTCGGCCGTACAGAAAATATGGGCGTCGTCTTGGCTAAAAGAGCGGGTGCGCAGCAGGCCGTGGGTGACGCCGGCGCGCTCGTTTCGGTGTAAGCGCGAAAACTCGGCGATGCGCATCGGTAACTCGCGATAACTGTGCTTTGTCGACGCAAAAAGTGCGCAATGGCCGGGGCAATTCATCGGCTTCATCGCCGCGGTTGGCTCCATCTGTTGCTCATCTTTATTGCCCTCGATGAGAAACATATTGTCGCGGTAATTGTCCCAGTGGCCACTCGTTTTCCACAGATCATTTCCCATCATCTGCGGACAGATGACCTCAACGTAACCCGAGCCAAGAATCTGCTTACGCATGAACTCGATGAGGTTGTTGTAGAGGGTGGTGCCCTTGGGCAAATAAAATGGCATGGCCGGAGCAACCGGTAGAAAGGTAAACAGACCCAACTCAGGGCCCAGTTTACGGTGGTCGCGTTTTCGCGCCTCTTCAATACGGAAAATATGGGCGTCGACCTCTTCTTGCGTGGAATAAGCGGTGCCGTAGATGCGTTGAAGCATCTTATTTTTCTCGTCGCCTCGCCAGTAGGCACCGGCAATCGAGAGCAATTTAAACCTTCCGAGCTTCGCCGTATTGGGCACGTGAGGTCCGCGGCAGAGGTCTTTAAATTCTCCCTGGGTATACAGGCTGACCTCCTCTCCCGCAGGCAGATCTTGAATGATCTCTGCCTTGTAATTCTCGCCAATGCCTTTGAAGTATTTAACCGCTTCATCGCGGGCAAGCACCGAGCGAGTTACCTCGAGGTTTCGTCCCGCAAGCTCCGTCATCTTTTTTTCAAGCAGAGGAAGATCTTCGGGGGTGAGCTGTTTCGGGCAATCAATATCGTAAAAAAAGCCGTCTTCGATTACCGGACCAATGGTGATCTGCGCCGCCGGATAGAGATCTTTAATTGCCATCGCGAGTAGATGGGCAGTCGAGTGCCGAATCACTTCGAGGCCGGCGGTGTCTTTGGCATTGCTGGTAATCAACTGAAGCTTGCAGTTGGCTGTGATCGGAAAATAAACATCGACCTCTCTATCGTCGATCTTCGCGGCAATGGTGACTTTGGCCAGGCGCGGACCAATCGCACTGGCGATTTGAAGTGGGGTGGTTCCCGATTCTACTTCGCGAGTAGAACCATCCGGCAGAGTGACTATTACGGCACTCATGAATTTAATTGGGCAATACGTGATTTCATTAAATGGAGGGGGAAAGAGAATTTGTCATGATCGGCATCAACTATTGAAATGTAGCCGTTTTAAGAAAGAAATCAAGCCCAACAAAATGCGCCGCGGCGTAGCTCACGCCCTCAAACGGCAGTGAGCCAATGAGCAAACTGTGGCTCTTTGCCCTCGGTTACCTTAAAGAAGAGAGCGGCCAACTTTCGGGTGAGGGGGCCGGGATTGCCTTCGCCCACCAAACGGCCATCAATTTCGCGAATGCCGGTAACTTCAACGGCGGTGCCCGAAAAGAACAGCTCGTCGGCTAGATACAAATCGTTTCGGGTAAGGCCAGTCTCGGCCACTTGGATATTTAAGTGTTTTGCGAGTTCAAACACTGAAGATCGAGTAATACCCGGCAGAATGTGCTGCGCATTTGGGGTGAACAGCTTGCCGTTTTTTACCAAAAAGATGTTTTCACCTGATCCTTCGGCCACATAGCCTTGAGTGTCTAAAAGGATCGCTTCATCGGCCCCATTGTCATTGGCCTCTTTGCGGGCCAAAACCGAATTTACGTAAGAGCCGGTGATCTTTGCCGCCGGCAAGGTGCTGCCGATGTCGCCCCGTCGGTAAGACGAGGTTTTAACGCGAATTCCTTTAACCTGAGCGTCGTCGCCTAGGTATTTGCCCCAATTCCAGGCGGCAATACTGACCAAAAACCTAGGGTTTGCGGGCAGTTTTAGCCCTTTAGTCTGGTCGTCGAGATAGGCAATTGGTCGGATGTAGCACTCTTCAAACTTGTTGGCTTTGACCACCTGCCGAACCCCTTCAACCAGCTCGTCGACCGAGTGATTGAGAGTGCCCCCGAAAGCCTTAACCGAATCAACTAACCGTGAAAGATGCTCTTTAGCGCGGAAAATGGCTGGGCCGGTGGCCGTACGGTAGGCACGAATGCCTTCGAATGCTCCGGTACCATAATGAAGGGTGTGAGAGAGGAGGGGGACGGCCGCCTTTTCGTAAGGAACCAACTTTCCTTCGTGCCACACCATCTGAGCGTCAATATTTTGACTCATAAACCACCCCCTAAGCGACCGAACGTAACTGAAAACTCGGGAAAGACCAACCTGACTTTTTTGCACCCTGTTATGTCCGCCCAGCCGGCATTGGATGGCAAACCTTTTCAGAAAATTGCAGACACCACCCGGGTTCTCCAATCGTCAGTAACCTTTCGCCGTCAAAAAATTGACTCCCCCCTCACTGTAATTCGACAGCTTGTCACTGGATTGTGCGCCGTAGTGGATTTATAATAAGAATGAAGTCCATAGCCTGTTTTTTGCGCTCTTCGCCAATTCGTTTCTAACTTTTTCACCAAAAAGAAGACAACCTTCGATGAAGACACGTAATTTTTTTCTCATCTTGATCATCACATCTTTGGCCAGGTTGGCCGCTGCGGACTCTAACGTCATTGAGAAACAGCTGATCGATATCGGCAGTATTCCCAATAAAGAAGTGATGGTCGTGCAAAAGAAATACACCAAAAAGAACTTCCGCCACGAGATCACCCCGATTCGGTTTGGCGGGCTTCCGTTCGGCGACATTCGCCGCACCTTTTTCGCGGGGGCGAGTTACACCCTTCATCTGGGTGATGCCTTTGCGCTCGAGCTTTTAGACTTCACTTATACCAAAGACTTTTTTACGGGGTTCACGGCAGATATCAGCGCCGGGCAAAAGGCGGCGGGAAAAGCAGAGATTAAACCCGACGTGCAGCGGCTTCTTTTCATGTTCACCCCTGGCGTACAGTTTTCGCCGACTTACGGCAAAGCATCAACGCTTTCGCATTGGATCGCCTATCTTGAGCCATACGTTTCTTTGAATGCGGGTTTTGCAAAAACAGAAAGCAATACCTATTTCACGATTGCCCCCGGCCTGGGCCTGCGAGTTTTCTTTAAAGAATGGTTTTCAATGAAGTTAGAATTCCGCGACTACATTTATACCGAATCAGTTGTGGATCGCACCACGGGCAATAACAAAAGCCTCACGCGTAATAATTACTCGGTGGCGGCTTCGCTTAGTTTTTGGATCCCCAAAATGTTGTAAACGAGCCACGCTGGTTTTTCGTTGCCGATCTTAAGACCCTAAATGACTTGTACGAGGTTCCCCATGCGTTTGCTCCTCCTGGGATGTTTGGTTTCGTTAGGCAGTTCTGCGGTAACCAACTCTCGCCTACCCGCTTTCGAGTTGGGAAAGAAAAACTACGAGACCGGCAACTACGTGCGCGCGCTCGACCTTTTTTCTCAGGCCATCTCATCGGCGGGCGACGCCAGTTCAAAAAATCGTGCCTATTATTATCAAGGTTTGTCGCTCTTTGAATTGGGGCACTATTATTCAAGTTATGTTTCGTTTCGCAACGTACTTTTAACCGCCGACGATAAAAACAAAGAGATCTATGACAAGGCGATTCGTAATGCCGTAACCATTGCCGATAAGCTAGATATGGTCGAGCGCATCGGAAAGTTGCTCGATAAGTTGCCATCGCAGTTCATTCCCCAGTCGGTTGGGTCTTACTCCGCGTTCGCGATTGGGGTTTCAAGATTAGACGCCGCCGATCTAAATGGCGCGTCGGCCTCCTTCAAATCGGTTAACCCGGAAAGTCAGTATTATCCGCGAGCCCTTTTCTTCTTGGGTACGATTGCCACTAAGCAGAAGAACTACCGGGATGCCGCCGTCTATTTCGAAAAAGTTACCGAAGTGAGCCGCGGACGCAAAGAACTGTTTCCCGTCGCTGAATTGGCCCGCCTGAATTTAGCTCGTACGGTCTACTCCGCCGGCGACCTTGAGCGGTCGATTGAACTCTACTCGCAGTTCTTAAACGCTTCGCCGCACTGGCTAACCATTTTGCTCGAGGCCAGCTGGCCCTTGATGAGAGTGAACGACACCACGGTTTCATTGGGAAACTTGCACACCGTTTTGTCGCCATTTTATCGTGAAGATCTGGTGGGTGAAGGCTACATTCTTCGCGCCACCATCCTCTACTCGCTGTGCAAATACGAAGAGATGCGGCGCACGGTTTCTCAGTTTTTTACCATTTATGATCCGGTGCTTCGGGCGATGCAGGCCGAAACAGGTAAATTGTCCGGCGCCGATGGATTCTTTCAGGCATTTCAAACGGAAAAAGGGATCAACCGCTCATTCTTGAACTACATCAAGCGCGACACCGGCATTAAAAAACAGATGAAGGTTTTAGACGTTCTACGCGAAGAGCGTCGAAGCATCGCCAAATACAATCGTAACGAACAGATGACCCGCATGGCTCAATTATTGGACGAAGCGGACCGCACGGTGAGCTTAGAGATTGGTAACGTTATTTCACGCCTTCACAAACGAAAACTGGCGGAGTTGGTTCAGCAACGTGAGCAAGCCAACTACCTAAAGGTAGAAATCGTGACCGGCGAAAAAGAGTTGATCGAAGGGGCCAAAGGGCTTCCGGCTAAACGCGTTGTCGACGTGGAAACATCGGTGGCAAGCGGCTATCATTTTTGGCCGTTCAAGGGCGAGTACTGGGACGATGAACTCGGAGCTTACGTCTACACGACTGAAAGTGCCTGTATCAATTGAGGTTAACGATGAACTTTTCGCCTAATAAAATTAAAGTGCCAGTCTGCCTCGTTTTGGCGCTCGCCACATCGATGGCCGCTGCTGCGCCAAAAGACTACGAGAACTTTGAATTGCCCAAAACCGGGAGGGCCGCGGTTGAAGCCCCTGGAGTCTCCTACAACTCGCCGCGCGTCTCGGTAAAGGGTACCAACCTGCGCCTGAAGACCCCCTCGGTCGATGCCCGTGAATACATTTTCGCAAAAGAATCTTTTCTTTCCGAACGGCGGGATCAGGCCATTAAACTGTTACGCCAAGAGCTCGACGCCGGCATGACGGCCAATCGCGATAATATGCTGCTACGTTTGGGGCAACTGTACGCTGAAAAATACATGGAGCTTTCGTTTCGTGAAACCGAACTTTTTAGCTCCGAGCTGGCCGAAATGGAAAAGAAGAAGGCGCTCGATAAGACGGCTAAACTGTTGCCGCCGAAGATCGATAACTCGCGTTCTCAAAGTTACCTGCGCGATTCGTTGGGCCTCTTTCACAAACTAGAGAAAGATTACCCTCGTCACCCGAAAATGGACGAAGTTTTGTTCTTCATCGGTTTCGTGGAGATGGAGTCAGGTAAGGCCGATGGAATTCGCTACCTAGATCGGGTAATTCGCCAATACCCTCGAAGCCGTAAGTTCGAAGAGGCGGTGATCTATCTGGCCGACTACTACTTCGATAAAACGAAATTCCGCGACGCGCTGGCTAAATACAGCATTCTCACGCACCGGGCCGAATCGCCGCTGTTTCCCTACGCGCGCTACAAGATTGCGTGGTGTGACCTCAACTTAAATCAGCCGCGTAAGGGATTGGCGGGGATGCAGGCGGTCGTTGAGATGCTAAACGGCGCTACCGAAAAGTCTAAATTTAACCTGCGCGAGCAGGCGTTAAAAGACTTGGTGCTGTTCTTTGCCGAAGTGGAAGCGGTGGATGAAGCTACCTCTTACTTTGCCGACAAAGTGGGCCGCGACCGGATGTTGGAAAATCTGCGTCTGATTGCCGATATTTTGCGATCAAAGGCGCGCGACATTCCAGCTTCGAAGGCCTACGCCAAGTTACTTGAAGAGTATCCGGACAATCTAGAGTCTCCCAATTTCGCCCTCGGCCTTCACGACTCGCTAAACCGACTGGGTAAGACGGAACAAGCGATCTCGGTCATGGAAAATGCCATGCGCGCCTACGGTGAAAAATCTGACTGGGCGAAAAAGTATCTCGAAACCAAACCCACCGAGACCAAAAGCGCGCTGAATGCCCTGCAAACTGATGGCGAGAAAGCCGCACTCTTTCTTCACCAGTCGGCGCAGAAGAGTAAAAACAAAAACGCCTACAATTACGCCCTTCGCCTTTACTCGGCACTGCTTTCGGGTTTCCCAAACCACCCGTCACGTAAGAACATTCATTTTTACCGCGCCGAAGTTTTTTATGAGCAGGGCAAATGGATTGATGCCGCCAGCTCCTACATGGAGGCGGCAAAAGTTCCGCCTAAAGACAAACGCACCGACGAGGCGGTTTACAGTGCGTTGGAGTCTTTAGATCAGATGACGGCGCGCCAAGGAAAGTTGGAGCGCCTTACTCCTGAAAAGGCAAAAACGGTAAATTTGGATCCCGAAGAGATTCCGGACGGAGAAAAACGCTTTATCGAAGTGGGCAACTTTTACATCACCGAATACCCACAAGGAAGCCGGGTGGTGGATGTGCGTTTTCGAGTGGCGACCATCTACTATCGCCGGCACCACTTGGATGTAGCACAGGCACAGTTGAAAGAGATTGCGATCAAACATCCTAAGCACCGCAGTTCACAAACCGCGGCGCACCTGGTTTTGGATATTTACAATGCCAAGAAAAACTACGAAACGTTGGGAAAAACGGCAATTGAGTTTGCTAACGTAAAAGATCTGGGTGACGCGAAGTTCAAAGAAGAGATGCGGCAAATCATTGCGGAGGTTGGATTTAAATCGATTGAAAAGCTAGAAGCGGCGTCTAAGTGGAGCGAAGCGGGCGACCAGTACCTGGGGGTCTATAACGCTAATCCCAATGGACCACTAGCCGAAAAATCGCTCTACAACGCCGTGGTGGCTTTCGAAAAAGCCCAGGAGCCGGTGAAGGCCTCGCAAGCTACGCAGACCTTCGTGACGAAATACCCTAAATCGCCTTACACAGAAAAATTAACCCTTTCGCAAGCGCGCCTAGCTGAGCTGCAATACGACTTTGAAACGGCGCAGCGGCTATTTGGCGACTTTTATAAGAAGTTTCCGAAGCACCCAGAAGCTAAGAAAGCGCTCTATAACGCTGCGGTATTTTCGGAGCTACTTGAGAAGAATGATACGGCCGCCACCCTCTACAACCAGTATCTGGCGGGAAATAACGTGGAGAAAGAAAAACGGGCCATTCAGGAGAGCCTGGCCAAAATTTATCGCAAGCAAGGGCAATTCGATAAAATGGGCGTGGCCCTTCGGCGCCTTTCTCGTGAGTCGCGAAATTCCGAAGACCGGTTACGTTATCTCGCCGATTTGGCCCGACAGTACGATCTTGCCGGCAAGCTAAACGAAAAGAATGGCGCGCTAAAAGAGCTTCGCCAGCAGTACGAAGCGGCAAAAGGGGTGAAGGTTAGTGGCACCACGGCTTACTACGTTGCCGAGAGCCTATTTCAAGCCGTGGCGCCTAAACGCGAGAAATTTGCTGAAGTGAAACTGCGATTTCCTCCCGAAGATCTGATCTACCTCATGAAACGAAAAGAGAAACTGCTGGCAAAGTTGGTGGAGTCTTACGAGCAGATTTTAGAGCTGGGCGTTCCGGACTGGGGAGTGGCCGTGCTTTTCGAACGGGCCAACGCTTTCGGCGATTACGCCAATGCCTTTCGCAATGTAACCATTCCGGCCAAGTACGCCGGCGAACTTAAAACTGAGGCAGAAAACAGCTTGAAGGCCATTTACATGGCTCGCATCAAGCCCGTTGAAGAAAAGAAGAACGAGAACTTAAAACTTTGCAACGAGCGCGCTCAAGCGTTTCACGTTGCGAATGATTACGCCAAAAAGTGCTGGGAGCTGGTTCGTAAGAAGGAAGAGGTGGATCCGTCTGGTCGGTTCCCCGCACCGTCTTACTGGAGCACTCGTCCCCCCTCGGCGGAGGTCGCTAACAAATGAAGCTCTATCCTCTTTTTCTCAGTTTAGCGCTGGCCAGTTGCGCTTCTAAATACCAAGCCCCGGTAACTGAGGGGCCATTGCCTCCGGTGACTCGACACGTGGCTTGGCTGGAAGGCGACGCCGAAAATGATTTTGAGCCCAATCGTAAAGTTGCCGAAACCCGCGTCAGCACCTGGGAAGGAAAAATCCCCGAGGTTTCTGACGGAGAAAAATTTCTCGAGTACGCGGCAACCCTCGGGGCGGCGGGGCAGAGTGTTTTGGCCGAAAAGAAGTTGCACGAATATTTAGCTAAAAATCCCAAAGATAAGAAGGCCGTATTCGTACTAGCGGGCCAATATTTGCGTAACAACCGCAAAGAACTGGCAACCTATCTCTATCAACAGCTCGAAAAGGATGGCGAATTTCCATGGAAGGCGTCGCTGCTCAACAATCTTGGCCTTTTGGCGCTGCGCGAAAAAAATCGCATCTCGGCCTTAGATTATTTGGATAGGGCCACCAAAGCCTCTCCTGCTTCTGCCGCTCCACTGGTAAACTTAGGTTCCATCTATCTACAGAGTCGCAGCTGGGCCGATGCTGAAAAACTTTTTGCTCGGGCGCGAGAGTTAGATGCTTCGTTCGAAGACGCGTCGCTCGGCTTGGGCCTGGCGCTAGAGGGACAAGGAAAGTTAGAAGAGGCGCATTCGGTTTACGCCGAGCACCTGAGTAACAATGCGGAAGCGTCTTCCGTCCTTTTTAATAACGCGGTGCTCTTGGGCAATCGTTTGAATCGCAAAGAAGAGGCCGCCCGGGCTATGCAACGCTATTTGCAACGGGGCGGAAAAGAAACAGCTAGGGCTCACGAATTTATCCAAAATTGGAGATAATAAGAGGTCACATGCCCACATTTTTGATTCGCATAGGTTCGACGATTCTAGTGCTCGTAGGGCTATTAATGCCGTTTTCCGTTTTTGGTGCCGAATCCGATTACGTTACCGAGAAAAAGGGTAACACTACGATTAAATATAAAAAGAAAACGACTTACGATTTTGAGGGGGCCAATATTGATGGTCTCTACAATAAACCTTCGGGCTCTTACATCTCTAATATTAAAGACGTGAAGGGCCGCAGCATTATTCGGATTCGAGAAAATTTTGACGTCGAAGTTTCTGATTCTGTTCGCCAAATGAAATAAGTTTTTTTGCCGCGTGTATAAGGAAAAAATATGGAAGCAAAAGCCACCATTCAGATCCCCATTCGCCTCGACGTCCTGGATTCCTCAGGCGACACGATGCAAACCATGGAGTTCGTAAAAGAGAAGGTCGTTCTCGGACGCATTCTCTCGGCCGACCTACGAATCGATGACCCGCGCGTCTCGCGCATTCATGCGTTACTAGAGACAAAGGGTGACCGGCTCGTACTTACCGACTTAGCGAGCTCGCACGGAACCTTCGTAAACGGTGAAAAAATTGTTGAACGGGCGGTAAAAGCTGGCGACATCATCCGTTTAGGGCACGTCGAAGTTCGAGTTGAAAAGGGGTCCGGTAAAGTTACCGCCGCCCAGCCTAGGTTCGAGGGTAGTACCATTACCGACGGCGACGAGACGATGATCGATCTCGATCGTAGCCTCATCAACCAGATGGATCGCCGCGGCGAGCCGGCCAAAGGAGATCGTCGGCAAAAAGATGCTTTTCCCGATGAACAGCGATTAGACGATCGTCGCGACGGTGACCGTCGTATTGATCAGCGTGAAGGGGATCGCCGTACCAAGTCAGGTGCGGCAGGGGCCGGCTCTGCAGGTGGTGCGGGTGCCGAAACCGTAGGGGAATCGGAGCGCCGTGCTACTAAAGAACGCCGTACGCCGCGCGAAGACGAACGGCGCTTAGGCGATCGTCGCCGCGACGAACGGCGGATTTTCGACATCACCTCTTTAGAGCGCCGAATTGAAGATCGCCGTACGCGCAAAGGCGACGACGACATGCTGCCCGAGGAGATGGAAAAGGCATTCGAGCAGCCCGAACACTCGCGAGAGCTCGAAGTTACCGTGCTCTGGGGCGACCATATTTTAGATGTTTCGAACTATCACGAAGCCGCCGTGCTGACCGTGGGCGAAAGCCCGCGCTGTGATTACATTATTCCCAGCGAAGGCATACCCGACGAGTTTCCCATCGTGTCGATTGAAGAAGATGGCAATGCGCACTTAGCGTTTACGGCCGACATGAAGGGCACCATTCGTGCACGCGACAAAATTTACACCGTAGCGCAGCTTAAAGACGAAAAGTTTGTTCGTAAGGACGCTGAGTACTTCGTGCTTCCATTGAAGCAAGATGACTTTGCGAAGCTAAGCATCGGTAACATTAATTTCTTCGTGCTGTACGTTAAGCCGGCTCCGCGAATTAAAGCGGCCCCGCTGTTAGATCGCGACCCGCTACTCATCCGCACCATGGTTGGTTCGGCCCTACTGCTCGCCCTATTGTTCTTGATGGTTGGGCTTAACCCCAAACCACTTCCCGTGACGATTGAAATGATTCCCGAACGTTTTGCGAAGATCGTAATTAAAAAGCGACCAGATATTTCCAAAATGGGAATCGTAGCCAAGGGCATGGATGATAAACAGGGCGGCTCAGTCGCCGGTGAAGGCGGTCCCGCAAAAGGTGAAGAGGGCGATGCCGGCCGAAAGGATTTGCCGAAGCAGGCAGAAAAGCCGCAAACCTTGATGCCGAAATCGAAACCTAAAGAAGCTTCTGACTCGCCAAAGACCGCGCAGAAAATGCCGACCCAAAAATTGGTGCGGCCCGACAAGGCAAAAAGTGTTGGCTTGTTGAAAGCGTTTAGCCAATCGGGCGCCGGGAAAGACATTAAGAACTTACTCGATGCGGGCGATGGGCCAGAGGGCCGCGGCGGATTCGATGACTTTGGAAAAGCCGTTAAAGGTCACCGTGGTAAAAGCATTGAAGAGGTTGGCGGCGCCGGAGGCCTTGGGCTTAAGGGCGTTGGCGAAGGTGGCGGCGGAAAAACCATTGGTATCGACGGACCGTCGACCAAAGGGCTAGGCCGCGGCTACGTTGGCGATGGCATCGGCGAGGGCATCGGTGGTCCGGGCCGGTTGGGTCTAAAAGGCGAACACGCGATAAGCATCATTTCGGAAAACGTTCAGGTGCTTTCGGGTCTGCCTAAAGACGTGATCAACGCCGTGGTGCAACGGCACCGTGGTGAGATTCGCGCCTGTTACGACGCCGCCCTTCAGCGCAATCCTGGTCTTCGCGGTAAAATCGTGGTGGCCTTTACCATTCAACCGAATGGTATCGTTTCCTACGCGGGCACTAAAGAGAGCAGTCTAGGCGACAGCGCCTTAGAAAATTGCGTAGTGTCACGGGTGCGCACTTGGGTATTCCCCAAACCTGAAGCCCCGGTTGTAACTGAAGTCAGCGCGTATCCTTTTTATCTCAATCCAGCTAACTAGGCCGCACTTGCGGTCTCGGCGGGAACCACAGCGTTATGTACATAAAATTATCTGCAGCCGGTGTCGCGTTGGTTATTGCCGTGGGTCTGTTTATGGCCCCGTTGGCGTGGGGTGAAGAGATCACCGATATGTGGCGTTTTTCCAGCGAAACAAAAGAGGGCGAACGGGTTCTTTCGCATAGCCTAACCTTGTTTCGGAAAAACGGCGTGTTCGAGGGCGCCACCGGTAAGCGATGCAGCATTGCCGAAGGGCGCGAAGTAGAAGTGCCGTTGCAAAGAGTGGAGTTTGACCCCACCACCCGTAAAGTGAGCTTTTTCGGCTATTGGACCAGCGCCGAAAATGAAGACGGAAGCGCTAAGACCTTCGACATTAAATTTGAAGGTTCAATCGGCGATAAGAATATCGAGGGAAAGCTGACCTACATCAACTCTGACGATTGCTTGCGCCCCACCGATGGCAGTGTGACGCTGGCACGCATCGACACCGGAGTTAAGAGTGATCTGGTAAAAGAGGTGATCTCCCCTACGGCCAGTGTGAAGGGGCGCTACGACATCCGGTTAACCGGACGCCCCTCTCTCAACGACCTCAATGGTAAAAAAACCTGGGTCGGCGGACGTGGCTTTGCTTTCATCGGCGGTAGTAAAAGCAACTTCAAAGACATTAACAACCCTTCGCAGATCGAAATCGAAGTTACCGCGAAGGGGTTTGATGCATTCAAACCGTGCCACCCCGTGGTTAGGGCAGGCGCGTCTGACCCCAACAACGTGATTCAGATCATTGGGGATGGAAAAATGGAGATTAAGGCCACCAAGAATCTTAAGAATCCGGTTGGCCTTTTTAATCTCAAAACGGTGAGCCGTTGCCGAGAGCTTCCCGGCAACAAGCCCGCATTCCGTTAAGCGCGTTTCTTAGCGTCGGTTGATTTCACAGTCGACGTACCCACCTTAAATAGCACGATCATCATCGCACCAAAGAGCACGGTGGGAAGCAGCATGTTTTCTAATAGGGCCGGATACTGGGCGCCGAAGTCGAGACTTTTAGCCCAGTCGCTCTTGAGTGAGAGCATCGCCAAAGCAATGCCGGCAATCGAACCGCCGGCAATCAATCCCGAAGAGAATAAAATGCCTGGCCCCGACTCTTCTTCATCGGCGCTTACTTTTTTGCCTTTGCGGCTGGTGTAAAGGCCTACCGCCCAACGGACCACTCCGCCTAAAAAGATTGGCATCGATGCCGACATTGGCAGGTACACGCCCACCGCAAAGGGTAATGCCGAAATTTTGCAAAGCTCAAGCACCAGCGAAATCGCCACGCCTAACAAAACCAAGCCCCAAGGCAATTGCCGGGACAAGATGCCATCGATTATCAGGGACATGAGGCGGGCCTTTGGCGCTTCGTATTTCTGTACGGTGGTGCCGTCGTCGCGTTTTTGTAACGCCCCGTTAATGCCCGGGTCTACCAAGTAACGAACCGTGCCGCCTTCATCCACCAGATATTTTCCAGCCGTAAGTTTAGCCAACGGACCCGATTTCGGGGCGTCAGGTAAGCGAAGCACACGATAGGTTGCCGTATCAGACTTATAAGCCGGATCGTTTACGGTTTCGGTTTCGCTAAGTTCGCTAACATTGGTAACAACGATTCCCGGAGCCACAGCTTTGGCCGAGTAGATGGTGGAAGCGTTATTGAGCACGTTCAACGTGTAACCAATCACCAGGGCCGAAGTGAGTACGCCGACGAGTAAGGCAATCTGCTGTAATCGCGGAGTCGCGCCTACCAAAAATCCGGTTTTCAAATCTTGAGCCGTGGTTCCGCCGTTAGAGGCCGCTACGCACACGATTGCCGCCACGCTAAGCGCGGTCACTTTATACATGGGGGAGACCCAGCCTAAAGCTAAGAAGACCAAGCTTGTAATTAATAGAGTGGCCACGGTCATTCCCGAAATGGGGTTAGACGAAGAGCCAATTTCGCCGGTTAAACGTGAACTCACCGTGACGAACAAAAAGCCGAACGCCACGATTAGGATCGATCCCAGCAAGTTCATGTGCAGTGAAGGGGCAATCCAGATCGCTAAGATCATGAGAATGCTACCCACGAAAACCACGCTGAGCGGAAGGTCTTCTTCGGTACGCAGCATCTGTTTGACTTTGCCGCCTGCAGATTTCAGCCCACCCAAACCGGTTTTGGCGCCGTGGATGATGGTGGGAAGGCTTTGAAACAGACTGATGATACCGCCTGCCGCAACTGCGCCGGCTCCGATGTACAAAACGTAGCTTCTCCAAATTTCGTGAAGGCTCATCGCTGAAATCAACTTAGTTCCCGGAAACAGCGGTGCCGTTAGTCCGTCGCCGAAAAGCTTAATCATCGGAATCAACACCCAGCTCGACAGAATGCCACCGGCCACCATGATCGAAGCAATGCGGGGTCCAATGATGTAACCCACGCCCAACAATTCGGGGGAGACCTCAGCCGCGACCGACGCGCCTTTAAAAAAGGTAAAAGACTTTTCAGCGACGTCGCTCCACAGGCGCGTGCCCATATTGAAAAACTTATAGAACAGGCCCAAAAAGAAGCCCGAGAAGACCGTTTTGGCTGAGGTGCCGCCTTTTTCGCCGGCAATCAGCACTTCGGCGCAAGCGGTTCCTTCAGGAAAAGCCAGTTCACCGTGCCCTTTAACCACCAGCGCGTAGCGTAGCGGAATCATCATCAGTACCCCGAGTAGGCCGCCCAGTACGGCAACCAACATGATGCGGGTAACATTCATTTCGTAACCCAAGATGAGTAGAGCCGGCATGGTTACGGCAACTCCGAAGGCAATTGATTCGCCGGCGGAGCCGGTGGTTTGCACGATATTGTTTTCGAGGATGGTGGCTTGGCGCAAACCAAAGACTTTCGCTAGGCCTCGGAAAAGCGTGATCGAGAGAACGGCTACGGGAATGGAAGCGCTTACCGTCATTCCCACCTTCAGCGCTAAGTACAGCGACGAGGCTCCAAAAACAATTCCCAGAACCACACCCATGACCAGCGGGCCGGGAGTGAGTTCGGGAATAATGGTGGAAGGCGATATAAACGGTTTGTGTTCTTTTGGTTCTACTGCCACGGGCTAACCTCGCTAAGTTTCAGATTGCGGTAACGATACAATAATTGACGCTGCGCACCAATAAAAAACGCTATGTCAAACCGGCATTTAGCCATGATGACACCGGATTTGCGAGCAAAACGGCCGATCGAGAAGCCACAATTTAAAAGAAAGCAGTTTTTTGCCAGTCTTTTAAATGAGTTCGGACGTTGGTTAAGTGATTTGCAGTGAACTGACCCTGGCCTCGGCGGGGCGATCAGAAGGGGTTAGAAACCGAAGCTGGCCGCGGCCATGGGGTTGGTTTTGCCGAACCAGTTTCCGAAACTCGATTTTGGCTTAGGGCCAATGGGCGTATCCTGAGTTTTAAGCGGGATGCTAGGGGGTTTCGAAATTCCCCGTCCGGTGAGTGCTTCGTGCAATTGCAAACCGATCTCTCTTAATGGCGGTGGACGGTAAGCGCTGGCCCCCCCCTTTTTATCGCTGGAACCGCTATCTAAATCGCGTACACCATTAAACGCCCGGCTAACGACTTTGGAAATTTCATCTTCAGGCTGAGGGGCTGAGGTTCGAGCTAATCCGCTCGTTTTGGTTAGATTATTCCAAGGATTGTTTTTTACGGCCTCACTGGGCTCGGTCAAAATTGTTGCGAACGTTGCTTCGCGGGGACTTTCATCGTCTGAGGCGGTCGTTCTGGCGTTATTGGGAACGGTACGCACTTCGCGCGAGGGCAAATAGGCGGTCTTGGTCGAAGGCATTGGTATCGAAATATCTCTTTCGGCAGCTTTGGCGGCAGCTTCGGCGGCGGCAATTTGGGCCGAGACGGATGTGTTGTCGGACGGGGCTGCCGGTCCGGGTTCTTGCTTGTTTATTAACATATCGCCAATGGTTTTAACCCTGGATCCCCGCCCGGGATTACTAGTAATCACCGGTATGTTTCCAGCGGCAACTCTTCCCGCCGTGGCAGCGTTAGAAGCGGTGACTCCGGACGCGTCGGTTGAGTTATTCGGGAGGCTATTCAAAGCGTTGTCTTTTACTGCGTCCCCGGTCTCGCCCCCGGCGAGCTGCGCCGGTGAGAATAGTTGGTTCAAAAGTGAAGGTCCGCCGGTGGAAGGGCTAAGGTTGGCACCCGCGGCGCTTTCTACCGATGCGTTGCCTGCGCTTTTGGCGGTTTTGTCCGAAGGGAAAAGGTTTGCGAAAAAACTGTTGGATAAGCCGGGATTGCCGCTAGTTGGTAGGGAGCCCGAAGGCGCGAGGGCAGCAGGCAAACCTACCGCTCCGCCACTCGCGTAAGTACCAACCGAATTATCTGAATTGCCGGCTGAAGTGCCGGTGCTATTTTGCGGCGCGCGTCTGTTGCCATCAGCCGAAAGACGGGTTCCGCTGGCTTGATTGGGTGCTTTGCTGCTTTCGTCATTGGCAATGGCCGAAGGTACCGATGGTCCCGTAGCTCCGCCACTATGGCCAAAAGTGCCACCGCCGTTAGAACTACTTCCTGAATTTCGATCTCCTTCGTTGCCCGCGCCCAAAGCGCCGCCTGATTGCTTTGGCATACTCAGAAAACCGCCAGTATTCCCCGCCGCACCGAATTTTTGGTCGGGGGTATTGGCGGCAGTTGAGCCGCTCGCGCCGTTACTTAGTGTAGTGCCGTTGTTCGAAGTGGAGGGAATCCCGTTTGAGTCAGGGGTGCTAGTGCCCGTACTGATTGCGATGCCATTTGGCGGCGCGGTGTTAGGCTGCGTTTCGGTGGTCGCTGAGCTTGAAGCTCCCGAGCTATTGTTTGATGAAGTGTGAGTAGGAGTTGATTCCGTGGTCGGCTGGACTGCCGGTTTGGGTTCGCTAGCGGTTGTGACCGTAGATTCTGATTTGGCTATTCCGTTTGTTGGGTTAGAAGCCGGCTTTGCTTCGCCGGGTGGGGTTTCGCCGCCGTTATTATGGGCCACTTCGGTCTTTGGCATCACTCCGCTGAGAAAAGAAGAAGCTTTGTCGATGGTCGGTTGTAAAGCGTCGGTAACCACCTTCAATCCGGAATCAAGGGCCGCCCCAGTAACGCCCATTCTAAACGGGCTCAGTGTAGTTTCAAAGAATCCCGGAGTTTTGGCCGCAGGCTTAGCGGCTCCATCACCCTCCTCAGTTTTGCCCACAATGGGTGGCATGGTCGAAAGTCTTTCAATCGAAGAGGGCTTGCCATTGTCCTGCGCTAGATCCTTCGCCCCTTTGGTCGGATCACCGGAGGAGATGTTTTGCCAATCAATACTCATGATCGCCGTGAAGTGCCGATCATTAAACTCTTTTACCTTTTCTTTATTGGCTGAGGACTTAGGCATTAACGATAAGAGGTAGGACGAGGCCAAGGCATCATCTGGATTCATCTGGGAAACGATAAAGTCTTGCTCTCCCTCCCCTGCTTTTGATAGGGCGCGAGCGCTTTTGTCCATGGCGCGAGCGCTTTTCAAAAGGCTCGCGATGTAGGCGTCTTTATCTTCTTCTTTGCCCTTAAATTCTTTTCGCGCCTGCTCGATGGCCTTTTCAAGTGCCCCTTTAATTTCTTCATCTCCATCGGCGATGGCGTCGAGATCTTTTTTTGCTTCTTCCGCCGCCGTGGGAGGCAATTTTTTAGGGTCCTTTTCTTTGTCTTTGTCTTTGTCCGTCTCGTCGGGGGCTTGGGTGGGGTTAGCGGCCGGTTCGGAAAATCCCGAATAAGTGCTGTGTGACGCGATCGAAAAGGCCGGGGTAACAAAAATGGCGTGCACTATGGTCACGATAAAAATCACCGTGTGAAATCCAGGCGCTACAATTTTACGAGTAAACGGCAATTCCATCCCCTTTGCTTAAGAGTAGTGCAATGACGGGGCCCCCTATCTTTGCGGCGCTGCCACCTAGAGGAATACATGGAGTTTTGAGGGGTTGATTTTGGTAATCAACCGGCGGTTCCATTAAATCAAATCTTCGCCGAGATTTTAGCCGAGCGGTTTCTGACGGCTGTCGCACCGGCAAACGCCCACTAGCAGTATGGGTATGCTACCAGTCACCAGCCAAAAACGGCCTGGGCCGAACGGCTAAAAGCGCCTAACTTTTGGGCAGTGTACGCATTAAGTATTCGGTTTTGTGCGTATTCTGGTGGTGGCCCGAGCGTATTCTTTAGGCCTTCGGTTTGCATTCTTAATGTGGTCACAAGGGCGAATATGGGGAGTTACTTATGGTTCGACAGCTTTTCACAATTGTAGCGCTGACCCTGTTCTCAGCATCGGTGTTTGCTAAGCCAGCGGCGAGCAAGCACGAAGCCGTTACCCCCAAAAAAACTGGGGCCACTGAAGCGGTCTCTGGGGATAGCACCTTCGAGACCTGCACCAGTCATGGCATGAAAGGTCTGGGATCTTCCAAAACGCGTTTGACCTGCCAGAACCCGGATCGGTCTATCCATCTGATCTGTGACGCTGAGATTGGGCAGGGTACTTACAAAGGGGCTGAGTTCGCTTCTGGCCAGCTAAAACTGGGGAGTCTTGGCGCGTCGTTCTCCTGCCAGGATTTAAGCCAAAGCACCGTAACCGCCAGCATGTCCAAGCGCTAAACCGCTTTTGAGCGAATGAGCTCAAAGGTTTACCAAATTCACATTTTAACCGATAAGACCCAAGTGAACTCTTGGATTCCCCTTCAACGAATTGAAACGATTATTCAGGCCGAACTCCTGTTTTTAGTTTTGGCCCTGGCCTTAAGCTCGTGGCTTTTCTACCGCCTTTTCTTAAAAGGGATCTCCCCCAGCCGCCACCACAACCTGGGCAAGCTCTTTAAGAATGTTTTAATTCATTCGGCCAATCTTTTGGCCTTCTCAATTTGTTTTTGGATGCTGCGGCTGCTCCCCGATGCGGGCACGGCAATCGGGCGCCTTATTCCTTACCTCGGGTTACTCGCGCTTACCTGGGGTTGCATCGTGCTGATCAAAACGATGCGCATCGCCACCTTTGAGTATCTGTTTTTACAGAACATGAAGTCGGGCGTTCCGGTACTGATCGTAAATATTCTTACGCTAATATTTTCGTTGTTACTCTGCACCTGGGTGCTATCGGGAGTCTTTGACTTCAAGCTGGCGCCGCTACTGGCCACCTCAGCCATTTTTTCGATCGTTCTCGGTCTGGCGCTGCAAGAAACCTTGGGTAATCTGATGGCCGGCGTCGCCATGCAGTTTGATAAACCGTACGAGATTGGCGACTGGATCGAAGTTTCAAACGGCCCACAAAAATGGGTAGGCCAAGTTTACGAAATCTCATGGCGTGCCACCATGCTGGTGGCCTTGGGTGACGAGTGGATTTCGGTTCCTAACCGCAACATGGCGGCTTCGCAGGTTTTAAATTTTTCGGCTAAGGTTCGCCCCTTTACCCGTAGCCATTTCCTCCATCTGCCCTTTGGGTCTGATCT
This sequence comes from Pseudomonadota bacterium, assembly GCA_043718025.1. Classification (GTDB taxonomy): domain Bacteria; phylum Bdellovibrionota; class FAC87; order UBA2466; family UBA2466; genus JBGSST01. The sequence continues at coordinate 21,126 of JAYSWN010000211.1, forward strand.
TAAAAAGGCCGAAAAAATTATGTTGGATAGCGCCACCACCACTCCCGGCGTGTCACGACACCCGAAACCGCTGGCCCTGATCACCGACACCACCGGCAGCTACATTATTTATAAGCTTATTTATTACGTTGAAGACTATGGCCGACAGATGTTGATTGCCGATGAACTGCTGCACAAAGTGCTGGTAGGGTTGGAAGCCGCCGGACTTTCACTCGCGCCCGAAAAATTTCACGTTGAAACGTCGCCTAAAACTTAAATTCTATAAAACCGCGAATGGTGTGGGCGCTGGGCGTAAGCCAAAAGCTGTAGCCTAAGCCTACCGCGTGCACGAAATCGACCATTCCGGCTAGTGAATAGGCCGCCGCCAGATCGACGCTGGCGGAAAATCCAACCGCCTGACTCAAAACGTAAACCGAGGGGCCAACTTCTAAGTTTATAGGAAAAGCATCTAGCTCATGGGTGAGGTGCAGCCCAATTTTTGGCCCTAAAGCAAAACCTCCCCCCGCGCTGCTAAACGCCGCGAGACCGGCAAAACCTTTTAGTCCCCAAGTTTTGTTGTAGACGTATTTTGGGGTCAGCGAGGCGCTGAAACTAAAGCTGCTTTCCGCGCCAAAGCGCAGGCCCAAATCTACTTCAACGTGCTGCCACGTCACCTTATCAAGCCATCCCTCTTTCTTACCGGCGATCAGGCGATTTGGATTTTTTCTATCTTCTCGCCTCTTTTGGGCGGTGAGTTTTTTGAATTCGGTCTGGTTCACCAGTTGAAACTCAATTTGGGTGTCGGGGATTTTGCCTTCGCCCACTAAAACTAACTGGTGGGGTTCAAGGGCCCGCTTCCCCGGATGCCAAACGATCTTATTTTCGGCCATGGCCACTTCACTACCGTCAATTGTAGCGCGGAAAATAGAACCGTCGACGGTGAACCGAAACTGTTCGCCATCGTACTTAGACTCTTTCAATCTTCCGATTTTAAGTTTGTAAGTGTCGCTAACTCCGTTCCACCCGGTGGCTTCGACGCTGATCGAATCCTGGTCGATTTCAAAAGAAAAGAGGCGGCCACTCTGATCTTGCAACTTTACGGCGGTTCCGTTCACCTTAATCTCGGTGTAAGAGCGGGGTTGCTCAAACAACAGTCGGTTATCTACAATAAAGCGGAAAGGCGCGAGTTGGCCGGTGACTTGAAACGGTTTTCTTTTTTTAAAAATGAGCGAAGACGATTTGCCTTCGGCAAGGAGCGCAGGCGCGAACAAACTAAGGGTAAGTAGCAATACCCCATTCAGAAATTGGTTTTGGCCGGACACCTTTTCATTCTACTCTTCCCATTCATTTCGATCGAGGCTTTCACAAAAGTGTTCTTCCTCTAGCCGTTTGATCGTTTTGGCAAAGTGACGCGACAGAATGCGGCGCTCTTCGACCCCCGTTTCATCGCACACCAGGGCTTTGGCGTACCCCTTGTAGACCCGAGCCCGCCCAATCACTCGATTGCTCACGATGGGTAAGGCGCCGTGACCCCTCTTTTTCGCCGCCACGAGGTAGGTGACGGGAAGGGAGCGCAAATCAATTTTTAGGGTGTCGGAAAACTTTTTCCAGAAGGCGTCGCGAAATATCTCGCCCGGTGGTTTTGCAAAATGGTGGCACCAGTGCGCGGCATTTTTTAGATCCTGAAGTCCGCACGGGCCCGGGTGGGGACAGGGCGCTACAAAATCGAAATCGGTTCGGAGTGATTCCCTCTCTTTTACCATTAACTCGCTAACCATTTTTGTTCCGGGTTCCACCCAAACGAAAGCATTAGCGTTAGCAAGCACCTTCTGAAGTGACTCCCATTCGGGGGCGGGCAACTCGTTTACAACGTGACTCACTAACACCAAACCTTTGGGCGGAATATCGGCGTTAGTCTTTAGGCAGGTTACCGAAAGCTGCGGATTCACTTCGAGGAGTCTCTTTTTCGCAAACTCCATTGCCGACGAAGAACGGTCAAAAAGAAAAAAATCTGACGCCGTACCGGGGTGATGGTGTAACCAACGACGAGAAGCGATTCCGCTGCCGCAACCATAATCTACCACAATTGCCGGGGCGGCAAAGCGGGGGTCTTGCTTAGTAAGCAACTCAGCGACTACGCTATTCCACTTCCAACCGATGCGTTGGGCAAACGTCTGATCGTAGAGGGCGAGCAGTTGGGGAGTGGTCCAATAGTCTTTTTTTCTTTCGTTTGCTTCGGCCAAAAAGGTTTGGCGAAGGCCCTTAAGCGTTTGCCAGTCATTATGTGAGAATTCTAGGCTCATGTTGCGGGCGTGGGGTCGAGCTTTTCGTAAAGTGATTTGAGTAACGCTAGCCGACCTTCGTCACCCAGCGGTCGCCCGGATTCATGGGTTTCTAACAAGCCGGAGGGGAGTTCAGTTAGAAAGCGTGAGGGCACTACGTTTATTCGACGGCCGTGGCGCGATCGAGTCTTAGAACGAGTGAGCACCAGCTTTCTCTTGGCGCGGGTAACCCCCACGTAAAAGAGGCGACGCTCTTCTTGCACATCTCCCCCCAGTGAGCGGTGAGGGAGAAGATCTTCTTCAACGCCGGCCAAGTAGACTTGAATGAATTCGAGCCCCTTGCAGGCGTGTAGCGTCATCAATGAAACTTTGGGGGCCTTTTCGGAGTCATCGTGATCATCGCGCAGCTCCATGTTCTCCATGAATTTTTGCAAATTCTTTTCGGTGCGGTCGCGGGTTGAGAAGTGGCGATTTAAGAAACTGCCGAAAATGTCGACGGCACGCCAGCGCTTGTCTCCCGACGTGGGATCGGTTGAGATCGTGCGCAAATGATCGCGGTAGCCCAGGCGCATCAGCTCGTCGGCGAAAGCCTCGCCCGGTTTGTCTTTGGTCATCACCGCCGCCTTAAGCCGTTCTAGGAAGGCAAACAGGTCGCCGATGGCGGTGATGGTTTTTAGATCAAGTTCGGCCTTATCCGCCCGCCGGGCCGCATCCACAAAAGACAATTTGTTAAATTCGGCAAACGCCTGAATTTTGTCGTAGGTTTTTTCGCCGATGCCACGCGGCGGCAGATTTAGAATGCGCCGAAACGCCACATCGTGTGGACGCAAAGCACAGCGCAAAAAGGCGAGACAGTCGCGCACTTCGCGTCGATCAAAAAAAGCGGTGCCGCCGCTTACCTTATACTCAATCGCCAAACGGCGAAGCTCGGCTTCGAGCGGAGCGCTCTGCCCGTTTGAACGATAAAGAATGGCAATTTCGTTTTTGGGAATGCCGTCGCGGATCGCGGTTTCAATTTCGTGAGCTATCCACTCTGCCTCTTCACCCTCATTTTCAAAAACAAAAAGCTCTGGCTTTTGGTCATCGGGTTTACCCCCGCACGCTTTCAACACCTTTTCGTGCCGGGTGGTGTTTTTGGAAATTACGGTGTTGGCGAGGTTCAAAATTTGTTCTGAGCAGCGGTAATTTCGCTCAAGGCGCACCACTTTGCAGCCTTTAAATAATTTAGGAAAACCAAGAATGTTTGAGACGCAGGCCCCACGCCAGCCGTAGATCGCTTGGTCGTCATCGCCTACCACCGCTAAGTTGCGATGGCCGGCGGTTAACTTCTTCAAAAATTTCATCTGCGTGGGGTTGGTGTCTTGAAATTCATCCACCATCACTTGGGCGAACTGCCCCTGAATCTCCGCGCACAGCTCGGGAATTTCTAAAAGCTTAATGGGCTCAAGCAGCAAGCCGTCAAAATCTACGACCGCCAAACTTCTTAGGCGGCTTTCGTATTTGGGCAGAAGCCATTCGGTGGCCTCTTCGTAGGCGTCAACCGAGCTTGCCGCGCGCTGACCGTTTTCGCGCCATTCTCCCATTCGCTTTAAAAGTAGTTCGGTGTCGAAGCCCTTTTTCTCGTGATGCTTGAGGTCCGCCATCAGCTCTTTAACGATGCCCTCGGCGTCGTGCTGATCCACAATTGAAAATTTTTTCGGTAGCCCGATATGTTCGCCGTACTCTTTGAGCAACGACAGCCCAAAAGAGTGAAACGTTCCGGCCCAGATTTTATCGCCGGCTTTCCCCAATTTGGCGCCAACGCGATTTTTAAGCTCCCGGGCTGCTTTGTTGGTGAACGTGAGAACGCACAACGCATCGGGAGCTACGATTTTTTCGGCAACCAGGCGCCCGGCGCGGGCAACCAAAACCGTAGTCTTGCCCGAACCGGCACCCGCTAAGATCAGCAGGGGGCCATCATTGTGCAAAGCAGCTTCTTGCTGCTCGGGGTTAAGTCCGGACAAAAAATTCATCGTTGAGTCAGTTCACGTGATTGAGGAAATTTATAATAGGTTCGGCCACTTTTTCAGGGTTGTCCATATGCAGGTGGTGGCCACCCGGAATCGCCACTTCTTTCAAGCCTTTAACCGCGGCCCTCCGGCCGTTAAGAATGGTCTCGTTGTTAAGCCCGCCCTCGGTGCCCCGTATCAACAGTACGGGACATTTGATTTCACTTAGATAACCCAGCACGTGCGCCTCGGTAAGGCGAAGAATAGAAGGCAGCTTTAGGCGCGAATCACTTCGCCACGTTACCCCTCCGTCAACGTTGATTAGACCGCGCTCGCACAACTTTTGTACCGCCGGACGGGAGATGCCACCTACCGTCATTCGCGCCGCAACCGCGGTAGCGACGTCGGGGTAGAGCGGCTTTCTCTTTTTATCCATGTCCTGACGCGACTCAATAAACTGGCGAAAGTTTGGCACCAACTCATTAGGCTCAGAGGTAAATGGCCCTAGGGCCTCGATGAAGATGGCGGCGCGGGTCAACTCAGGAAAAAAGGCGCTCACCACCGATGTGATTCCGCCGCCAAGTGAGTGGCCCAGCAAAATAAACTGCGGATGGCCCAGGCTACGAAGCGCGTCGCCCACGTCCACGGCGGCGTCCCAAAAATGGTAGCTGGTGCCGGGGGGCCGGTGGTCCGATAGGCCATGGCCGGGTAGATCAATGGCGATGATTTCTCCCGGGTAGTTTAAATGCGCCACCAGCAAGTCAAAAGAGTTGGCGTTGTCGAGCCAGCCGTGCAGCAAGACTAACGGTGCGGAAACTGACTCTTCGGCAGCATCGGTGGCCGACCACTTTTTCGCGGCGAGCCTTCCCCAGCGGATCGGGATGGAAATTTCTTGGTACATTCTTGAAGTGGCTGGCACCTCCCTGGTCTACTTGGGCCGGGGACGGATGAAAAGGTTGGTCTTCTTCTTAAGCTGTGGATAGATTACCTTTTCACCCATGAACCACTCACGCGCCAGCACCGACACCGAATTAAAGTGGTTTCGCCTCTGCACGCGCCAGCTTCAGTTGGACTACGATCAGATCTGTTATTGGTATCAATTAAAGCTCAGACGGCCTTTGTTTGAAGTGAAGGAGAGCCTTACCTTCTGGGGACAGTGGGACCCGGTTACAAGAAAAATTGCAATCTCCAAGAGATTTATTGAGCAACAGCCCTGGAACGTGGTTTTAGAAGTTTTAAAACACGAGATGGCTCACCAGTTTGTTTCTGAAGTGCTCAATAGCGATGAAGCGCACGGCCCCCTATTTCATTCGGCCTGCAATAAATTGGGAGTGGCCGAATGGGCGCGAAAAACCGAAGGCGAAATTCAGCCGCCGGCGGCGGACGCGACCGATGAAAAAAATACTGGCCCTAGCGACAATCGGCTGATGGCTCGCGTGCAAAAACTATTGGCCTTGGCCAATTCCGCCAATGCCAACGAGGCCGCCGCCGCCATGGCGAAAGTGCAAGAACTCTATTTAAAGTACAACTTGGACTCATTGGTTGAGAATCGCGATGAACGGTGCACTTTTCGGTTAATTCGTTTCGGCCGTAAACGCTTGGAGCGTTTTCACTACTTAGCTTGCTCCATTTTGAGTGATTACTATTTTGTGGAAGTGATCTACGGCACTTTGTTCGATAGCAAAGCGCTAAGTTCATACCGAACCGCAGAAATTCTGGGCACTAAAGAAAATGTTTTACTCGCCGAGTATGTATTCCATTTTCTCTTTCAGCAGGCGGGGCACCTTTGGCAGGTGGAAAAAAAAGGAAAAACGCGTTCGCGCTCGTCTTTCTATCTAGGGGTGTTGAGCGGATTTAAGGAAAAGCTGCAGACGCAAAAAGAGGCGCTCGAACAAGAGGTGCGGCAAGAGGGTAGCGAGGCCCGTAAGCAGGCTTTGCTCGTATTGCAGCATGACCCCCGTGTCGAACAGTTTGTTAAGGAACGGTTTCCACGGCTTCATCGTTTTTCGCGGGCCCACACTCTGCGCGACTCAGGCGCGTTCGAAGCGGGACGACAAAAGGGGCGTAACATTGTGCTGCGCAAGCCCATTACCGACTCCAAAGGCATCTTGGGCCGCTTTCTGCCCAAAAGACCCTGACCTCCTTTGCGTTAACTCGGCGCGTTGTCTTGTTGAGCCATTCGCTTAGAACTTCTTGATATTTCTCCGATAAGACAAGGATGACCTGGCACCGCTACCTAATCTATTTCTTTTGTTTCAGTCGGCTGGTGGCGGCGGCCGTTCCCCATTCGGCAATCGAACGTCACACGCTAAACAACGGCCTCACCGTGGTGTTGGTGTCGGTGCCATTCGCGCGCCAAATTGAATTACAGATCAGAGTAGGTTCGGGCTGGCGAGAAGAAGACGCCGCAAACCGCGGCGTTGCTCACCTGTTGGAGCACACGATCCAACGCGATCTGAAGGCAGGGGCCTCCCACACCTATCCGGATCGTTTTCGCGAAGAGGTGGCGGGAGACTTTCAAGGGGTGACGACGTGGAAGAGCACCTCCTTCTTTGTCACGGTGCCCTCACTAAAAGGTATCTGGGCGCTCAACGAGTTTCATCGCATGTTATTTCGCCGCGAGTTTAAAACTGAGGACATTGACCGGGCCCGTACCGAAGTGTGGAAAGAGATTGGCGAACCTACTGATCCGTTACTGCACTTTTTGCAAGGGCTGTCTCCGCCGCAATGGGTATTGCCCGACTTTTTTTCTACTGAATTCGCTATACAGAACACGCCGGGCTTGCCCGAACAGGTGCGTCGCAGTACTCGCCGGCTGAAAGCCGAAGACTTAAACGCGTTTTATAAAGAGCATTACGTTCCGAATAACATGACGCTCTATTACTCCGGCCCGTTCAAAGAAAAAGAGACTTTGGCGTTCATGCGCGAGACCTTCGAGCGCGAGCCGTCAAGGGAGTCATTGATCAAAGAAGAGAGTGACCCCTCACCGAGAGATCAGCCTTACGTCCGTTCTAACGTTACAACGGGCGCGCCCTGGCTATCGTTGGGAACCAAGTTTTGGAACATCGAGCCTCAAGATGAGATGGCGTTACAGCTATTCTTTGAATCGATCACCGATCGGTTTAAATTAGAAATGGCCCAACCTAATAATACGATTACCTCGGTGGAAAAGAAGATCTGGGTAGACGATGCCCGGTTTGGATACGCCGTACTCAATTTTGAATTCTCGGGAATGGACTTTGCCAAAGAACAGAGGCGAATTGTCGATCTGATCACTAAAAAAACCTATTACGGCGAACTTACGGAGAACGAAGTTCAAAGCGCAAAGAAAAAAATTCGTAAACGAAGCGAGGATTGGGAGGGTAACAGTGAAATTCAACTCAAGGCGGCCCAGGCCTTACTTGATTTTCAACAAACTTACGAGACCGAAGCCACTCCGTTGGAGGTCTTGGACAAGTTGAGTACGCATGAGATAAAGGAGCGTCTGACGCGGCTTTTTCGCCCCGAACGTCAGTACTTGGTGAAACATGAGCCTCCGCAACTATTTAAAGGCGAGTCTTTGTTTCTTTGGGCCGTGATTGCGCTATTGACGGTAATGGGTTTTCGCTACGGTTTTGCGCGGAACTTTCCGCACACTCGAGTTCGTTACGTGCGCAAGGTGAGGTATTCGCCCTTTTTCTTTCTTCTTTCTGGCTTCGTTTTTTTGAATTTTATTTGGGTTGTTTGTCAGGTTTTTCAGCTGCTTGAAGCGCGCCTCTTAAACGTAAATTTCATTCAGAGCTCATTTTGGATTAGTCAGTACCTTTTGCTGGGCTTCTTTGTGTGCGTGACGACGGCCATTGCCATGACCTTTTTAGGTTCAATCCCAAGAAAAATATTGATCGTCGATAATAAACTGTGGATTAAATCAATCAGTTTCCGTTCTCGTCGCTTCTCTAAGGGCATGATTAAAACGATTTTTTGTTGCCGACCTTATCAACTGGTGACAATGGGTTTTTTTAAAGAGTGGCCCCGTCTTTTTCATTGGGCCCTATGGAAACGTGGATTATTTATTGAACTGAAGGATGGCACTTCATACTATTTGGGTTTTTCTGACCCTGACCGCGTATTGAGAGAGCTAAACCAAATGTTTCACGAAGCTCTGCACCATGATCCAAAGGAAGCTCCGGTAGTCGAAGACATCACCCCGCTACAAAAATTCTATTGATTCAGCTTAACGACAAAGCACATCGGGATCGATCTGCGCGCCTTTACGAACGTAACCTACGAAAGTGGCGTACCCTGTGTCGGTATTGTAATTCCACATCGTCGGCGGATGCTGGGCGCGGGGATTGTAAGCGCCTATGTCTGAGTACGGATTAGCAAACGTGTAGGTATTACGGATTGAATCTTGTCGGCCGGCGTTGCCGTAGGTGTAGGGGTTGCAAGCGCTATAGCTATTGTTAGTTTCGATCACTAAACCTAGAAAGACATTATAGTCTTGGCCATCCCACCCAAACAGGGCCGGAAAGACGCCGCCGGGTAGATCGTCGCCAAAATTATTTTGATCGTAGTATCCGCTATCCCCGTAATTGTAGTTTCCGGATTGGTTGTTACCGCTGCCGGTAAAGGATGTGGTGGGTGGAACGGGAGTGGTTCCCGAGCTACAGCCCGTAAGAAAAAAAATGCCAGAAATGCACACCATCAGTATTCGCATACGATCAACTCCCGAATCGAGCATTTACTCAGCAAGGGTAGTGCCAAACATTAACCTTACGATCTTGGCGAGTCGTGAACTATGTTTTTACAAATTGGCTCAATCCGCAGGTGGCCACAGAAAGGCTACGGGAAAAAAGAGCCTCATTCTTTAGCTTTAAAAAAACTGAACGGGCTTTAGTCTAGTGTTTAACTTCTAGCTCTTTTTCGTACAGCTTTTTGCGGTTGGGGCCGAAAACCGTGGCGCGGAACTTTAGACTGCCGGCACTGGCCGCCGAATCGACGATGGCGTAATTTAAAACTCCCGCTACCCCAACCAGCTGTCTTTTATTTGGAGTTTCTTTCCACGGGTCAAGGTAGGTCTTGGCGTGAATTGGACTTGTGGTGAGCTCGAAGGTTTCAAAGCCAACCTCGCTGGCCGGTATTTTCATCAGCTCGGTGAGGTGCCGATCGCCCGAGATGAGGGCCACCGGGGCGATGGATTGGCCCAACGCCTTGGTAAAACGCTCGAACGACTTGGGGTGATTGCGTTCTAGCGATTCATATTTGTGATAACCCCCAAAAAATTGGTCGCCGCTTATTATCCAGGTGGGAGTTTTTTCCGTTTTTAGCGCTTCGAATAGCCATTTTTCGGCGGCCTCTCCCCAATGAGTTTCATCTTCGGCCGCGGGCTCAGACCGGTTGCTGCGGTTGTCCATGAAAAAAAAGCGGTGGCCAAAACCGTTAAAGAGGAGGGAAAGGCCCGGACCTTGCGTGAAGTTCGGAAATAACGGGTGTTGCGCAAAGAAAGCGTGAAAAGTTTTGGTCGAGGCCTCTTTATTTGCAAAAGTGCGATCGCCATCGCTCATGCCGTAGTCATTATCGTCCCACATGGCGATAACCGGAGTTAGCGTTTTGGCGCGAAATAAAGCTAGAGTTTTTCGGGTTTCAACGTAGGTACTCCACAGTCGCGCTGGACTGGTGCCAATCCCTTTAGGAAGCCCCAGATTGGTATAGGCGTTGTCGCCAATTAAAAAGATCAGCTGGGGCTCTTTTTCTAACAGCCCTTCCCACATTGCCTCTTGTTCCTTAAACGAGCTGTCCATACAGGAGGCAACGGCAAATTTAACCCTTTTCTCGTTTACGGCCGGAAGTTTGAAATTTCTCTCGTCAAGCGTTTTGCCGGCCAGAGTTTTTACTACCAGTTTGTAAGTCTCGTGCGGGTTCAAGCTCATAAACCGGTAATGAATCAATTTGACCTGAGAATCCGGAAAAAGTTTTTGCTCCACCGCAAAGGGAAGTTTACGAATTTTTTGTAAACTTGGTTCGGCATACACTTCGAGGTTTTCGCTGCCCTCGTACAACACAACAAACTGAGTCGCATTTCCTACCGAGGCGCCCATCATAATGGGTAGTGAGTCGGCTACGGATTGGGATGAAGTGGCCCAAAGAGCCCATGTCAGCCGTATGAGAGCAAAGTGAACGAGTCTCATTTTGCCTTTTCAATCACTTTCGAAAGGTTAACGTAGCACAGACAGCCTTTTTCATCGGGAAACACGGCCCATCGTTTACGCCCCTCTTTTTTCAGAACGTACACTGATTTTCCACAGGCCCCCGCGTCATCAAGGGTGACTTCATATTTTTTATCGCCCAATACGGCTTTGGAATAGCTGCCGAAAGTCTGTCCCTTGAGCTTAGTGCAGGTGCCTTTACTTAACTCGCCCATGAAGGCGTCGGCCCACGCGGAAGTGGCAAATGCGAAACACATCGTTACAATAGAGAGGTTTTTCATTGGGGCCCCATGCCAGAGATTGCGCAAAAACGTCATAATACCATTCACCTTAAGTACTCGCATCCGGCGTTTCGTTTGCCGTTGCTACGTCACTACCAGGCAATTTGTGTAGGCCGCACAATTTGGTTTAAAGGGCCGGCGGCGGTAATTTCGCAACGTCTTTTGCGCCACGAGTTAACCCATCAGCTACAAATAGACCGTTACGGGAGAGTGTTTTTTTATTTGCTCTATTTACGCGATTATCTAAAAAACCTTGTGCGGCTGGGCAGCCACTCACGGGCCTACTTGCAGATTCCGTTTGAGGTCGAAGCCAGGCGGGGCGAAGACGATGAATTGATAATAAAGTTGATGGCGAAGCGGCTGCCGAAGCCGCACTCGTATGTTATACGCTAGGCATGGCGAGAGCGTTAGTGACGGGCGGTGGTGGCTTTATCGGGTCTAACCTTGCCCTAGAATTAGAACGTGAAGGTTGGGAAGTGGTGGTGATGGACCGTGACCCCCTTGGCTTGGCCGAAAACCTACCGGGTTTTTCGGGGCAAAAGCAGCTGGTGGATGTGGCCCTTGAGCTACCTTGGAGCGGCCCTCTGGATGCAGTTTTTCATCAGGCGGCGATTACCGACCCCCGCTATCCAAACGAAAAAGAGCTGTGGAAGAATAATTTGGAGTCGTACGCTTTGGTTCGTGACCTGGTTAGGCGCACCGGCGCCAAATTTATATACGCCTCATCCGCCGGGGTTTACGGTCACAGTGAAGAGCCGATGAAAGAGGGGCAGGCCGAAGACCCGATTACCGCCTACGGAAGTTCGAAGCTTGAAATAGATCGTCTAGTGGCCAGAGAGTTACCCGACCATTTTTGCGTGGGGCTTCGTTATTTCAATGTCTATGGCCCGCATGAATCGGGTAAGGGGCGGCCGGCATCCATGATTTGGCATCTGGCGAAACAGATTCGAAGCGGCGAAACCCCAAAGCTTTTTAAGTACGGCGAACAAAAGCGCGATTTCGTATACGTAAAAGACATTGTTCGCGCGAACCTACTTGCTTTGAAAAGCTCATCCGGCGTTTTTAATGTGGGCACGGGCGTGGCCACGAGCTTCAATCAGCTGGTGGAGTTGCTAAACGAAATTTTGGGGCAGCGCCGTAACCCAGAATATTTTGACATGCCGTACGAACCGCACACCTATCAGCATTTTACTAAAGCGGATCTTACGCTCGCGGCGCAGAAGCTAAAGTATCAGCCGCAATGGGATCTAAAGACTGGCGTTCTCGATTATTTTTCGGGACTCAATTTTGTTCTGCGTTAGCCACCAGTTGGCCAATCCATTAATATCCGTTACTGTAGCGCATTATGGGGCAGTCGTTGAAATCATCTAGAACCCTTATTTTGGCCAGCACCTCGCCTTACCGAAAAAAACTTTTGGAGCGATTGCAGATTCCGTTTACCACCGCGGCCTCGCATGTGGACGAGAGCCTTGTAAAAAAACAGGGCGACAGTCCGCAGCGGCAGGCGGTGATTTTAGCCCGGCAAAAAGCCCAGGCGGTTTTGCAAAAATACCCCCGTGCGGTAGTGATTGGCAGTGACCAAGTTGCCCTGGTGGGCGACACCGTGCTCGATAAGCCGGGCACCGAAGAAAACGCCCGCACCCAGCTTTCCTTGTTGTCGGGAAAAACCCACCAGCTGCTTACTGCGGTTTGTGTTTTGTCGTCAGAAAAAATGCAGGAGTGGCTTGAGATCACTGAGCTCACCATGCGCGAGCTGTCGCCGCAAGAAATTGCGGATTACGTAAAGGCAGAGCCGGCACTCGACTGTGGGGGCAGTTATAAGATCGAAGGGTTGGGCATCAGCCTGTTCACCCAAATTAAGGGAAGTGATCCCACCGCGATCGAAGGTTTGCCGTTAATTTCGCTAAGTGCGGTGCTTAGGGATTTAAAAATTACATCTCGATGATATGACTAGTTGGCCCTTCGGGGTACCCTTCGTCGCCATCATCCATTTCAGAGTCGGGTCCACCGTAGTCTTGCAGGTGAGACTCTATCGCTTCCGTGCGGTGCTCTAATTCCTGCAACAGCGCATTGGTTCGCTGCACTTTGAAGTACAGACTAAAGCAGGCCAAGCTGATGGCTAAAAAGATCAAAAAGAAGATCGGGGCCGGAATCGGAACCGACCGCTTTAAAAATTCCGCGCGAATTCTCTTCCAGTTTATTTTCACAAAAGCGCGGGGTTTTCGCTCAACTGTTTTAGGCTCTGCCACAATGCCTTATCGGTAAATTCAGCTTTGTACTCTAGGACTTGAAATAAGTTGTGACGCTTTGCGTCTGCGTAGCTCCGATTCGATTAGCTGAAGCTCACGCGAGGACTGTCCCGCGATCGAAGTGTTTTCTTCGGCGCGCCGTGCCAAATAGGGGAACACCTCGCGCACCGGTCCATAAGGTACGTACTTGGCCACGTTGAAGCCTTGGTCCGCCAGGGGAAAGCTCAGGTGATCACCCATGCCATAGAGCTGAGCAAAGAATAGCCGGGGATCGGTACGATCTAATTCTAGGTCTGAAATCTTTTGGGCCATCGCTTGGGTTGACGCCTGGTTGTGAGTTCCGGCGCACAGCGAGACGTTATCGAGTTGCGTGAATAGATAAGCCAACGCCTCATCGAATGCTTTATCGGTGTCTTGTTTAGTGGCAAATAGGGGTGAGGGCGTTCCCCGTCGCACGGCCCGCGCCCGCTCTTTTTCCATGTATGCGCCGCGCACCAGCTTTACCCCAAAAAAGTATTTACCTAACTTGGCGCGGCCAAGGGCCTTTTCTAAAAAGGCCCGTCGATCGGTGCGGTACATCTGTACGGTCGTAAAAATGATAGGTCGCCGTTTGTTGAACAGCGTCATCATCTCTTCCACCGTGCGATCGATGGTCTCTTGCATCCACGAATCTTCGGCGTCGATAAAAAGCCGAACGTTGTTTTCGTGGGCGCGGTTGCAGATTTTAAAAATACGTTCGCGGGATCGTTGCCATTCGCCCATTTCGGCAAAGGTCAGAAGTTCGCCGTCTTGAATTTTTTCTAATAACTCACCGCGGGCGACGCCGGTGACTTTAAAGACACAAAAAGGAATGTGAGGTTCCATCGTAGCCAGGCCGATGGTTTTTAAAATCTCTTCGGTAGTGGCATCAAAGGTCTTTTCATCTTTTGCCCCCTCCACCGAGTAATCAAGGATAGAGCCAATGCCAAAGCTGCCCAGCTTGCGGATGGTGTCGCGGCACCCCTCGATAGTTTCGCCGCCGCAAAATTGCTTAAAGAAAGTGATTTTAAGCAAAGGGCCAACGGGCAAACGCAGTAGCAGGGCCATTCTGGCGACGAAGGTGCCGGCCGCCACTACCCAGGGAAATCCGATCAGGCGGAATAGCCAATAAGCGCGAAGCAGGCTCGCCCGGTCGCGGGCTTTAAACGCAATTTCAGTGTTTTCGAAGGCAATTGGCACACTTCAAAATCACCGACGGCAAAGGCTGCCGTCAAGCGTAGAGAAATGAGAAAACTGCTACGGCGATCTACCGGCGAAAACACCCACGGAAGGAACAAATTTTTTGTTCGCCAAAAGCATCCTGGCCAAGGTTGTGTGCGTCGGGGCTCGGCTTAGCCCCGACGCAACGCTAGTGTCATTTATCAGTTCGATTTCACTGGTGCTTGGTAGCTGGTCGAGAAGAGTTTGACCCCTTGGGCCGCTTCGACCGTTACCATCATTGAGTTTTTAGAGTAATCGGCGTGCTGACTTGCGGTTACCCAAAAATCCACCTTCACCTCCTGATTAGGCGCTGAGGAGGGAAGGGGGATGAACGGCTGATGAATGCTCAGCCGCGCATCGCTCATCTTGAGTACCAGCCGGTAGCCTGCCGGAAGCGGGCGGCCGCTCACGTTCTTTAACCAGATGGGGTTAGAGAACAAGCCATTCACCTTGGCGTTTATGGGATTGGGAAGACGCGACACCGTGAAGAACTGAGACATCTCTTTCTTCACGCTGAAGGTTCCAATCACCTTGGCTTCTTCTAGCACCGTGACCTTAAGGTCTATGCCCGACGCGCCGGTGAGAGTGCCCAGAGCCACTTTAAGGTAATTGCCTTCGGTTTCGGCGGCCAACGTTTTTAAGATTGGGTTCTGCTTATCGATCTTGAGCGTTTTGGCGATGTCTTCAACCTTAACGGTGTAGCGACCGGTGGCGGTCTCTTTGCCCCCGAAGTTGCGTAAGCGCACTCGCAGCTCCACTGCATCCCCGAGTTGAAACTGCTCTCCGCCATTGACCCGGATAACTTCCGTCGACAGGGCTTTTACCACCGAGCTTGCGGCGTAGAGTTCGGTCATCGCGGCGTAGCCTTGCCGGTACGCAAGTTCACGAGCCGCCTTGATGCTGCCCTCAAAGCCTTTGTTATCTCCCGCGGCGTAACCCTCTTGGTAAGCAGCTTTGGCGCCGGCCACTTTGCCGTCGGCTTCGCCTGCCTCGTAGCCCGATTTAAAGCCTTCGTCGTACTTAAGCGGCAGAGCCGCCGCTTCGGCGGCCGCTTTATTTTCGGCGTAAGCGGTGGCGTAGGCTTTGGGACGGGCCACGGCGTAGGCATTGTCGTAACCGTTTCTATACCCATCGGCATCGCCACGTACGGCTTCGGCATCGTAAACCACGCCAAAGTTTTTAGCGTAGGCCTCGTTGTAGCTCTTGTCGTAGGTGAGTTGGTAATTGACGGCGTAGACTGCCGGGTAACCGGTGTTGTACTCCGAAGTGTAAGCGTTGTCGTACGCGCTGCCGTACGCGCTGTCGAAGTCAGGGTGCTCGTAGGTTTTCAGATACTGGCGGTATCTAAAATCCACTTGCGGAATCGACTCATCGGCATTCGGGTTGAATGAAGTGAAACTCACCAACGAGTTGGCTTGTAGCGAGCGGCCCAGTCCGGCCGTCATCACTCCCCCCAAGCGTTGGCGAGAGCTTAGGGCGCGCGGCTTTTCCTCTTCGGCCGCTTTTTTCTCTTCTGAACTATTGTCGATATCTACTTTATTTTTGGGCTCGCTGCTTAAGATGGCTTTTTCAGCCTCCGCCGTGCCCCGCGGATAGTCTTCGGCCATGGCCAGTTTTCGGGCTCGCTCGGTGCCCGCCACTTCGCCGTCGCTAAACCCGCGATCGTAGGTTTCCTTAGACTTTCCTTCGGCGTAGCCCTTAGCGTATCCTGCCGCTTTGCCCTCGCTGAGCCCCTTTTGCAAACCCTTTTCAAGACCCACTTCGTGGCCTTTGGCTTTGCCCTCGTCGGTTCCGGCCTTGGTGCCGTGATCGAAGCCGTCAATGCTGCCTTCAGCGGTGCCGCGTTTTTGGCCAACTAAGTAAGCCGCTTTGTAGTCGCGGGCTTTGCCGTCGGCTTCGCCCTTGGCGAGTCCCCGGCGATTGCCATCGGCGCTGCCACTAGCCAACGAATCGGCCAAAGCGCGTTCGGTGGCCTCTTTTGCTCCGGGAGATTTTCCTTCGATACCGGCCGCCAAGGCGTCGGCTCTGCCTTCGGCATCGGCCGCCTTTTTCTCTTTGTTGTACTGGGCGTAGACCGACTCGAACTTCTGGAAAGCCGCGAGCGATTTGCTCTCTTCGGCTTTGGCTACCTCGTCGGCCGCGTTGAAAACGCCTTGAGCCATCTCTTCGAGGTTTCGGGCGGTGAGGATGCGGGGGTCGAGCAGCGCAATCTGACCTTCGTTTTGCTGAATTTCGATCGTGAACATTGCAATTGCGCGCTGGTGGCTGGCGACGGTGTTGTCGTTGGTGTTTACTTGATCCGCCAGGCGAATGTTTTCATCGTTCAAGGTGGTGACCCGGCGCTCGGCGGTAGTTTTAAATTGCACGAGCGTTGAGTTTTCGCTTACGGCCGTATTCACATTTCGCTGCGCCACGATCAAGGCGCTTTCGGCGGTAGCCAGCTCTATTCTCGTGGCGCTAATGGCGTCTTCGAGTTTAGTTTTGTGTTGGCCCTGTTTTGCCAGGCGGTCATCCACCTGAACCAGCGTGGTGCCGGCGGTTTCGCGCTCCGTGCGTTTTAGGGGAAGCGTTTCAGTTTCAATCTTAGTCTGGGCAACCTCAAGCTGGCGAAGCGTTCGGCGATTTTCGCGCAGGTCGTTAGTGGCCACGGTTATCTGCTCGCCCTTTTTCTCGAGGCGGCGATCTAGCTCGGCCAGGCGTGCATTCACGTCACGCAGGTCAGCTTGACGATCGGCTAGGCGCTTATCGACCTCGGCCTTTTTCTGAGCCACGGCTTCGCGTGAGGATGCCAGCTGTTCGCGATTTTTTGCCAACTGAGAAAGCTCTTGATCGTTGGCCGTTTTCTTTTGCTCGGCCTGAGTTTTGTCGGCGTTGTGTTCGTTTAACTTAGCTTGCACTTCGGCGATGCGCAGTGGCAGCTGAATTTTTTGGTCGCGCAGCGCCTGCAGCGCTTCGTTAGCCCCCTTAAGCTTGTCGTTGGTGTCCGCAATGTTCTTACGAATCTGAAGTAAACGAGTTTCCACCTCCTGAAGTTTAGCTTGCGTCTCCCCCAGGTTTCCGGTGGTCGTGGCTAAGGCCGCGGCTAGCACCGCTTTTTGTTCGTTGGCTTTGGCAAGTTGAGGCTGCAACTCCGCCACGGCTTTCTCAAAACCGGTGATCTGTTGGGCGATGCCATCGCGCTCGTTGGTCTTTTGCACAATGAGGGCATTGGTCTGTTGAATTTGGCCCGGAATGGCGGCCAGCTGTTGCCGGCTTGCGGCGAGGTTTTCGGTTAACGTTTTGATTTGGGCCACGAGCTGATTTTTTTCGGTTTCGGCCAGGGCTAGCGCATTTTGCGCTTTTTTAAGCTGAGCCTGCAGGTCATTGTGTTCGGCGGTGGCCGCGGCCACTTCGCTAGCCAAGGCATTTAGCTTTGCTTGCACATTAACCAATTTCTTATCTGCCTTCTCTAGCTCGGCGGAAAGGGTGCTTTGCTCGGCGGTTGCGGTAACCAAGGCGGCGTTTGCTTGGGAGATCTGGGTATTGAGCGCGGCCACTTGGCCGGGTATCGCGTTTAGATCGCTTTGCGCTTTAGCGATCGATTCGTTCAACGCTTTTTTCTGTGGCTCAACCCCGGCAATCTGCTGCTGCACTTGCTGTAGCTTGGCATTCTGCTGGGTAATTTGCCCGTCGGTGCCGCTGATCTTTTGGTTTACGGCGGCCAATTGCCCTTGCGCGGCGGTTAGCTTGGCTTGTAACTCCGCCACTTCGCTTTGCACGGTTTGAATCTGCGCGTTGATGGCGGCGATGCGTTGGTTTACGTCGGCCATCTGCTGGTCAACCTTTGCCTTTTCGGCGAGCTTTTGGGTGGCCTGATTGGTGCCTTGTTTAATCTCGATTTCGTTCTGCTTAATTTCGCCGTTTAGTTTAGGAATCTGCGCTACCACGCCGACGTGTTCCACGCGTTTGGCGACAATCTGTTTTTCAAGCTCTTTTGATTGGCCTTCGAGCTCCTGAATCTGCTTCTTCTTTTCGGGAGTCATCGGCGGTTTACGAAGCTCGGCAATCTGGGCCTCGACCTCTTTGTTCTTTTGTTGAAGTGCGCCCATCTCCGTTTTGAGAGACTCGGCCTTAGCTTGGGCCGTGCTCAGTTGCTGGTGCAGGGTCACGTTTTCATTTTGTGCGGCTTGTGCTTTGGCGGTGGCGGCGGCGGCCTGTTGGCCGAACGTGTTTGACTGTTTAGAAAGGGTTTCTACCTGTGCCGCCAACGGTGCTTTTTCGGCGTTTAGCGCCTGAATTTTTTTGGCGGTCGGGGCAATCTGCTGTTGCAAACCACTTACGGTTTGGGTGAGTTGCGCCTGTTCGCCCACCAGCGTTTTTTTCTGGTTGCCGAGCATCGTCACATTGGCCTGAATGTCGGCGGCCTCTTTTTGCAGTCCGACTACCGATTGATCGAGTTTGGCGATGGCGCCTTGTGCAGTAGCAATGGCGCTGTTCAATTGCCCTTTGCGGCTTTCTAAATTGGCGATTTGCGTTTGCGCCGCAGTAATCGATTTGTTCAATTCGTTTATCTTGCCGTTAACGTTGGTAAGCTTAGCGGCAAGGGCCGACTTTTCGGTTTGAATCGTGGTGACCTGGGCTTCGAGCTGAGACTTTTGCCCGGTTAACTGGGCAAGCTTTTGGCCGGCGGCGGTAGCTTGGGTTTGCAACGTGCCGATCTGTACTTTGAGACTGGCGATGGTCGAATTAGAAGCGTTGAGGGCGGCCTGGCGATCGGCCAGCTGCGTTTCCATTTTAGGAATTTGGTTTTCTAATTTACCCTTCTCTTTTTGCAGCGCGCTTTTGCGGTTTTCAGCCTGGGTAATCTCGTTGCCCACCTCTTGCAGCTTGGGCCTTAGGGTGGTGATCTGCAGATTGTTAGCCGCCATTTCTTTATCAAACTTGGCGATTTCGTTGTTGATGCTGTTTAAGCGATCTTGTTGCTCTTTTTGTTTGCCGGTGAGGTTGCCGATCTTGGTGGTGAGCTCGCCGCGGTTTTCTTCGGCTTTTGTTTCGTTAGCTTTTTGATTGGCCAACTGCGTGGTGAATTGATTTTGCTTTTCCACGGCCTGCGCAATTTCACCATCAATTGCGGTTAATTTTGCGTTAAGGTTTTGCAGGCGCTCGCTACTCTCCTGAATTTTGGTGGTGAGATTGGCGATGCGTTGTTGCAGCCGTTGGTCTTCTTGTTGGGCGGCGGCAATTTTTACGTCTACCGCGGCAATTTGGCGATCCCACTCTTGCAGCGCTCCGGCAAACTCGGCCGACTTTTGGTTTAATTCGTCGATGCGTTGGCGAATTTCGGCTTTTTTAGTCTCCTCTTCGCCTCTCTTTTTGGTGAGCTCTTGCAGCTCGCCTTGCAAAAAGCCCAATTGAGTTTCGAGCACGCCGATTTGCCGGGCCACTTCGATGCGGTCGCGCCGCAGGCGCGCCACTTCGGCCACTAAACCTTGAATTTCGTTGTCGAGGGTGGTGATTGAATTCACCAACTGCCCCCGTTGAGCGCTTAGCTGGGCAAGGTCGTTGATGACCCGCGACAACCGATCGCGCTCGTTGGCAAGGCGCTGCGCCAAACCGTCTCTAACTGTAGAGGCGTTGTCGCGGATTTTGCTTAGTCGGCGAATTTCGGTCTCTTTGTCGGCCACTTTTTGCGTGAGATCGGCAATTTCGTTTTGCAGCTTAAGAATTTCGGTGTCGTTAACTTGCGATTGAGCCTTTAGCTGATCGCTATTACGGTTGAGATCGCCAATGCGCCGCTCAAGGCTTGTGATCTCGGCAAGCGAAGAGGCCACTTTGTCTTGAAGGTTAGATTTTTCGCGCTCGAGGTTTGAACGGTCTCTCTGCTTCTGCTGGTAGTCAGCCTTTTTATTATTGGCGTGGCGTCGGGCTCCGTCAGAAACCCCTTTTTGCGCATTGTAAATTCCGCGGTATTTTTCGTAGTCGACTCGATCGGGAATTTTTGCAAGTTGCCCAAAGCTTGAAAACGTTTGAAATAAAATGAAACCGATAGCCCCAAAGACGTTGCCCCGCATTTAATCCCCCCCAGAAATCATTTATACAAAGCGTCAAGATGGAGTTACCGAAGTTGCCCAAATAGTGTCAAAGCAAGACTGATGCCGAAGAGCACAAGTGTTAGCGCGGGTGGAATCGACGGCAAATCGGGTAATTTTTTCTTGGGGCTAGTTTAGATTGGGACCAGTTATTTGAAGGCTCTTAGTGTTGTGGGGCGGTTTATACTTGAGGGAATTCGGCGACCGTTAAGCGCAGGAAGTTTGGTGGACTGAAAAGTTTGTGGCGTTTGATTTGCCAATTGCAACTCGCTCTTGCGCCGCGCCCTCTGGGCGTTAATTGCATTGCCACGCAACCCGTCTAATTTTGTAAGGTTGTTTTCAATCAGTGGTGTGGCTTCGTTGGCTAATCTCTGCAGGCGTGCTGCATTCATGGCGGCAAGCTTTGCGTCATTTGCCGTTTTTTGAAATTCCATTTGGGTTTTTGTTTTTACTTCAATCTCGTCGAGCGCAATCTTGAGGCGTTTATCCGCGCCGTTCGGGTCGCTTTCATCTTGAGCGCCCATGCTTTTCTGCTCTTCGGGGGTTAAATTTTTATCACGAACCGCCACGCTCGCAAGATCGAGTTGGCCAAGCTGAGACATGGATTTGATCTCTTGAGCCTTCACCTGGTTTTGGCTCGGTTTGTAAGCGCCCGGATTTCCGCCGCCGGGACTTGGACTCTGCGGTCCGCCCCCTTTATTGGATTGGTCGCCGCCTTGGCTGGGAGGGGGGTTGGCCTGTGAATCGTCGGTGCCAGTACCCGTTCCCGTGCCGGTTCCCGTACCCGTACCGGTGCCAGTCCCAGTGCCGGTGGCGGTTGCGAATTGGTTGTTCGGTCCTTGGACTTGTCTAGGGTCCACTTTTTCTATGGGTGGTATTTTTGACTCGTCGGTTTTTCCGTTAACGGCGGGGCCGGCACTATCATCGTCTTTCGCGTCCGACTTGCTGGTATCGGGACGTCGAGGGGGGCCGGAGTCATTAATCTGAAGTTCGGCTATGGTTTTCTCGAATTCACGTTTTAGTTTTTCTTCGAGTTCAGCGCGGGCAAAGGCTAACGCTTTGGCCGCCGCATCTTGTTTGCCCTGAACGTCACCGAGAATGGTTAAGTCTTGTTCAAGTCTGAGAGGGTTAGCGACGCTACTTTCATCTTTCTTAGTATCAAGATAGTTTGGAACGACGTCCTTTAAAATTTCTGCTAAATCGGCAGCGGCTGAATTGAGTTTATTTTCTTCGTCTTTTGTGAGGGCTTCGCTAGATGTCGCAACCTTGACCGCTTTGATGGCCTTAACCTGTGCAAAGACTTCGGTGATGAAGTTATTTTTAGAATCGACACTCTTGAGCCTTGGATTATTTTCGGCCATCAAGAAAATTGAGAGGGGCAGTTGCTCGAGGCCTTGTACTTTTTTGAGTTCGATGAACCTGTTATTTTGTGCCGTATCCACACGCAATTCCCTTTTGGGGTCACGTGGATGCTCATAACGAAAAGTGCCCGGAGGAGTTCGATCTTTCCTGTTAGACACGATAGGATCATGGTCCGCCCCGGTAGGTGGCGCACCAAACACACCACCGCCCACCATCAAGATGAGAAGCAAGGCGACTTGGTAAGAGGGGCGGTTCACGGCTTGGTTTTCTCCGGTTCCGACAACGGTGAAGCTCAAAAAAGCAAAACTATGCCGGGTTCTTTGCCTTTATATAGTGCAGGGGGCTTGCCAGAATTGCCGCCTAAAGAACCGCGGCCGGTTGTCTACTCACTAGCCGTTGGCCGTAGGGTGAGATCTAACTATCCGTAATTATAATTGAATTAGTGGTCTTGGGGTAGCCGCCGGGCTGTATTCAGGGGCCGGGTCGCCCTGCCTCTAAATTCATAAATAGTTACGATGGTTTACCATGTTTTCACGGGGTGTTTAGGCAGAATGCGCTTGAATCCCTAGCCGCTGGCGCCACCGCCCCTTTTAGATTCTTTACGATGGCGAGTGATTCGCTCCGTGGGGAGCGTGGCGCTTTTCCTTGGCGTTTCAATTAAGGGAAGACTCTAACTTTTCACCTTGGCGCTATTGAATTGTTTTGTATCGTGGAGGCGCCACTTACTTTGCGCCGACCGCTTTCACTTGGTTCCCCTCACTTGTCTTAAGGTCATCGTCGGAGGTTCTTATTTGCACGGGGCTTCGATTTGTTTTGGCGGTTTCCTAAGAGCATGTCTCAAAAGTCGTTTTTCATAGTCATTTACCGAGCCTGCCTTGGCAGGCGCGGCAACCCGTGGCAGCCTTGGTTTCTCGGTAATCCGTGTTCACTCAACGTGACAAGTTTGCTTCAGCCGCACTGCGTGCGCCTTCGGCAATGACGGCAAGATGCGACTTTTGAGACATCCTCTAAGGAAATTTCCTGGCTTTGAAATTTCCTGATTTTTTTTTTCTTCTTTTCCCGGAAAGAAAAATTTGAAAAAAATTCCGAAAACGGGTGAAGTTGCGGCTAGGCTCACCGCCCCCGCCCCCGCCCCCGCCCCCGCCCCGCCCCCCCGTTCTACTAATCATCATAAAGAATCCCCTTTTAACAAAGTTAAACGTGCCTTTTTCAGCCCTGGCTATAATAAAGAGCCCTCGCGTTTTTCCCATTAAAGGAACCCATGAAGCCCCGCTACGTAGCCAGCGCCGTAATTGCCATGAGCGTGGCCTCCTATTTAGACAACGTGCGCGGTCCGCTGCTGCCCCTACTGAGCCAACGCCTTAATCTTCCCTACAGCCAAGCCAGCTGGTTTTTTGGCATGGGAAACTTGGCGTCGGTGGTGGGGCTGTTTTCGTTGATTCGCCTTTCGGGCCGGATCACCGATCGGGCGCTTTCGTTTTTGCTCGTAATTATGGGCTCAGCGGCGGTGGCGGCGCTTTACTTCGTCACCAGCTTTCCCAAATTCATCGCGGTGGCGGGGCTGTGGGGCGTTTCTATTTCTTTACTGGGCGCGCTGGGCAACATGCTGCTGATTCAAGGCACCAGTCACGAAGAGCGCGGGCGCTACTTTTGCGGCCTGCACATGATGTACGGCCTGGCTTCACTCGTGGCCCCTTTCGTCGTGGCCGAAACCGTGCGCTTTGAATACCGGTTTGAAACTGCGGCGCTGGTGATGATTCCGTTTCTGCTATTTTTAGCGGTGATCGGCGCGGGCTTAACCAAAAATGCCGACACCCAGAATGCCCCCACGGCCCACCGCTTAAGCCAAACGCAAATTTGGATTTTAATTCTCTTTGCCAGCTACGTGGCCGGCGAAGTGCTGATTTCAACTTGGATGGTGACCTACCTCGTGGATTTTAAGCACTACTCGATGGGTTCGGCCGCGGCCGTACTTAGCTGGTTTTTTCTGGCCATGGGGCTGAGCCGAGGGGTCTGTTTTTTTAAACTGCCGCCGCGGTGGGAAACTTGGCTGATGGGCTTCTCCATTTTGGTGGCCCTGGCCGGATCCCTAATGGGCCGTTACGTTTGGCCGCCGGCCTTGGTTATTGCCGGATTGGTGGGGCCCCTGTTTCCGCTGATGATGGCCCGGTCGTCGCGGGTTTTTCCCGAGCAATCCAGGTCGCTCACGCTCTGGATATTGGGTTCGATTCAGCTCACGTTAATGGCGTCGCAATGGCTGATGGGCCGCGTGGCCGACCGCTTTGGCCTAGAGACGGCGTATTTGCTGCCCAACGGATTTTTGCTGGTTTCGGCGGTGGCGCTGGTGGTGTACCTGCGGCTAGAAAAGAAACACTTAGGGGCTTTTCGGGCGTGACGCACTTGTGGGTGGACGGATAAGGTTTCGCGGTCTAAAAAAAGTTCAAGTTAGCCCTCGTGGTGAAATCGGTAGACACAAAGGACTTAAAATCCTTGCCCGTAAGGGAGTGCCAGTTCAAGTCTGGCCGGGGGCACCACTTAAATCATAACTTTTTAGCGACCTCTTTTGTCAGCGGATGAGCTCTTCATCTTCTGATACAGCAGATACAAGAAGTGACACCAAATGGTGGTTCGGCAGAGCAGCCCCACCATATTAAACAGCCTACGCAGCGACCCTTCGGCCCAGCCAAATTCATCAATGAGGCGGTTCATGTCGCCGTTGGTGTCACCGATGCCACCAACTATCGAACCGTAAGGGAAGGGTAGTTTCCCTTTTACGATCTCACCCCAGTACTCCGAATTGTGCTCAAGGCAATACAGCGCCACAAAGAGAAAAGCATAGCGCATGAAAGACCAGTTCCAGAATTTGGGCAGCGCATAGAAATAAGCCATGCCCAAAACTAGCGGAATTAAAAACTGGCCGAGCACGCCGCCCATCACCACGTATTCGGTGGCGCTGGCATTGGATAGGCCGAACGTCATAAAAGCCTGCAGGCCTAAAAGGGCGTAGAAGAAGAACGTAAATCCTTTAAGCTGCTCTTGCCGCCCTTTATACGACCAAAAAAACAGACTCAACGCCAAAAGGCAGTAGGTAACCGCTTTGGGGATGGCGAATGGAATGGTAACCACCGCGAGGGGAATCGCCGGCATTCCTGAAAACCATGAAATAAAAGCGTGGCCGAATTCGTGAAACTGCATATCGATGCCCTTTAGCAACAGGGCCGGAAAAACCAAAATGTCGCACAGCCACGCGCCGATGATGCACAGGGGAAACGCCACTAGGCTTAAAAAACCGCCGTGCGGATCCATCCACTCCGTATAGCCGTCTTTGATTTCAAGCTTGAGACGAAAGCGCCGGATGCGGCCGAGGCCTTCATGCGAAATCATAATTCCGCTACAGCGCTGGCAAAAGAAAAGGGGCTCCGGGTAGGCTTGAGAATAGACCACCTCCTGCAGCTGAGTGGATGGGCAACACGGGCAGGGTAAAGTAGATTGGCTGGCCGAGCCCCACGGGGCGTCGGGCAAATCTAATGAAGTTAAAGCCAGATTCGAAAGGTCATTTTTTTGTAGAGAAATGCTTCGGCAGGGTGGGCACCCGAAGCGGCGGCCCAAATCGGCAAACAACGCATCCACCATCGGCTTTTGACACATCGGGCACTGCGGCGCCGAGGGGGTATCGATCGGTTGTGCTTGAACGGGTTCCACCCCTTCTTATCGGGCTGCGTCGTGCAAGCTTTAGCTTTGGTGTGATTTTTGGGCGATATGGTCGCCCTAATTCCCCAGCGATATTGTCGCCCCGTTAGTAATTCATCGGCTTTTTAGGAAGCTTTGCGGAGTACGGG
>JAYSWN010000212.1:0-2783 GCA_043718025.1 Pseudomonadota bacterium
AAGAACCGCCGGTTCAACCTGAAACGGCGAGTCAAATCGTTTTTCTTGTGAACCCATACCTAGGTCTATTCGTCAGTTTTTGGGTTTAGCTTTAGCGACGAGGGAAAAACCACCGTTGAACCCACATTTAAGAGTCAGCTCATTCGGCATGAATGCTCATTGTTCAATAGATCCCGCGCTTTGAACAATTGCCGTTGGCCTACTAACGACGCACGCTTGTAATACAAGAGTCTTTTTCCCACGGTTGTCGTCGATAAACGGCAGCTTTATGATTTGACTCTTCGGTTCAAGCTCTAGTAATCGTCGCGAAAGATGTTACGCGTACCACAAAGTTTGAAATCGCCGCCCGAAAGGACTGTGTGAGTTCAGGGCCTACAGCAGACCCCACTTCCAAAAGGCACGCCGCGGACACCGCGCTGGATGTTCTCGAGAGTATGGGCGACGCTTTCTGCTCGCTCGATGCTCAATTCCGCTACGTTCACGCTAACTCAAAACACTGCAACCTCGGTGGGATTCGCCTCGCCGACGTAGTGGGTCACTCTATTTGGGAACTCTATCCTGAGGCCACCAACCCCGATTCGAGATATTGGGTCGAGTTACACCGGGCGATGGAGATGCGAATTACGACTCACTTTCTAGAGTACTACCCTCCCCGCGACGTCTGGACGGACACCACCGTTTACCCAACTCCCGATGGGGGGCTGGCCATCTTCATTAGAGATGTTTCCGAGCAAAAGCGAGCGGAAGAGGCACTCGAACAAAACCGAATTTATCTGACGAGTTTAATCGACTCGATTCCCCACATGGTCTGGGTTGCCGATGCTCGGGGGAAATTGAAGACATGTAACCTTAAGCTCACGGATTATTCAGGAATGACTTTCGATAAGCTCGTCGGCGACGGCTGGTCCAGCCTTCTTCACCCCGATGATTTTGCCAATACCCTAATCAATTGGAGAGCAAGCGTTGCGGCCGGAACGCCTTACAATGGCGAAGGGAGACTACTTCGACATGATGGGGTGTACCGCTGGTTTATGTTCAGAGGATCCCTATACCGTGACGCCGAGCAAGAAGTGCTTTGGTTTGGCACCAACACCGATATTCACGAACGGAGAATGCAGAGTGAGGAGCTTTCGCGTTCGAATACCGAATTGGCGAGATTCGCCTTTGTTGCTTCGCACGACTTAAAGGAGCCGTTGCGTACGGTGACCAATTACACTCAACTGATTTCGAAGCGCTACAGGGGTAAATTAGACGAAACGGCGGATCTCTTCATTGGTTTCATCACGCAGGGGGTTAATCGCATGTACCAGCTGATCGACGCCCTTTTACAATACTCAAAAGTTGGCGCGGAAAAGCCTGAGTTTTCTGGTGTTGATCTGGACCAGGTGGTAAACACAGCGCTCGCAAATTTGAGCCAGTCTATCACCGAGAGCCATGCACAAATTAAGCGTGAAGTTTTACCTAAAGTTTGGGCCGATCCGAGCCAGCTACTTCAACTCTTTCAAAACCTAATCAGCAACGCAATTAAGTACCGAGATGATACACGCGCACCGCAAATCAAGATTTCTTCACGCAATACCGGCGACGCTTGGGAGCTTTCGGTTGAAGACGATGGTATCGGCATTGCTGCCGAGTCTCAGGAGATTATCTTTGAGCTCTTCCAACGACTGAACCCAAAAGACGCCTTATCTGGCACCGGAATTGGCCTTGCGGTTTGTAAGCGCGTTGCCGAAGGGCATGGCGGTAAACTGTGGGTGGAGTCCTTACCAGGAAAAGGGAGCAGATTCATTTTCTCACTCCCGCAACCCCGCTGAATGAAATCTTGTAAACGTTTCTCTTGCGGGCAGAGCGATTGCCTCTCGCGCTATAATTTTTCAGCTACGATTCCAATCAGCTCGCGGCCGTCCATCCGGTGTTCAAGGGGAAGGGAAACGTCTTCCAAATAACTGGCCGATCGGAGCACCTTGAATTGCGCCGCGACCACTTCACGCGTCAGAATCGCGGGGTCGACAAAATTCATTGATTCCGGGTAGCGAGCTCCGATCTCGGGAAAATAGTCACTAAATTTTTCGGAGACCCCATCGAGATAGCCAGGCCATAAGGACCCGAGGCTTCTTCTACGCTCAAAATAACGGTAAAAATTGCCTAAGCTTTTCAGATAAGGGCTCGCCGTCACAATATAGATTCGACCTCTGGGTTTAAGTAAGCGGAAACTGATTTCTAGGGCCCGACGAAACTGTTCGGGCGAAAAAAAATGCAGCACCCTTGCGATCAAGATGGCGTCAACATTTTCAGCCCCGTTTAGGTCACGCAAAGTGCATTCGGCACAATAATCGCCCGGTAAAAAAACAAACTGGGCCGCGAGTTCTTCAGGGACCGCTACCGCCAAAACCTTAAGGTGGCGTTCATCGAGGTCGTTGCAGATCACGCGGGCGCCCACTTGGGCGGCTTTGATGGCAGAGCTGCCAAAGGCGCAGCCAACATTTAGGAGCAGTCGAGGAGGTCTACCCTCGGAAGATTCGCCATATCTAACCCACATCCGGGTGATGGGATCCCAGGTTTCAGGCGACGTCGCCTCGTAGCCCATATGATTGAAGGTGAGGCGTCGAAAACGATCCGGTAAATTCATGACCAGGCGTGGGGGGGGTACCGAACTAAATGGAGCGGGCTTTTTGAATCCCGAAAGCTCACTTGCGCAATAGATTGTACTAGACGCTGCTTCAACAATTTGAATCTGAGGCTGATTTAATCGGTTTGCGGCATTGGCGTCATCAGGAATTGGG
>JAYSWN010000213.1:0-18360 GCA_043718025.1 Pseudomonadota bacterium
TTCGATGTTCCGGAACAAGCCAATGTCCTGCGCTTTGGTCAGGAGAAAAGAAAAAACTTGGATCAAAGTGGCCAGGAATTGGCCAGGAAGCACTAATTCGTTTTCTTAACTACCCGTTATTATTTTTGAATTAAAAAGAATGGCGGAGAGAGAGAGATTTGAACTCTCGAGACCCTTTCGAGTCTGCACGCTTTCCAAGCGTGTTCCTTCAACCACTCGGACATCTCTCCGCACTAAGGATAAAGGAGATAACATCCGGCCCGTTAAACGTCTACCCAGCACATAAGTGGTTGTTACTAGATGGGATAAAGGAGGCGGCATTCTTTACTGAAGTGATATTGACACGAAGCAATGCCACGGCGAGAAATAACCCATAACAACTAACACGGGGGTGTTTCTATGCGTTTGTTTTTATTAGGTTTAGTGGCATTCGGGGGAGTCGTAGCTAACGCCAACGACCAAGTAGCCTCGGTTACCAGGTTTGCTCAACTTAGCTTCGACGCCAATTCCGTTCGGGTCGCTCAGTTTCGCAAACTGGGCAACAATCAGGTCGCCGTTACCCTCACCTTTAAAATTCTTCCTACCGACAGCTGCATGGAAAATTATGCGGGCTTGTATCAGGCCAAAGCCAATGCCGCTAACTTCGAAGTGCTCTACTCGCACACCGGTCAGCCATGCCTTCCCCAAATCAACCCCCGCATCGTGCCGGCAAAATTTGTCGTTACGCTGGGAAGAGGCGCGCTTCCCTTAACGATTAACGGCACTAGCTACGGCTTTGCGCCGAATGGGGACTGGACTGAACTTAAAATTCAAAAAATTTCCGCTACCGGTAAATAACTAACTTCACCTTTGTTCTTTAGGCCGCGGCCAAGTGCTTCTCAATCAGCGGGCCAATTTTGGTGGGATAAAAAGGCTTGAGCAGGTAGTCATTCACCCCTAGCTCAAGGGCACGGTCGCGGTCACGCTCTTCGCCATTCGACGTCAACATGATGATGGGTAGTTTTTCAAAGCCAGGCGTGCGCTTCAAAAAAGCCACCAGCTCCATGCCATTCATCGGCCGCATAAACAAATCAGTGATCAAAAGTTGAAAACTCTCACCCATCAAATATTTAATCGCCTCGAGCCCGTGCTCGGCCTCACGAATATCGCACTGGTGCATCTTTTCTAAATACAAACGCACCAACCGCCGCACATCCGAATCATCATCCACTATGAGTACTTTTGGTGTCACGTGCCCCCCTTACCCCCGGCGCAATCATCGCCTCATCATGATCAAACAGGTGCCGCAAATCCAATACCGCGTAAGCCAGCCCCTCAACCTTAATCACCCGCGAAACCGGCGCCGACGAATTGTCAGCCCACTCGGTCAGATCAAAAGACTTTTCGTCGGGAGCAATCTCCACCACGTCGGTAACATCATCCACAATCAAACCCATCGGTTTTCCGCCGTAGCCAATAATTAAAATACGCGTGCGCGCCTCGTAAGGCGTTTCCGAAATGCCAAAACGCTTGCGCAAATCCACCACCGGCACCATGCGGCCGCGCAGATTAATCGTGCCCTCTAAATTTTTTGCCGTGCCCGGAATGGCCGACACTCCCACCATGCGAATAATCTCCTGCACGTTGGGCACCGGCAAAGCACAACGAAACGGCTCTACCAAAAATAACAAAAGGTGATTTTCGCCGCTAATCATGCCGCCGCCTTAAACGAATTTTTTAACGCCGCCGCCAACACGTCGAGCGAAAACAAAGTATCCACCGCCCCCATCGCCAACGCCTCTTTGGGCATCCCAAAAATCACGCTGCTGGCTTCGTCTTGGGCCAAAGTCTGTCCCCCCGCTTTTCTGAGTTGAAGCAAACCCTCGGCGCCATCACTGCCCATGCCCGTAAGCAAAATGCCCAACGTTTCACGCGGCGCCGCCCGCGCCACCGATTTAAAAAGCATATCGATCGAAGGGCGGCACTCATGAACCAACGGCCCATCCACCAACTCAAATCGACGCGACGGGCTTATGCACAGGTGATGAGTACCGGGTGCCACATAAATCTTTCCCGGCTGAATGGTATCGAACTGGCGTGCTTCAGCCACCGGCACCTTACACGACTCACCCAACCACTCGACAAACCCCGGTATAAATTCTTCGGCCATGTGCTGCACAATCACCGCCCCAAACGACGCGTTTGGCTGCATGCCCGCAAGCAAAGTGGCAATCGCGGTAGGGCCGCCCGTCGAAGCCCCAATCGCTACTATCGTCGGCGCGCCATGAAACAGCGGCCCTACGGTGGGCCGCGAAAGTGGGTCGGGAACGCCGGTTTTTCTAATCACCACCACATTCGAAAGCACGCGCAGCTTTTTTCGCAACATGTCGGCAATCACGTGGTGCCGTTCATCCATCACTGACTTGGGCTTTAGCATTACTTCGAGTGCCCCGGCCGACAGCGACCGAAAGGGCACGCGTTTGCTACGGTAAACGGCGGTAGAAGTAAAAATAAGAATTGGCGTAGGGGTGGCGCGCATGATGGCGTCAGTAGCGTGAAAGCCATCGGTATTGGGCATCTCCACGTCCATCACAATAATATCGGGCTTCAAGCTGCGGGTTAGGGTGATGGCCTGGCTGCCATCTCGGGCCTCGCCCACGATCTGAAATCCATGGTCGGGCGTAAGCACCGTCGACAGCCAATTGCGCACGGTGGCCGAATCGTCAGTCACCAACACCCTGATATTTGCTTTGGTCATCCGAGCAACCTCTCCACCGTCGAGATCAAATTATTTTGATCAAACGACCCCTTAACGATGTAAGCATTCGCGCCCGCCTGCATGCCGCGCAGTTTTTCTTCGTCTTTAGAAAGCGAACTTACCAAAACCACGGGCGTGCCCTTGTACCGGGCGTCGGCCTTAATCTTTGCGACCAATTCGTAACCATCCATCTCAGGCATCTGAATATCGGAAACCACGAGATCGATTTTTCCCTTTTCAACCACGCCAAAGCCCATCTTTCCATCCTTGGCCGTCACTACGTCGTAGCCCGCGGTTTCAAGCAGAGTGCGAAATAGCTCGCGGCTGGTGTGCGTGTCATCGCACACCAAAAGTCGGTATCGTTTAGTCGGCTCTTTTGACGAGGCAGGCTGCACGGTCCACCCTTTGCCCTCAAGACCTAGCGCATGGCTGATTAAGCTCGTGGTATCAATCACCAGCGCCACCGTGCCATCGGGGCGAATGGTGACCCCGGCCATGTGGCGAATTTTTCTAAAGTGAAGGTTGGGCTCTTTCAGTACGATCGAGTGCTCTTCAAGTGCCGCGTCGATAAAAAAACCAAACACCTCACGGCGTCCCCGCACCACGCCGTGCACAAATAAAATAGTACGCTTGCCGCCTTTAGGCCGGTTTTCTGGCGCCCCAAAAATGCGCGCTAACGATTCAAGCGGTACGGTTATATTGCGTCGATTGATCGTGGGCTTGCCGTCAATAGGCTGAAACTCTTCTTCAGCCACCTCCGCAATTTCAACTACTGAGTCGGTCGGAAAATAAATGTCGTGGCCGCCGGCCGAAACCAGTACTGCCTGAATTACGGCTAAACTCACCGGCAAATAGATCTGAAAGCAGGCGCCCTTTCCCGGGGTGCTCTCAATCGACACTTCGCCTTTAAGCGACTCAATGTTCTTCTTCACCACGTCCATGCCCACGCCGCGACCCGAAATTTCGGTGACCGCATCTTTTGTAGAAAAACCCGGTAGAAAGATTAGGGGGTAGGTGTCTTCGGGCGTCATCTCAGCATCATTTTTGGGAAGTTTTATTCCCATGGTTCGTGCTTTGGCCAACACGCGCTTAGCGTCAATGCCGCGGCCGTCGTCCCTAATGGTAATCAAAATTTGACTACCCCGCTGCTCGGCCGAAAGCTCAATCGTGCCGCGTCCCGGTTTGCCCGCTAGGATACGCTCATTCGCCGTTTCAATGCCGTGATCCACGGCGTTTCGAATTAGGTGAATGAGCGGATCGCTCATCTGCTCTAGTACGCGTTTGTCCAGCTCGGTAGAGGCACCCTTGAGCTCTAAGCTAATCTGTTTTTTGCCGTCGCGGGTCAAATCGCGAACCAGCCTGGGCGCGCTATCAAAAAGCAGAGAGATGGGGACCATGCGAATCCGCAACACCTCGTTTTGCAGCGCGTACACCATCGTCGCCGAGCGTTCTGAATGCGAAATAAAATCGGTTGAGCACTGGCCAAGGTCTTGGTCGAAAGACTTCATGCCTTGGTGAATCTCGTTAGACAGCACGTGCGAACTTACCGAAAGCTCAGGTGAGTGTGCCGTGTCCCCAACGAAGCGGTCGACAATCTCTTGCCACCGCCGATGCAGCCTCTGAAAGCGGCCATAGACCCGCGATAACTCTTTGATCAAGGTCTCACGCGCATTTTTATCGAGCGTGAGTTCGCTCGCCAAGTTGACCATGCGGTCTAACTTTTCTAGGCGCACGCGAATCGACTCTCGCGCCGCAGGAGAATCGGTAGGCTTAATGGCCGCCACCGGGGTGAGTAACGTTTCTTTGCCTGGGGTAGTTGGTGCGGCAGCGTTGTGGTTAGCCTCGGGGGTAACCGTTCCTACGACGGTCGGCCGACCAGCGGCCAGCCCTTCCAGCTCAGCCACCAATTGCGCCGAAGGTTTTACGGTCGTATTTCCCGCCTTGGCATGTTCGAAAAGCAGTTTCAATTCATCGCTGGCGCGCAAAAGGCAGTCGATAACGTTAGGGGTCACCGAGAGCTTCTCTGATCGCAAGCCATCTAACACGGTTTCAATCCGGTGGCTAAACTCTGAAACCGAAGGCAAACCAAATGAAGTTCCCGTGCCCTTCAAACTGTGGGCTCGGCGAAAGAGGCCGTGAATCAACTCTTGGTCTTTCGGCGTTTTATCCAGCTTGATGATGTCTTTCGAAAAATCATCAAACTCGTCTAAATGCTCAGCGATGTATTGAACAAGCAGTAGCGCCATCTCTCGGGTAAATTCATCTTCCGCATCTACTACCAGCTTAAGCTCGGGCGCCGTGGCGGCAGCCGGAGTGGCGTGGGTGAGCTCAGAAATAACGACATCCCAATTGGTAAAGGAGGCCGTCGACACCGCCCTATTCTTTGTACACACGTAAAGAATATCGAAAACTATTTTACGATCGCTGGGCGGGGTACCGGCCACCATTCCCACTACCGTGGCGGCCTCGGAAAGGATTTTCAGATTCTGGACGAAGTCTTTGACGTAGGCATCCCAGCTGATTGTCCACTTCACTAAGAAAATCGAATTCTGATTTCTCTTTGCTACCAGTAGCGTTGATTTTTGGGATTCGGTGAGAAATTTGGCGGTGTCGTCAGAAAGGGTGGGAAAACTGCCGACGAAATCGGGCAGCTCCGGTCCCCGCGCCGCAAGGTTTAAAAGGCGGCCGGCCACGGTATCGGGGTCACGGCCGGGCGCGTGCTGCACCCCGCCCAATTCATTTCGAATGCTGTCGATGGAATCAAGCAGAGTGTCGATGCACTCGCGTGAAATGGCCAGGCGTCCTTCATTTACCTCGACCATCAATGATTCGAACGAGTGAACCACCTTTTCAATGGGGGCGGCCCCCATCAGCTTAGCGCCGCCTTTTAGGCTGTGCGCGGTACGCAGAATTAATTCGAAGTGCTCACGGGTGGGCGTCTCTTGTTCCAACTTCAGAATCGAGGCGTTGAGCAGATCAAGCTGCTCAAATGCTTCTTCGCGGAAGACCTGCGAAAGGTTTTGCCGTTCGGCAGTGTTCATTTTTGGTTACCGCCAAATAGATAAAGGGCTACCCGATAAGGGTTTGTAAACGACCAGCGATGCCAACCAGCTCGTTGGCGGCGCCAACCGTCTTTTGCACTGATTGCACGGTCTCTTTAATTCCGGAGTTGATCTGCCCCATGGCTCCCGAGATTTGCATGGTGGCGCTATCTTGCTGTTGGCAAGAGAGGTAAATTCCTTTGATTGCTTCCGAAGTTTCTGAAACCAGCTTCGAAATTTTATCAAACGCTTTGGCCGAGTCTTCGGCAATGCGGCGGCCAGCGTCTACTGATTTAATCGTCTCTTCAGTGGCCAATACCGTAGCGTTGGTTGAATTCTGAATGTCTTGAACCAGCTGGGTAATCTCTTCGGTAGATTTTTTGGTCCGCTCGGCAAGTTTTCTCACTTCACCGGCGACCACCGCGAAACCTTTACCTTGATCACCGGCACGCGCCGCTTCAATCGCGGCGTTTAGGGCCAGCAAATTAATTTGCTCGGTAATGTCTTTAATGGCGACGACGATGCGGCCAACCTGTTGCGATTTTTCGCTGAGCACGATCGTTTGCTTAGAGGTGGCCTCGGTTTTTTCTTTAATCGCCTGAAGCCCTTCGATGGTTTCGTTGATGGCGCCCTGGCCCGATTGTACGGCCTCGGCCGCCTTCTCGCCAGAGTCAGAAACCGACGTCGCATTTTGCACCACCTGCCGCTGCGCAGCCGACAGTTCGGCGGCCGTGCTGGTGGTTTCATTTACCGAGGTAGAGTGCTCAGAGAGTTGTTTTCGGTATACCTCGGCGGTAGAGATCATTTGCGACGAGGAGAGGCGCAAAATTTCGATGTCTTTTCCGAGGTTTCGTTTGATCGAATACATTAGCAAGTAGCCTACGATAATGGCGATGCTGACGCCCAATAGTCCCAAAATAAGGCGAAAACGTTCCACTTTGGCCTCTTCAGCGCGGTACGACGCCAAAGCCCGCTCACGCCGCTCGCCCGTGGTGTTAACCAGATCACGAATCTGTTCTTCAATCTTTTGCACCGAAATCACCGATAGCGTACGGGCAATATGACGCCCATCTTTGGTGACTTCGACCCCACTCTTTTGCCGCTGGATTTGGCTGTCGATATAAGAAAATAACTCTTTCGCGCTTTCATCGAGCGCACGAACTTTGGTCTCGGTCTCACTGCCGACTTCAACGAACGTGCGCAGGGTTTCCAGACTTTTGGCGGCTCGACGGCGCCATTGGTCCATTGATTGAACGTATTTGTCTTCGGAGGTTAGCTGCAAAGCACGGTCTTCAGCGACGATCGACGCAACCTGAAAACCCACCTCAAGCGCTAGGGTACTGGCGATCATCTCTTGATTGATTTCGGTAACTTTACGGTCGGTATTTTTCTGCGAAGCATAGTCGGTGGAGACAATACCGATAATCACAAAAATTAGGATGGCGTAACCAACTGTCATCCTCTGCGCGATGGTCCATTTCATAACCGACTCCCGTAATCAAACGTGGTCTAACTATCCTCAAGTAACCAGGTCAGGATGAGAAAGAATATTTTTTAAATCTAAAATCGTAAAACTTTTGCCTTCAAACCTAAAAGTTTGTGTAAAAAAACGCGCTCGTTCCGGCGGTATGGTGGCAGGAATTCGCTCATACGCCCCGTCCCCGCTAGGGTGCACTTCACAAACCTCGTCGGCCAAGAGGCCAGCCGTAACCGCTTCCGACTCACCGTCATGAAGCAGCACCGCAAAATTCCAAGTCTTGGTGGTGCTGCGACTGCCCAGCGAAAAGAGTGTGGCTAGATTGATCAGCCCCATCACTTCGCCCCTGAGATTAAAGAGTCCGTTCACAAAGCCCGGCACAAACGGCACGCGGCTGATGCGCGGTTTATACAGAACTTCGCGCACCTTCGTCACCGGGACACAAAACCACTCGTCTTCCACGCGTACGCTTAGGTAGCCCACCACGCGCGCATCATTTAGTTCGAGCAGCGAAACTGGCCTACTTAACTCCAGCGCCCGATCTTGCAGTTCGGCGTCGGTTAACCTTCGCCGCGCGTCACTTTGCCGTGCCTCGCTCATGCCGCCCGAATCTCAATTTTCTGCAGCGCCCGTTGACACAAAATTGCCAAGAGCCCCACGGTAATGCCGTCGCCGGCGGGAATTGCCTCGCTAGGGTCTTTCAATTCGGTTTGGCGAAGCAACTCACGGTATTCGCGAATCGCATCCGATGATCTACCCTCTAGCTCTAAGCTGCGGGCCAGTTCCAGGCGCGCCAACAGGTGGGCCGGGTTAAGATAAAGTACTTTGGTAAAAAGCTCGCACGCGCGGGTTACGTCGTCGCGGGTCAAGAACCCCTCGATAAAGTAGGCTTCGGCATTTAGCGGGTCGCGGGCCACTATGTTCTGGCAGGCCGCAATTGCCTCCGCCACGTTGCCCAATTCGGCCAACCGCCGCACATCCGTAATGGTAGGACCGTCGTTGCTCGCACTTTTTCTAGCAGGCTTTTTGCTGCCGGTGGCGTTGGTGACGGACGCAGGCCTAACCGGCTTCGCTTGCTTGGGTGGGCGCTGAAAAAAGAAGGCGCCGTCGATGCGCTTTAGCTCAAGGTCTTTCGGCGTGAAATTGAATTCAGCGTGGCCTAGAGCCAGGTAGCCACCGGGTAGCATGCATTCGCCAAGGCGGTTAATGATATCGGTGGCGCGTTCCTGTGAAAAATAGATAAGCACGTTTCGGCAATAAATGGCGTGGCAGCCCATCGTCCCGTTGATCGGCGACGGAAAAGAGTTTTCGTTTAAATTTAGCGGCTGAAAGGTCACGACTTTGGTGATTTCTGGACTGAGCGACCAGCCGGCTTCGGTTTTTTGAAAATACGATCGTAATAAAGTTCCCGGCACCCGCGCGACCGAGCGGTCGCTAAAAAGAGGGGCCTGGGCCTTTTCAAGGTAGGTGGGATTGATGTCGGTTGCCAGTATCTCAATTCGATCCAGCACGCCCATCTCCGCCGCCAGCAAGGCCAGGGTGTAGGGCTCTTCGCCGGTGCAACAGCCGGCGCTCCAAATTTTGATTTTTGATTTTGGGTCGTTTTCTTTTAGGAATTGAGGCAGCAGGGTTTTTTTGAAGGCGTCGAGCTGGGTTTCGAATCTGAAAAAGAAAGTTTCGGGTACGGTAAGGCCATCCAATATTTTTCGAAACTCTTGAGGCTGGTCAAGGTGCTTTAAATACTCTTCTGCCGAAACACAACCCACCGAGCGAAAGCGCTCGGTTAAAAATTTTCTTAAGAACGTGGGTTCGGTGTTTCCCAACGAATGGCCAATGCGCTCTTTAAGAACCGTGGCGACTGCCTCAACGTCAGGCAAGGCAATCAGCGTGCTGTCGACGGGGAGGGTCAAGAAGCCGCCTTTTTTTGTGGACTCCAGCGGCTCACAAATTCAAGAATTTGGCTGGGCATCACCGGTTTTTTAAGCACTCGCGCAAAGGGATCAGCCGGCAGCGCCACATCTTCGCCAGAAAGAATGAGAAACGGTAGCTCTTTAAATCGCGCGGTAGCCCGTAATTTTTTATAAAAATCGGTGCCGCTCATCCCCGGCATCACCTGATCGCAAACGACAAAATCGGGGCCATTTTTTTCAAGTAGCTCGTAGCCGATGTTTGCGTCTTCAGCTTCCAGAATTGCGTAACCAGCTTTAGCAAAGGCTAAAGTGAGAAAGCGGCGCATGAATTTGTCGTCGTCTACGAGCAGCACAGTAAAGCTAGCCATTCGTTAATCCTTTTCTTTATTAGTTTTGATTGCGCGAGAATAATGCGGTGTGGGTAGAGGTAATCCCTCTACCTTTGATTATAGCCAAGAATTTACGTTTGGTCTTGAGGGTTCTTTGTCATACCGGCGACATTCTTTACGTCAATTATTTGACGGGGAATTTTGGCGGCTGAGCCGGTATGGGAAACCCGAGGCGACGCGCCATAGCGTGATGCTTTTCGGCATTCTCTTTTTCACCAAGCGCGTTGTAGACCAGGTACAGGCGATAGTGGGCATCGGGAAAATCGGGATACACCCTAAGGCTTTCTAAAAATGGCTGCTTTGCGGCTGGCCAATCAGAGGTAGCCCCTACGGCAACGCCGTAATTAAAGAGGAGTCGTCCGTTTTCCGGAAAGTTAGTTGAATCGGTTTTATAGAGCTTAATAGAGTTGCTCCAAATCGGCTGCCGTTGAAAGGTTACGACCGAATAAAAACAAAGAAGCACGGCGATAAAACTCAAGGCCAGCCAACGGTAAGCTGGTTTCGCCCAACTATGAGTGGCGAGGCGAGAGAACACCGCCAGATAAAGCGCGAAGAGGCAACCAAGCCAGGCCCGTTCCGAAAAGACGCCGCTCAAGCAACCCAACAGATGCAGGTTCCAGATTAGCGCGGCAGCTACCGTGGATAGCACAAACCAACCGGTGCTACTCTGGGTTGCCGTCCGGGCGCGCCATATCAAACAGGCCACGGCGGCCAAGCCGAACAGGGTGCCATGGCTGAGAATTCCGGCCGGCAGGGCGAGGGTTCCCGCGCTGTAGTCGCTGCTGAGCTGAGTAGGCAAAAGAACAATCCAAAGCGCTTTGCCCACCAAAGCCAGCCGCGAAACCACAGCATCCACTGGCCCCATGTTTACCAGCGGGTTGAAGTTGGCACTGGCGTGTTCCATTGCCCCCCAACCGCCCACCGCGAAAAAGTGAAGGCCAGCCCAAAAGGTCGCTAAAATTATTCCCACCAGAGCTTGCCGAGTTTTTTGTTGATGAAATAGATAGGCGCAAAAACCTATCAACACGAAGAAGCCGGTCTCTTTAAATCCGGGAGCTAGTGCCATCAGGGCCAGGCCCCACCAAGAGTAACGGGCGCCTACATAAAAGGCCAAACCGGCGAGTAGCAGCGGCGCGGTTTCGCTCAGTCCACCCAGTTGCGATTTGGTTTCGACCCCCAGCGGATGCAAAAGAAACAGAGTCATTCCGGCCAAAGCCCAGAGGGGGGGGCCGTCAGGGTTGGCGCGCCGGATCCAAAAAAAGAGCAGCAGCCCCAGGGCCAGATACGAAAGCCAAACCATTGCGCGCTTGGCGAACGGGTTATTTGCGAAGGGCATCAGCGAAAGCAAAAAAAATGGTCGATAAAGAGGCTCGCCGTAGACGCCATTTTTTAAGCCGGCCCATAACCGAGTGGTAAAAATACTACCCACCGCTTTATCCGCCACAAATTGGTTTTGCGTAAGAGAGAAATCTTCGTAAACCCATTCGTCCGGAGGATTTAGCCAAGTGGGCAACATGCAGAAAAAAAGCAGGCCAATGAGAAGCGCATAAATCGGCTGATTAAAGCTATCGGCGGCAGAAGGCAATGCCGGAAGCGTCGCTTCGACTGGCACTTGGTTTTTTTTCTTTTGGGCGGCCACGGGTTTCCTGTTGGCCTAGATTCTATCACGCGGAGGTCACTTCTTCTTTTTTGGCTTTTCATCGAGAAAAGCGGCGAAGGTTTGGTCGCCAAAATAAGTGAGCCAATGTAAAAAGCTCTCTTTCCAGCGCCCTTCGAAGCGGCGGGCGGTGCGGCTCTCGCCCCCTAAGAAATCTTTGAGAATATTTTGTACCGGAACTTGGGCCACGTCTTTGGCCAGCACATAATTTCCGGTTAAGTCGGTCATTCCACCGCAGCGGACAACCCAGCCCTTTGCTACCAAATAGTCCAAAATGCGATTCACCCGAGAGTCACTCCAGCGGCCAATACTCTTGATCTCAAAAAAGGTGAGCGGCCCGTGGCCATCGCGATGAGCCTCAAGCAGCGCCAGTAACAGAGAAACCAGGTTGCCCCCGTCCCTGAGTGAGTGCTCATTCTCCGGATCTTCAAATGATTCTACCTCGGTCTGCATGAGGTAACTCACTTCGGCGCCGAGAATAAGCACCATCCACATCAAGTAAATCCAAAACAACACGAGTGGCACGGCCGCGGCTTTGCCGTAAGCGGTATTGGTGCCGTACTGAAAGTAGAGGCGCATGCCTAGATTCACCATTTGCAGGGCAGAAAGGGCGAAAACCGCCCCTACAATGGCTGACTTCCAACGCACCACGGTGACGGGGATGAAGCGATAGATCATCGTAAAAGTCATCAGCCCCAAAGAGGGAAACAGCAGGGCGTTGATTAAGAACGGAATAAAGGGAAGCTGATGCGAGAGGTAAATCCCAAGATCCATCTTTTGAAACATGAGTGGAATCGACAGCGTGCTGATTAGCACGATTGGGCCCAGCACCATTACCACGAGAAAGTTACGAAACTTTTCGAAAAAAGGGCGTTGGCGGTGCGACGACCAAATGTGATTTAAGGTGCTGTCGATGTTGCCGTAGGTCGAAAGGCCCACCCAAACCAGAACAAATAGGGCAAAGATGCCGATGGAGCCGCTCTTCTGAGAGAGTGACTGCAAGTAGGCGTCTTTAAAACGCAGCACGTAGTCTTGCACAAAACTGCGGTGTTCATTTGGAATATTGGTGAGCAGGCTATCGACGCCACTTACCAACGCATCTTGCACGTAACCAAACTGGGCAAAAATGTTGAAGAGAAAAAAGCCACCGGCGATGAGCGGCAAAATAGAGAACACCATTAAGAAGGAAAGCGATTCCGCGCGCGTT
The DNA here is from genome assembly GCA_043718025.1 of Pseudomonadota bacterium. Taxonomy (GTDB): domain Bacteria; phylum Bdellovibrionota; class FAC87; order UBA2466; family UBA2466; genus JBGSST01. Next base: position 12,419 of record JAYSWN010000213.1, read on the forward strand.
TTGACTTCATCCTTAAAAAACTCGTGCGCCAGCATGGTGACCCAGCGGCCAAGCCTTAGCGCAAAAAGCTGAATAGAAGAGTGGGCCGCTTCTTCCGCATGACGCAGTTTGATTACGGTGCGGCCTATTTTTCTAATTTTATCGTCTTGAACGGACATGGCTGCCCCTAGGGTTAGCTCAATCTCTATCGGATCAAACCGATAGTAAATTTAGTTTTTTCGGTTAGTTAGAGGCTGACGTGATGCGTCTTGGCGCAAGCGCCGTGGTTTTCACCAAAATAGATTGGCCGTGGCGGGTTTTGTATTCGGTAAACCCTAGTTGGGCGGGGTTGGTTCTGAGCTGATGGAGAATGGGGTCACTTTTCCAACGCCACGCGCCCGGTAGTTCGCTAAGCAGAATTACGGCCGGTTCGCATTGGCTTACCACTTTTGATACCTGATTCAACTCGTCACCGCAGCCCTTAAAGCCGGGGCCCAGGTAAGCGTTTAGCGAACCAAAATTTCCGGCAATGCGATGGGGCGCGGCCGTCTCATCGAAGCGGATTGCCTTTATTGTTTCCACCATTGATTGGATCGTTCGCGCCGGGCGCCCCGGGGTGACCCAATGCGAACTCACCACCGGCGTGGCCGCAAAGACCATTACGGCCAATGCATAAGGGCTAATTTTTGAAATGCTAGTAAATCGGTTCAACAGTAGAGCCACCGTGATCCAAAACAGGGGCGTGATGAAAATTAAATAACGTAAGTGGGGGCCAATCAGTACCGCGTTCACCGCCAACGGAACCAGTGGCGTCAATAGCAGCCAAAAGTGCGGATTACGCCATTTCTGGGAATAAAAAATTTCTTTCGTCAGCCCGGCCGCCTTGCTTCGATTAAACCAAAGTACGGCCACCATCAGGCCGACAAAAATAAGCACTTCAATACTTCTCGCGCGGTATACCGAGCCAGGCAGGAGCAATGGCTCATGCATTAATGCCGCTTTAAGAAACGGCTCGGGAAGCGCCGATAGATTTTGAAAAATGTGTCTAAAAAAAAGTGCGGGAAACTTAATTAACGCTCCCCCCACACTTTGCACCCCGGGCATCGCGCTCTCCATCACTTCGGGCGAATAGATCCAGCCGTTCACCCCGTGGTGCGTCCATTGGGTCCAATTTCCAGCGAAGTGTTGGCTAAACGCCTGCCAAAGCCGCCCTCCGTTCCAGGGTGCCTTCCAAAAATAAATTAGGCTCGATGCAAAAATTGGGGCCAGGCAATACCACGCTACGGTTTTGGCCGACTCATTTTTCGAAGGGCTCTGCCTAAGTTGCCAAGCGGCCAGTCCGATCCACGCGGGCCATAGTAAAACAAATTCGGGTCGGGCGTAGGTGGCTAAAATGATACCTAGTCCGCTTACTAAGAAACGGGGGCCGGCGTTGGCAAGTCGGGCCGCCATCGCCCAAAAAAATAAAAATAGGGAGAGGGCAAAAAGCCCGGCCTTTGGCCACTGCGCCAAGTTTGCGGTGGAAATCAAAACGGGAAAGCTGGCTAGCGCGGCAATCACGGCGGTCGAGTAAACGCGAGCTACGGCGTACGTCGAAAGAGCAATCGCCAAACAAAGTAAGCGCGCATTCCAGTAGTAGGCCGCGGATGGTCCGAAGAGTTTTTCTAGACTCGCGTACCAAATGGAGTAGGTGGGCCCCCACTGCGGCACTAAGGCAGCGCCGGAGTTTTTCCAGTTGAGGCCTAACCTTAGGTATAAAGCCTCATCAAAGAGTCCGAGATCAAAAACCGCGGCAAGGTCAAAAGTGAATTTAAGGCAGGCAAGCCCCAGGGCAGCGACGATCACTACATCGGGGATAAGTCTTTTTACTTGGGGCGGCACCCAAGCTTATCGGCGCGTTTTGATGGCCAGATTAAGTGATAATCGACGAATGACGGCCGCTTAGCGATTAATTGGCTTCGACAAACCGAATCAATTCGCGCAGCTCTTTTTCAATGGCGGCCAGCTGCAGCATTTGTTCAGTCGGCACGCTTGGCGCGAGAACTACCTCGGAAGTGGTTCGCTTTTCACGCCGATCTTCTTTGATCCGCTTACGGGCGCCCGTGATGCTGAACCCTTCTTCGTAAAGTAGATGGTGGATTTGCTGCAGCGCTTCTACGGTCTTACGGTTGTACACCCGTTGCCCGCCGGATTTGGTGGGGCGAATGTGCGAAAACTCGCTCTCCCAATAACGCAGTACGTGCGGTTCTACCGCGAGCAAATGCGCCACCTCACCAATACGAAAATAATTTTTGTCGGGAGTCAGCTCAACGCGTCGAGTCTCGCCGGTAGGCGTAAGCTCATCGTTTGGCTCTTCGGCAAGCGGCTCGGCTTCGGCATAGCCTTCTTCGCAAGCCAACGCCTCGGCAAAAGTGGACGGTGCCTGCTCTTCGGGCATCCCCAGGTCTAGCTCTTCTTGCGACTGCACCTGATGCGCAGCGTGTAACCGTTTACGCGCCATGGCAGCATCAAGTAGAAATTTGTAGCCCTGTTTCTCTGAAGCGGACGGAATCTGAAAGGTTTTGTCTTCCATGGAAAGCCTCCTAAAGTGTGGCTAACAACTGGACAAAACTATTGTATTCGACTTTTTGTTTAAGTGCTCGTTTAGGCTCGCTGCTGCGCGCCTAATTTTTCTGACAGGGTGCTTAAAATCAGCGCCTTGGTTTCATTTACTTCGGCGTCGAGCAACGTACGTTCGTTCGAGGTGAACACAAGGCTTACCGCGATACTCTTTTTATCTTCGGGAATATTGCTTCCTTCGTACACGTCAAAGATCTCTGAGTACGACAAAAGCCCCTTGGCCGCGCCATTTACCAGGTCAGTAATGGCTTGCCCGGTAACCTTTTTGTCGATGAGCAGCGCAATGTCTACTTCTACCGACGGAAATTTCGACGGCACTTTATAGCGGATAATGTTTCGTTCGAATCGCTTCAGCGCTTCGAGATTAAGTTCGAAAATAAGGACCGGTTCGTCCGTTTGCAAAACGTTGTGGAGAATGTGGGGATGCAGTTCACCCACCAACCCAACTTCACGATGCCCAATCTTAATCACCGCACCACGGTTAGGGTGAACCAACCGCGAGTTAGTTGGCGGCTCAAAGCTCAGCTTTACCGTGGTTAACTGGTGAACCAGCGCCTCGACAATGCCTTTTGAGTGATAATAATTCAGTGGCTCATCTAATTTCTGCCAGAAATCAGGAAGGGCTTTTCCGGACATCAATCCAGAAACTAACGCCGTCTCTTTTACGCCGGTCTCTTCGCGAGCATCGGTCAGAAAATTACGGGACACTTCAAAAATTCGTTGATTCGTCGTCTTACGGTTGTAATTGAAACGGTAAGTTTCACACAGCGATGGCAACAAGCTGGTGCGCATAATCTTCATCTCTTCCGAGAGTGGATTTTTAAGCGTCACCTGATTTTCGTGCAAAAAGCCGTAGCGGCTTAAGCAATCTTCCGACGTAAAGCTATAGTGAATGGTTTCGCGAAAGCCCATGCCCGCCAGGGTGTTGCGAGCTTTCTGCTCAAACTCATAATTGCTCTCATCAAAACGATCGTACATCGCAAAAGAGAGCGGATAATTTAACGGAATTCCCGAATAGCCATAAAGACGCGCCACTTCTTCAATCAGATCAACGCTCTCCCGAATATCGGGGCGATAGGTCGGAATTTTCACGGTGAGCACGTTCGTAGATTTTTTCTTGCTCGAAATTCCGATCGAATCAAAAAGTTCAACCACCGACTCAGTGGTAATTTCTGGAACGCCAATCACTTTGCGAACGTCACGCATGTCTAAGGCAATCGCAGTTTCGGGCACCGGCACTTCGTTGGTGTCGATCGGCGGGTGGTAAACATTGGCGTTAAAAGTATCTCGCAACAATAAAGCGGCCCGCTCGCTAGCTAAGGCAACCATATTGATGTCGCACCCTTTTTCAAAGCGCTTTGACGAGTCGGTGCTTAGCCCCAAGCGTTTTGCCGTTCGGCGAATTTTGGTCGCGGGAAATACGGCGCTTTCTAAAACGATCGAGCTGGTATCTAGGGATATTTGGGAGTTCTCACCGCCCATAATTCCCGCTAAGGCCACCGGTCGGTCGCCATCTAAGATCAGGATATCGCCGGGCTCAAGCTGTACGATATTTCCGTTGAGTAAGGTAAACGGAGCCGCCTCTTTGCATTCGCCAACCCGAATGCCACCCGATTGCAGCTTTCGCAAATCAAAGGCGTGCAGCGGCTGGCCCATTTCAATCATCACGAAGTTGGTAACGTCGACGATGTTATTGATTGGCCGAATGCCTACGGCTTTAAGCCGCGCCTGCAGCCAGTCAGGGCTATCGGCAACTTTTAAGCTGTCGATCACTCGGGCCACGTAACGAGGACAGGCCTCGGGTGAATCGATATCTACTTTAATAATCGAAGAGGTGCGGTGCGCCGAAACCCGAAAACGGCCCGGTTTTGCTTCGCGAACTTTGGTCCGCAAAATGGGCGCCACTTCGCGCGCTAAACCCATTACCGATAAACAATCACCACGGTTTGGGGTGAGCTCAAATTCTAATAGAGTGTCTTCTTCCGTGGCGTGGCCCAGTAGCCGGGCTACTGGCTCGCCTAAATGAGCATGACGCGGAAGCGCTAGAACGCCTTCGTGATCGCCACCTACGCCGAGTTCTTTAGCCGAGCAGAGCATGCCAAAGCTATCGACCCCACGAATAGACGATTGTTTAATTTCAAAATCACCGGGCAAGATCGCGCCAATCATGGCTACCGGCACTAAATCACCGGCGGCAATATTTTTGGCGCCACAAACGATCTGCAGTTTTTCTGCATTGGCTTCATCAGACACGACAACCGTTGTCACCTGAAGGCGATCGGCGTTGGGATGCTTATCGATCTTCTCGATTCGCCCCACCACTACGTGGTTCAATTCTGTCTTAGGTTGCTGAACCGAATTCACGGCCAACCCGCGCATGGTTAGCTTTTCGGCTAGATCTTTAGGGTCAATTTTTACGTCGGCTTTAGAAAGGTAATCTCTTAGCCAGTTCAACGAGAGAAGCATCAAATTCCTCGATTCGATAGCAGCAGCTAAAACTGCTCTAACATTCGATAGTCGTTTTCGAATAGAGAACGAAGATCGTCGATCCCGTATTTCAGCATGGCAATTCGCTCAATTCCCATCCCAAAAGCAAAACCGGTATAGCGGTCGGGATCGTAACTTACTGACCGAAACACATTGGGGTGGACCATTCCGCATCCCCCAATTTCGAGCCAGCCTGTTTTTTTACAGAGCCGGCAGCCTTTGCCGCTGCACTGAAAACATTGCATATCGACTTCGGCACTGGGCTCTGTGAACGGAAAATAACTAGGACGAAAACGCAAAGGGCGGCTGCCAAAAAGATGCTTCACCAAATGATGAAGAATGCCTTTGAGATCCGCGAACGAAATATTTTTATCAACCATCAAGCCTTCGAACTGGTGGAACATCGGCGTGTGGGTGACATCAAAATCAGAGCGATAAACGCGACCAAAAGCCATTACCTGTAACGGCGGCTTGTGGGCCTTCATGGTTCGAATCTGCACCGGTGACGTGTGCGACCGAAGTAGAACCGGCTGATTGATATAAAAAGTGTCTTGCATGTCGCGGGCCGGGTGATCGGCCGGTGTGTTGAGCGCTTCGAAATTGTAGTATTCGAGTTCAACTTCGTTGCTGAACGCCATCGAAAAGCCAATCCGCTTCATCGCCGTAGTCATGATCCCTAGGATTTTACTAACGGGGTGAAGTGACCCTTCACCTGCGGTCAAACGACCAGGCAGAGTGAGATCTAACGGAGCCGTATCCGAAAGCTCTTTCTCAAGCTCAACCCGGCGTAATTCAACCTGGCGGCGAGTTAAAAAACCTTCGAATTCACCTTTGGTTTCATTTAATAAGGCCCCCAC
>JAYSWN010000214.1:0-6864 GCA_043718025.1 Pseudomonadota bacterium
AGAGGGACGTCGACAAAACCAAGCAGGCCAAAGGTTGCCGCGCCTGCTACGCAGGCTCGCAATGACCGGAACGCGGCTCTACATAAGGTTTTGAGACACTCTCTGAGGAAATTTCCTGGCGTTAAAGTGGCTCTGAATTTTTTGATCTTTTTTTTTCCGGAAAGAAGAAAATTAAAAAAAAATCCGAAAACGGGTGGAACGCTTTTGATTTAGTTCGATTGTTGAGCCCCTCCTAAATAGCACTAGCCCCGAAGTGAGGTTGTCGCGCCAAAGACAAAAAGGCAAAGCGGGTGAAGTCGCGACTTGAAACACCGCCAACGCCAGGCCTTGCACCGCCCGCCCGAATCACGCCCGGGTGGAAGCGCCACCCGATCTACACGAACAACGCGAGAACAAAGACGCCCCGCCCCCCCTTCCACTAATCATCATAAAGAATCTTCGGACGGGGCGAATAGTTATCTAGTGCCGTCTGCAGCCAAGACAGATGCGTTCGGATTCGCTTTTCTAGTTTCCAACCGATTGGGGTTTCGGTGGTGAAGGTGTGCGGCGAGTAACGCAACTGAAGGTAGCCGTCCAGGCTGGTCTGCTCGGCATAAATTTGATTGCGATTGCCTTCGGGGTAGGTCACCAAACCTCGGTCGGCGATATCTCCATAAATCGTTGGCCAAGGGCACACCTCGATGTCGCGAGGTAGAGAATCAATCATGGCTCTACCCATCCGCTTGCTTTTATCAATGTGGGTCTCGTAAAGGTAGGCGGTTAAAGGGTTGTCTTTGGCTTGAAACCCCTCGTCGGCCCAGTACGGAGGGATTTCATGCATATCCATTGTGAATATAAATTTTTGATTCCATTTTTCCAACTGGGCGATGACAAACTTTGCCTCCGGGGTTGCGCCATTTTTTTGAAGTTCCGATTGAGGTTCTCCCCGCTAACGTTCCCCGCCTCATTTAACTCAAACCCCACCGGGTTCACGCAAGGGAGAACAAAAAAACGGAAGTCAGCTAGGTGCGGGCTAGAACGCTTTTCAAGAAACTCTAGCACCGCATACACTCCGGCCGGTTCGTCGCCGTGCACGCCGGCAGAAATAAGTATATTTTTTTGACCAGTTCCACCGCTGCGGTTTTGCCGGGTGGTGATGGCATAAAGTGGATAGCTGGCGGTTTTTCCTTTGGCCCGTCCGATGACCGTAACTTCGGCATTTTTTAGCGCTTTAATTCGGATCTCTATTTCCGAGTAGTTTCGTTTTACTCGTGATTTCGCAGCCCCCGAAACTCCAGAAAAAAAGGCGCTAAGCACGCAAGCGGTAAAAAACGGCCAAGACATTCCCCCTTAGTCTCAGTCACCCTGGCCTAAGTAAAGGGGCCGGGCGGCTTCAGGCGTGAACCTTGCGAAATGCTTTTCTGCACAACCGACTAAGACAATTCAACCATGTAGCGAATATGTTTTTCAATTCGTTTATCGGCGCCGGCCGCCAAATGAACACCTAACCGCATAGTGTACCCCTCTCCATAAGAGTACTTCTCCCGCTCGTCTACCGCGCGAGTTAAGCGAGCGGAGAAAAACAAGGAGGACTCAAATGAAAGTTTCGCTATTTAGTATTTTTTCAGGGTTTCTATTTTGTGTTTTTGCCACGGGAGCAACTAATCCGGCGGTGGATGCTAGCAACAAATTTGGCTTTGATCTCTATCTTAAGAGCCGTGGGGTAGAGCCGAAAAATTCATTGATCTCGCCGGTATCGGCCTACTTTGCGCTGGCCATGGCGTCTAATGGCGCGGTGGGAAGAACTGCCGAGGAGATCCGTGCGGGGTTGCAAAGCCAGGGGATGAACCGACAGCAGTTAAACGAAAACGCAAAGTCGCTGTTAACTCAACTCAATGCCAAAGAGAAAGACAAGGACTGGCAACTGGCCATCGCCAACTCGCTGTGGATTCCCGATCGATTTACCCTGAAAGAGAAGACGCGTAAGAATTTATCGGACTACTACCGGGCCAAGATTTCTAACTTTGACCCAGAAATTTCGGAGTCCGCAAGCCTGATAAACGGTTGGGCCGCAAAAAACACCAACGGCAAAATCACTAATGTAGTGGGGAGAATTGAAGAGGTGGTTTACCTACTCAATGCCACCTATTTCAAAGCGGACTGGACGAATCGCTTTAATAAGGACTTCACCAGCCCCGCAGAATTCTTAACCAACGACAAGACTTCAGCGATGGTTCCAACCATGCTTGATACGCAGTGGGGACGATACGGAAAAGTAAAGAACGCGGAGGTGATTGAGCTTAGCTACGGTGCCCATAGTTCGGCCCGGTTTATGGTTCTTCTTCCTACTAACCATTTGCGGGAGGTCGAAGACGCGTTGAACCATGACAGCTGGAAAGAGGCGCTTGCTTCGTTGAAGAAAACCAAAATGACTCTATCGCTGCCTAAGTTCAAACATGAAACCGAGACCATCCTGAGCGATTCCCTCATCGCCATGGGAATGAAGACCGCTTTCTCAGGAGCGGCAGATTTCTCCAACTTGCTTGAAAATAGTGCCGGGTTTGGAATTCAAGCCGCTCGTCAAAAGGCCTACATTGCGCTCGATGAAAACGGTACGGAAGCCGCCGCCGTGACCAAGATTGCCGTAGGGTCCAACGTCGAGACTGACCCGATTACCGTGGTCAACATCAACCGACCCTTTATCTACGCGATTGTTGACGCCAAAAGCGAAGCCATTCTGTTCTTGGGCTCGGTAAACGACCCTAAGTTTGAATAGCCCTCCCCATTGGGAGACCGTTCCCTTGGGGATCGGTCTCCTATTCTGACGCTTAAGTTATGAAATTAGAAGGTTCTGTTTATTACACAACCTATGCTATAACGCAGCGTGTCCACCAACTCCGAAACCGAGTTCCTAGCGCGGGTTAAGCAGGGTGACTACCGTGCGATCGCGGACCATGACGTGGCGCCAAAAGGGAGTCTTGCCGCGTACCTGTGGATTCGAGCGCATTTAGTTTTAGGCAACTACGAAAAAGTGGCGGCTGAACTCAAGACCAACTTGGCCGATCATCCGCACGCCCCATTTTTAATTTTTCAACTGGCCATCTATCGCCGTGAGGGGTTGGAAACACTCCCGCAGCAGGCCTTAAATTTTACCGGTGAGCTAGGAAATTCTCCCCTCTATCAGGCGGATTACCATTTTGTATTAGGCTACCTATTCAATCTTCTCTCTGACTACCGTCAGGGAATTCGTCACCAGATTCAAGCGCTTCAACGCTACCGCCAAATAGAATTTCACGGCCCCGCCGCCTCGTCTTTATTCAATCTCTGCGTGGGTTTTAACTACCTCAATGAACCAGATCAGGTGGCTAAATATTGCGTCGAATTAGAACAACTTGCCGTCGCTGCCGCTTACCCCTCGGTGGTGATGCACCACCTTAGGTTCCTCTCCTATCAACAGGCCTACCGGGAGGAGTACGAAGCGGCTCGGCTCACGCTTGAGAAGGCGCTAGAGATTGCAAAGCTAAACCACCGCTTGCGTGATGAGGGCGGGCTGCTCTGTTTTCTTGTCTACGTGCTGTTTCGCTTGGGCGATCCCTTGAAACAAGAAGAGTGGCGCAACCGGGTTACCCAAGGAAACTGGGAAGAGGTGCACTTACGTACGATTGCTCAATTCTGTGACCTACTCGATCTCGGTCTGGTGACCAGAGCCGAGGTTGAGCGCAAACTCCGCCAATGGAAGCAAGGCATCGATAGCGTGAACTACGCTTTTTTGGTTCAAGCGCTGCTTGATCGGATTGCGCGGAGCCAAGATTACGATCTACTTGCGCGCACTGCGCACCGGGCAGGCCTGACCGCCACTCGCCGGCAACAGTCGCTGGCCCTGGTCGACTACCGCTACCACGAAATTTTGGGCCTGGGGCGATCAGGACACCACGCTAGCGCAGTAAAATTATTAGCCGCCTATGCGGCCGATGCCAAAGAGTGGAACGTGCTGGCTCGATTACACCGAGCAAAAGAATTGGCGCGGGAATTACACTGCACAGAGGTTGAGCTACCCGGCGAGCCGATTCTTCCTTTGGTGTCGTTAAATACTCGAACCGGTGTCCTCACGGTGAAGCGCAAACGGATTGATCTTTCTTCGTTTCCACTCTTGGGCCAACTATTTTCCGAACTGATGAGAAGCCATCACCCCATCCCACTGGAGCAGCTTTTTGTCGCCCTCTACGGTTTCCCCTATCACCCCTTTCGCAATGCCGGGCGCCTGAATTCACTCATTCACCGTGCGCGGAAGCTGGTTGGCCTTGCGCCCCGCCTGATTCGCAACACGGGAACTTTGCACCTCGACCCCAACTTCCGCTACTCGCTGGTTGGCGCCAAACCGGCGAGAGAAAATGTGCGGCTGCGGCGAGATCGCATCATCCATTTGCTACAGAGATCTAAATCGCCGCTAAACATCTCAGATTTGGAAGCGCATTTTCCTTACAGTCGAAGAACCCTGCAGCTGGATCTTACCCATTTAACTCGGGGCAAAAATATTTTTGCCACCCAAGGCACCTGCACCCGCCGGTACTCAATTGGAAATCAACTATGAAGCAAAAAATAAACACTATGCTGCTCAGCTTATTTCTATCGGCCGGTGCCTGGGCTTCGAACGGGCTGGTAAAGCCCGACGACATCATGCTCACTTTCGCCCGCATGAGCCGCGGCGCCACTGAACAAGCGGCTCGCCTGAAGGGCTACTACGGCACGGCAATTTATTTCGCCGACGCAGGGGGATACAGCTACTTTCTGACCAATGCTCACTTGGTGTCACGCCGTGATCCAGAAACTCCACATCTCTGGTTGCAAAGTTTAATGACAGGCTTCGAACGAAAACCAGCCGAAGTCATCGGCGTGAGTTTGGGCTACGACTTGGCGGTGTTGCGAATTGCGCATACCGCCACCCAAAAGAAGTATAGCGCGCAGGTAAGTCGCCTTTTAGATAGTTTTTTCTATAAGGGGTTGCTGGGATCGACCAAAGGAAAAATCGCGTTGATTGGGTTTCCCGCCTATCGCGCCGGCGTCACCCCGGTGGTGAAGGGGCACGTTTGGGACCAAGAGAGCGCCACGGGAAGAGAGGCGCCACCTTTAGAAAAAGAGACTCTTACTCCCAATCTGTCTCGAGAACTGGCCATTCCGCTTAGCGCAGAATGCGCGCCGGTATTTCTTCAACAGTGTTATCACGTCCCCATCCGATCGGGGGGCTACTCTGGTGGAGCTCTCGTCATCGCCACCGATAAAGTTCGTATCGCCGGCATGGTTTCCCACTACGCCCCACTCACGGCACTGACGTACGTAACGCCGTGGAGCATTGCCGACCGGGTGGGCAGGCGCCTCATTGCTGAATTTGAACGCACCGGCCGGATGGTGAAAGAGGTGAAAGACGAGAGCCACACTTTTGAACTCACCAATTGGAATGAAGAGCGCGTTAAGGTTGGCAGCTGGGAAGTTTCAAACTCACAACGCCCGGGCGCTTTAGATTTAGCCATCGCCCATTTCAGAGGGGGTTCTGATTTTAGTGAAGGTGGCGAGAGTTCCGGCGGCGGTGAGAGCTCCGGCGGTGGTGAGAGCTCCGGCGGGGGTGAGAGCTCCGGCGGGGGTGAAAGTTCCGGCGGCGGCCAGCAAGCGGAAGTTCATAACCAAATCATCGCTTCGCCTCTAATGACGGAAGCCGTAGCCACGGTTGAAAAGGGCTTTCCCGACTGGGAACGGGGCACCTCGGCGTTGGTAGATCCGGCGACCTTCGAAAGAGATCTTCAAGCAAGCCAAACGTGGCACGAAAACTGGAATCAGTTTGGGCAGCTGTTGCCCACTTTGACCGGATTTCGTGGCGTCGGGGCATTACTCAGAGTTAGTCACGGGGTGTTTGCCACGGATACCAATTTCTACAGCTATGGATCAACCCCGTTGCCCAATCTCCAAGAGTTTCTTGTCGCCTATCTCAAAAACCCAAGCGCCACACTTGACGACAGCTTCTCCGCATTCAACCCATTTTCGCGGGCACTTAGTCTGCCTTGCCGACCCAACGAAAGGGTTTGCGGCATGCACGCCTTTTCGGCTTTACGAAAATTTGATTCGACTAAAAAATTTCGCGCGCGCGGCTACGCCTCCCCAGAACAGTACCGCAAACTGCTGGTCACGATGCCAGCCGATAGCAACAATCGGGGAAAAATAGTTGTTGAGGAGCTGGCCTCGTCACTTGAAAGACTTGAGCTTGAGAAAAGATCCGGTCGTCCGCTCGACATCATGATCAGCCGAGGGGCCATGGGCTACCGCCAGCAGATCGACTCGGCGCAGATTCAGCCACTACCTTCAGGCGGATTGCGCGTTGAAATTGAAGATCGGTTGAACACAAAGACCACTTTTGATTTTGATCAACCTCTGGTGGCGGAAGCAGCGACTCTGTTTCGATTTGCGGGAAGCGGAAAGATTACCGCTAAATTCATGAGACACCCCGACCTAAAGCCGGTGACCGAGACCTATCCGGCCAATGGCATTGTGGTGGCCCAATATTCGCCACTTAGGGGCGGCTATGAGCTAAAGGGGATTGTAACCTACCAAGTGAAGCCCTACTTAATTGATCAGAATGTTGGGTTAGACCCTAGTTACCAACGACACGTGCACGGCTTTTCGTTATCGATTCCCGCGGCGAAATGATTACCTAAAAGGTGCCCATCTCACTGCTGTCCGGTTTAATTTGAAGCCCTGAGAGGTGCTTTGGATGGGGCTCTTCGCAGGCGCAAGAAAAACTCGCCGTTAACACGTCCCGAACCCCGTCTTTGCGAGGGCGCACCGCGCCCGAAGCAACCCTTTCACGTTGAAAGCTCAAATATCGTCGATAGTTTT
>JAYSWN010000215.1:0-2750 GCA_043718025.1 Pseudomonadota bacterium
CCAACTTAAAGAAAACTATGCCCCTGAAGATCTCGCCGACTACTTGGGTGGCCAGTTGAATGCCAAGAACGATCGTCATGTAACCCAAACGGTTAAGGCGGTGGCGGAAAAAGATTCCAAAGGCAACTATTCCGTGGTGCTCGCAAAAAGCGCATTAGCGTTTACTAAGCCTGGTGATCCTCTCGGGATAACATTGGGAAAGACCGACGAACAGATCAATGCGTCGATTACCGCCCTTCACAATGCAGGGGTTGGCACATTTGACGAAATTTCCACGATTCCCAGTCCGACGCGCCGAAGTGGACTAAATCTGTTCGCTTTTAATCGGGATGCGGCAAAGACAGTGGAGGCGAAGGATTATCGGAAGGTGGCTAAGACAGGCAACGGTACGCAAAAGAATCTTCCTTCGTTTGTAGGCAATGAGACAGCAGGAGAACCCGTTGAACGGAAATTTGCACAGAAGGAAATTCCCAGCACACCGGCTGGCAAGAAAGAGATCGTGGACTCAAGTTCGGCTAAACCCAATACGCTCGCCGCGGAGCTCACAGCGTTCTTGGGAAAAGACGGAAAGTGCTTTAGTTGTCATAAGGTCGGAGCTAGAAAATTTGAGGTGATCCCAGGCAATGGCCCGAAAGACGTGAAGGTACAAATCGGAACTTCTCCCAAAATTAGGGATTTGGATTTAACTCAGTTTCTTGCCGCTGCAGAATCAGGAAATAAAACTGATGGCGACATGAATGGCCAACTTGATAAAAACAAAAGTCGAGAATCGATTCAGTCTTGGGTGATGCTTCAAACGGAGGCGAAATAGCATTCGCCCCCCCCTTTTTGCATTCAGGTGAGCGGCTGTAACTTTTTCCCTTTACTCACAACCTCTCACGAGGGCCCCCTCTTCGCCTCCTCCGCGCTTGCACGCGCTATCTAGTGCATCCACGCGTCGTCCGGATCCGCACGAGTGATTTTCTTACTGTTCGGACAGGGCTTTAGGCGGCGATGGCTTGCGGTTGCTGGGCCTATCCCCCCAGCCTAGCCTCGCTATCTAGAGCGTCGGCGTGTCGTCCGGGATTATCGCCTCCTCCGCGCCTAGCCGCGCTATCTTAGGCGGCTTTGGTCTAACTTGTAAAAATGGAAAGGGGGGTTTTCATTTTTACACAAAGGGGTATGATCCCCCAATGCCTCATTTGCGCGCTAGACACCTAAGAAAATTAATTTCTCAGTCACTCAATTTTTCTCCTTTGGTCGGTATCTTTGGCCACCGACAGGTGGGCAAAACCACCCTCGCCGGTGAACTGGGAAAGCGCTATAAAACCTTGGATGTTCCCTCTGATCTTGAAGCCGCCACCGTTGACCCCTCAGGTTTTTTGCAGGCCCACATTTCTAAACCGCTCGTAATCGACGAGTGCCAATACGCCCCCCCCTTATTCCCGGCCCTTAAAGAATGGGTGAGAACTCATCCCGATCCCGGGCAGTTCTTGCTTACCGGTTCCATCCGTTTTTCCAGCCGAAAGGCAATTCGAGAATCGCTCACCGGGAGAATCATAACTTGGGATCTACTGCCAATGGATTTGAGTGAGATCAACGGCCAAACGCTACCCGATAAAATCATTCGCCTCGTCGAAAAAAAATCGGTTGAAATAGAGCTCAAACCGAATTCGGTATTGAAATCTCTCAACCTTACCCACCATCTAAGTCGCGGGGGGCTGCCCGGAATTTTCGCGGTAAGGGACGTAGCAGTCCGCGCCCAAAGGTTTGAAACCCAAATCAATACTATGCTCGAGCGCGACCTCAAACTGGTACTGCAAACCTCACTGAGTTACGGCAGCCTACGCACTCTGGCCGCCTATCTGGCAGGTCGACAAGCCATGCCGCTCGAATATGTAGAAATGTCGCGGCAAACGAGAATATCGGTGCCCACCTTGAGAAAGCTAATTTCGGCGCTTGAGTCGGTATTTTTTATCAGGCTAATTCCATCCGAAGGCACCCAAAAGAAACCGATTTTGTTTTTCGAAGACCAAGGAGAGGCCTCTTTCTTAAGCGCAAGAGGCTATTCGCCGCAGATGGAACTTACCCGCTTTCTCTATTCAGAGCTGCGCGTTCAAACCCACTACCGTCCGGCTGCGGCGATTCGGCTCTTTGCCTATAGAAACCGCGGCGGATCTCACATTCCGCTCTGCTTTGCGTCGTCAAACTCGGCCCTGGGAATTATCCCGACCTTGGCGGAGTCGCCACCCCCTGGCTATTTGAAAAGCTGCGAGAGTTTTTTAGCTCACTACCCCAACTCAAAGGTGGTCTTTGTCCATCCGGGTTCGAACGACAGAATACTCACACACCGCATCCGTTGCCTGGGGGTAAGGCAGCTGCTCTAGGGCAAGCTGTTTTTAAGTTTAATGGTTTAGTACGGGGGCTGCTCCACGGTGTCCGTGCCTTCGAAATCTACTGCGCGGGGTGGCCTGGGTTTTTCCGCTTCGCCTCCTCCGCGCCTAACCGCGCCACTTAGCCCATCCACGCGTCGTCCGGGATTACCCAATGGACTTATCTTGCCGAAACGGCTCTCAGCGGTTAACTTTTGCGCTCTTAAATAACCGGTTTAGGGAGTTTTTGTATGAAGTTGCCAGAAGGGTATTTATTCACGAAAGAGCACGAGTGGGTCCACATTGAGGACAATATCGTTACCGTGGGCATTACCGACTTCGCCCAAGAGGCTTTAGGCGACATCACCTACGTGCAACTGCCCAAAGAAGGCGAAGAGG
>JAYSWN010000216.1:0-2750 GCA_043718025.1 Pseudomonadota bacterium
CTTTACATCGGCTTACCAACAAATTTCCATGGAATAACCTTTATTCCACCGTGTGAGGATTGCTTCGGCCTGCGGCCTCGCAAAGACGAGAGCGATAACGCGCCCTCTACAAGACGAGAGCGATAACGCGCCCACTAAAAGAAGATAGAGCCCCGCCAGCGTACAAGCGTTAGCTATCCGCCTTTAAAATACCGGTTTTTCACAATTGATTACTCAGCCGCCCGATTCGCGAGAACCTGCCAAGTAACTGATATTGCATGTATTCATGCGTATTCCGATTTGCGCCGATAGAGAGGTAACGCGCGGCACGACCGTTGCTAAATTAGCACCGCAGGAAGTTCGAAACCATCAATCACTAAAAACACCAATTAAAATCCAGGGGAAAAAAATGAATTACCGTAAGCACCTGTTCTATTTTTCAAGCGCGTTGTGTTTATTTACTGGCACTACGCCGGTGGCATTGGCCAGTGGGGGGATTGAACTCTCCGCAGTCGTCGAGAATACTAACAGCGGTAGGTCTGTCTACGTTCAGCCCGATGGCAGCATTCTCGCTGCGGGCAACACTTACGCCTACGATCCGATCGCGGGGAGTTACTTTACTCAGTTTGCGGCGGTGCGCTTTCTTAGCAACGGTTTACTCGACACCTCCTTTAACGGTGTCGGATCGGTGGCTACCACCCTGATGGTTGATATTTATGGAAGCAGCGGGGGAAACTCGGCGCTCGGAGCAATTAGACAATTAGACGGAAAAACCGTGCTCGCCGGTAACACGTATTTACCCAATGAAGGGGGCCTTTTTGGCCTGGTCCGTTATAACGACAATGGCAGTTTAGACACCAGTTTTGGTGGAACGGGGAAAGTAACGACGGCGCTTTCAACTTCACCTTTCGCCGATAGCTCAGCATTAAGCGTAGTTGAACAGCCTTGGGACAACAAGATCGTTGCGGCCGGATGGGCTCGAACTACCGGCCCCTCTTCGGCAGCCTTAGTTCGTTATAACCCAGATGGTACTCTGGATTCATCGTTCGGAAGCAGCGGAGTGGTCACCACCGCGTTTAGCACCACAGCCAACTTGGCTAAATCCGTAGTAACCGACTCGGCTAACCGAATTGTTATCGGCGGCAAAGCATACAACGGCACGAAATACAATTTAGCCACCGCCCGCTATTTGAGCTCAGGGGCTTTGGACACCAGCTTCGGCGGCACCGGAAAAATACTAACCACCATTGGGGCATACAATGACGAACTCAATTCCATCGCGATTCAAAGCGACGGCAAGATCGTCGGCGTTGGCCAAAGCTTTGTAAAAATCGCAAAAAAATTGGTAGGACGCCTATTGATTGTCCGATTTAACGCCAACGGAACATTGGATTCAACATTCGGTAGCTCCGGTAAAGTGTTGCTAAACCTTGGCGGTAGCGATTATGCCGCCGGCGTAGTCATTCGGACTGACGGTAAAATCGTAGTGGCGGGATATTCACTCAGCACCACCAATTCAAATTCAACGACGGCCACGGTTCGCCTCAATACCAACGGCAGCATGGATAGCTCATTTGGGGCAGGTGGGGTTGTCCTCACTACGGTACTGGCGCGCTCGTACGGCAACTCAGTGACCGTTGATTCGAACGACAAGACGATCGTGGGCGGTACCGCACACGATAACCTTGGCAATAGCTGGATCATGGTTGTGCGTTACAACGCCGATGGCACATTGGATTCTTCCTTTTAAACATTCATAAGTAATATTTAACAGGGGGGCCAGGGAAACCTGAGCCCCCTTTTGTATTTACCGGCTCTTCGCACGTTGCCCATCGCTATGAGAGCTAGCCAGAGGCGCCATTTTAGAAAGTGCCGCCAAAGGCAACGCCGCCGGTAAATAGCACTTCGTTGTTGCCGCCCGCTTTAACTAAACTCGCCGCAATGTATTTTACGTTTATTTGCGTATGCACGCGGCCAAATCTAAACCCAAGCCCACCTTCGATGAACGGGGCATTGGCCCCGGTGTTGATCAACCGAAATCCGGCCCCCAGAAAGAGTTGCGGAGAAAATTCTGGTGCCAGAGCCAAAGCGGTTTGCCCGCGAAACGAGCTATCTAAGCCGAATGCTCCGGCGGCTCCCGATTGAAATCTGTAGAACGGGGCATTGCGCCAACTGAGCCACGGCTTAAAGTAATAACTGATACCAAGATTAAACTCATAAAAACTACCGGCGTTTGAGATTCCGGTGGTGGCTCCGCCGTCGAATCGAAAACGCGGGAAACTTGGTGAACCCTCGCTGACGCTTAGTTCATTCTCAAGATCTTCTTCCGGCGCGGTGACGTCGGACTGCTTAATGTAAAGCTTGCGGCCCGTTTTTGTTTTCAACGAGTAGAATCCGTTTTCCGGTCCTCCCTCGGATTCAAGCTTTTTTCCTTTTTCTAGTTGGAGAACCGCCTTTCCCTTTTCTAAGGGCGAGGAATAGACGGCGGCTTTAAACGACTTCACCACAAGTGTCTCGGCCGAAATCACGGAGGAAATCAGTAAAGAGGCAACCAAGGCTAGGGAGCAATTCATAGCGGCCATTTTGCTTCAGTTTTCCACGGGCGACAAGAGTTCTACTCAAAAACTCCGGAAGGAATAAGACCGATAGCTTGAAGCATCGTAAGAATTATCAAGCCAGCACTTGCGATTAAGATTTTGCGTCTTCTTTTCGAAACTTCCATCGACAGAACAAGAAGGCGAAGAAGGTGCCCATCCCCTTTCCGGCCGGAA
>JAYSWN010000217.1:0-18189 GCA_043718025.1 Pseudomonadota bacterium
AATGAGACTCTTTTTGCCCTTGCGAGCCAAATTGTCCCGACGCTGAAGCCCTCTCTTTATGACGGCGAGTGATTCAATCCATGCACTCCGCGGTGGTGGCGGTGACAAAGAAACACTAGATTCTCGATTTGGTTAAGCCCGCCGCGTGCGACCGCAACGAGATGGTGCAAATCAAGCCAACGTTTTTGGTCACAACGCCGGTTGTCTCGTGAAACAAACGAACATTGTGCCCCTTGGCGGCTTACAACGCCATGGCGAACGGCGGCGGGGATTGGGCGACGTTGCCGCACCGCCTGTATTGGCGCTGCTAGCGAATGCTGTGATTCAGAAGAGAGTGTCTCAAAACCTTATGTAGAGCCGCGTTCCTGTCATTGCGTAGCAGGCGCGGCAACCTTTGGCCTGCTTGGTTTTGTCGACGTCCCTCTTAACTCATATTTAAAGGGTTGCTTCAGCCGCACTGCGTGCGCAATGACGGCGAAATAACACTTTTGAGACACTATCTACGGAAATTTTCTGCCGTTGAAATGCCTCTGAATTTTTTTATCTCCTTTTTCCGGAAAGAAAAATTTAAAAAAAACTCCGAAAACGGGTGGGACGCTTTTGATTTAGTTCGATTGGCTAGCCGTCATGCCGCCAACGCCCGGCCTTGCACTACGCGCTCAAAACACGCCCGGGTGGAAGCGCCACCCAACCTCCATGAGCAGTACGAGAGCAACTACTCCCCGCACCCCCGTTCCACTCGCCGTCATGAATCACATTGAAACCCGTAAGCGCCGCGGCAGACAAATTATTTTGGCTGCTTTTTAAGCCACTTAAGAAGCGCCTTACCGTCTTTCGAGGTCTTAAAGTCGCGGTGGGCGGGAGGCATCTGGCTGGTCTCGACCAGTTTGCGAATTAAGGCAATGGTTTCGGGCTGCGTCAGCTGCTCTTGATTGAGAAACATGGCTCCAGGGTGGTCGGCCGCCTGGTGGCATCCGGCGCAATTTCGGGCCAGAATTTTCAATGCTTTCATGTCTTCGCTCGCCGGCGGCGAGGGTTGGGCCGCTTGGGCTTGGTGGGGTAGAGAGAATGCCGTTAAAAATAGAATCGTGGCAACAAAGGGGAATCTCACAAATTACCTCGCTGAAAAGTTTGGAGCAAAAAGGTTAAACGTAATGTTAGCACGAAGCCCTCGGGAATTTAATGAACGGCTTCAGACTCGCCTTCGCCCTCGGCAGGATCTTCGCTAACCCAACCGTACTCACGCTCTTTTCGGTATAGGGTGCGGCGGTTGATGCCAAGAATTTGCGCTGCTTTGTCTTTTCGTCCCGCAGTTTTATCGAGCACGGTGCGTATGAAACGCTCTTCGAGCTGAACCAGCGTTGGAAAATCTTGGGTCAACGACTTCGTGGCAATCTCTGGACTTACCGCTTCAGCGTCGGGAATGTCGCTGCTATCAATGACGTCATGGGGACACAGCACCACCGCGCGTTCGATAATATTTTCTAATTCGCGAACGTTGCCTTGCCATCGCAGGCTTACCAGTTTAGCCAAAGCGGCTTTTGTGAATCCCTTAATACGTTTGCCGTCCGGCCCCAAGTTAGTGGCCGAATATTTTTCAAGAAAATGTTCAGCAAGCAACGGGATGTCTTCCGGTCTTTCGCGCAGCGGGGGAAGGGCGATGGGAATAACGCTCAGGCGGTAGTAAAGATCTTCTCGAAATAGCCCATCGCGAATGGCCGCTTTCAGATCTTTATGGGTGGCGGCAATCACCCGCACGTCGACATCTACCATCGTGTTGTCGCCAACCGGTCGAATTTTTCTTTCTTGGAGCACCCGCAATAACTTAGCCTGTAGCGGCGGGCTCATGTCGCCAATTTCGTCGAGAAACAGCGTGCCGCCGTGCGCCTCTTCGATGAGCCCCTTTTTGCGATTGAGGGCTCCGGTGAAGGATCCTTTAGCGTGACCGAAAAGCTCAGATTCAAGCAGGGTCTCAGGAATCGCCGTGCAATTGATGGCGACGAAGGGCTTACCGGCCCTTGGACCGGTTGAATGAATGGCTTGGGCCACCATCTCTTTTCCCGTACCGCTTTCGCCGTGGATGAGCACGTTTGCCGTCGAGTGGCTCAAGCGCACGACAAGATCAAATACCACCTTCATGCTCGCACTCTTGCCGAGCATTTGATGCAAACTCCAACTCTTTTTCACCTGTTGGCGAAGCAAAGTGTTGTCTTTGGTCAGAATGGTTCGCTCAATTGCGTGGTCAACGATCACGCTGAGCTCAGCCAGCTTGAACGGCTTAACGATGTAGTCGTAGGCGCCATTGCGCATGGCTTCGATTGCCGTATCCACACTGGCAAAGGCGGTCGCTAAAACCACTGGCAGTTCAGGACGTTCTCCTTTTATAGTTTTTAGAAACTGCATGCCGTCGAGTTGGGCCATTCTTAAATCGGAGATGACTACGTCCACTTCAAGACCCTTGCCCGCTTCAAACGCGCCGCCTGGGCGAAGCGCGGTTAGCGCTTCCAACGCCGAACTAAAGCAACTGACAAAGTAACCTTGCGAGGTAAGAAAATCTTGAAGTAGCCCGCGCATCTCTTTTTCGTCATCGACTACAACCACATGACCTTTTGTCTGACTCATCCGCCACCCTCTTTCTCGTCGTTTCATCGGGACAAAATAACCCTTCAAGAGACTAAATGTCTCCATATTCTTACTCTGAAAAGCCCGTTCAGGGTCAAAACAGGGGAATTCCGTCGCTATACCGCTCCCTCAGCACAGGTCATGCCATGCGTGGGAATGTCTTTTGCAATCGGTGCCAGTTGGATTAAAGGGAACTCAGCATGAAAATGATTTGGGACGCAAAAACCTTTGAAAGCCTGCTTGAGGCGGCCCCGGACGCGATGGTCGTGGTTGATGGAAGCGGTACGATCGTTTTCGTTAACGGACAAACGGAGAAAGTATTTGCGTACGATCGGAATGAGCTGGTTGGCGAACCAATCGAAACCTTGTTGCCAGCGCGATTTCGAGAACGGCACATTGGACAGAGAAATGGCTATTTTGCCGCTCCTCACGTTAGGCCAATGGGTGCCTCCATGGACTTGTTTGGCCGGCGTAAAGACGGCTCTGAATTTCCGGTTGAAATTAGCTTAAGTCCTCTCCCCACCAGTCAAGGCTTGCTGGTGACCAGTTCAATTCGCGACGTTACCGATCGCAAGCGAATTCAGAGCGAGTTGAAGATCGCGCGCGAGACCGCGGATGCTGCCAACCGATCGAAGAGCGAGTTTTTGGCGAACATGAGCCACGAGATCCGAACGCCATTGGCAGGGATTTTAGGCTACGTCGAGATGCTCGCTCATTATTGTAAAACCGACGCGGAACGAAAAGACTACGGTGCCAAGATCAAGCGCAATGCCGATAACCTAACCGATTTGATCAACGACATTCTCGATCTCTCTAAAGTGGAAGCGGGTGCCCTTAAGATCGAGCAGTTGGCGTTTGCGCCCCTGGTAGAGCTAGAGAGTGTGCTTTCGTTGCTAGAGGGTCAGGTTAACGAAAAAGGGCTGGCGGTTGAAATGGTGGTTGAGCGGCCCATTCCCGCCAAGATCGTTTCTGACCCGAAACGACTGCATCAGGTTTTGGTTAACCTTATTGGCAATGCGATCAAGTTTACCGACTCCGGAAAAATTACGGTCACGGTGCGTTTGGCAAAAGCGCCTTCGTTAGAAGCCGGGCTTCTTTGCTTCGAAGTACGCGATACCGGATGCGGAATTTCTGTAGAAGCTCAAGCCCAACTCTTTCAGCCGTTTGTGCAAGCGGACAGTTCGACCACCCGAAAATACGGGGGGACCGGCCTGGGGTTGGCGCTTTCACGTCGTTTAGCCAAGGCGCTCGGGGGAAACTTGGTGCTCACCTCAAGTGAGCCGGGGCAGGGTAGCGTGTTTACTCTTTCCGTCGCTCCAGGATCTTTAGATGCCTTGCGCCTGGCCGAAAGTTTGGAGTCGCCATTGGCCGACGCGGTTAACCCTTTTACTTTGCGGCTGGATGGCGTTCGCGTTCTATTGGCTGAGGATCACGCCGATAACGAAGAGTTGGTGACCAAGTTTTTAAATCTGGCAGGGGCGATTGTCGAAGTAGCCCGAAACGGAGCCGAAGCCGTTGAACTCGCTGGCGCAAAGGCATTCGACGTTGTGCTGATGGATCTGCAGATGCCGCTAATGGATGGCTACGCTGCCACGGCAAGCCTCAGGCAGAGCGGATACACCAAGCCGATTATCGCGCTAACCGCCCACGCTATGATCGAAGAGAAAGAGAAATGCTACCGGGCCGGCTGCTCCGATTTTTTGACCAAACCAATCGACGTATCGGCCTTACTCCACGCTGTGAAACGCCATTTCCAAAAAGGCAGGTAGGGTGGCACGTTCGTTGCTACACACCGCGCCATGAAGCCCCTAATCGCAGAAATAAAAGACGTTTGGTTTCGTACCGTATTCGAAGCGGCACCCGACGCCTTGATCCTCATCAACCGCGAAGGGCAGATTGTGCTGGTTAATGATCGGGTTGGGTCGCTCTTCGGATACAAGAAGGAAGAGCTGTTGGGGCAAGCGAGCGAAATTCTCGTTCCCCGGGCTATAAAAGAGAGTCACCGGTTACTCACCGAAAATTATCTTGCTGACCCCGTGCTTCGCCCCATGGGTAAAAATCGGGATCTGCATGGGCGACATAAAAACGGTAACCTCATTCCTGTAGAGATTAGCCTTAGCCCAAGTCCTCCCGGTGAGCCTTTTTTCGTCGTGGCGGCAGTGCGCGACGTCACCGAACGAAAACGGCATGAGCAATTGATAAAGCAGAGCGAACAAAACTTTAAAACCTTTTTTGAAATCTGTCCGGTGGGGGCGGCGCTGATTTCTAAGTCGAGAAAAATTCTAAGGGTTAACCGGGCGTTTTTGGCACTTTACGGAATAAATTTAGAAGCCGAAGTTTTGGGAACTGACCTTAGCCTTCTGATGAAAGTAGAACAGTGGAAACAGCTTGAAGAAATTCTGACCAAAATCGAAAATGGGAAAACCCCGCAACAAGGTTTGTTTCATCAGCTTCGCGTCGACGGGGTTGAGTTGTGGGTGCGAGTTAATTTTAGCTTGGTGCATATCGTGGACTCCGAAGGCCAAGTGGTCTTTTGCACCTTTCTCGACGTCACGGATATGAAGAGCGCTGAGCGCGAACTCAGCGCTAAAGCGGACCAATTGGCCGAGCAGAATAAAAAGCTAGAAGAGTTTACGTCGGTGGCCTCTCACGATCTAAAAGCCCCCGCGCGTCGGGCCTCGCTGTACATCCAAATGATTGAAAGAGTGTGCGGTGACGCCCTGGATGAAAAAGGGCGAGAGTATTTGAAGGCTGCCGTCAGTGAGTCTAAAAGTATGCAGGCGCTAATCGACGACTTGCTCGACTACTCCCATATGTGTTGCGCCAGCCTCCAATTACAGGGCGTTTCACTTAATAGAGTTTTGGCGGATACGTTAGAGGTTTTGCGTCCGGAGATCGAAGCGAACGGCGCCAAAGTTACCGTGGGCGAGTTACCCACGGTGAACGGCAACGAGTTTCAGCTGCGGCGACTTTTTGTCAATCTCATCGCCAATGGCCTTAAATTTAATCGGCAAGTGCCGAAGGTGACTATTTCGGCCGTAACCACCGATCAATGTCTTGAAGTTTTGGTATCCGACAATGGCGTGGGAATTCCAGCGCAGGATTTGCAAAAGATCTTTGATGTTTTCTATCGGGGTCGGTCCCAGTCTGAGTTTCCCGGCACCGGACTCGGCTTGGCCAGCTGCAAGCGCATAATGGAAAACCACGGCGGAAGCATCGCGGTAAAATCTGAAATTGAGTTAGGTTCAACCTTTTATTTGCGCTTTCCTATCGCCGCCGACGGCGCCGATTAGCCGATTTTTGCAATTCGTGCATTTCGTTTTCTACTTCGTTCAAGTCCGATTCAAGCAGCACCGCCGCGAACAACGCAGTAAACGCCCCGAACACCGCCGTACCAAAAATCATCAAGAACATGCCAATCACTCTGCCGGGAACGCTTTGCGGAGTGATGTCGCCGTAACCAACCGTGGTCACCGTTGATACCGACCACCACAGGGCATTTAAGAAAGAATTCATTTCGGGATTGGTGTCATGCTCAAGCCAGTGTACCGAAAGCGCCCCGGCTAACATGGAGCCATTTGCGGCCACCGTGAGAAACCAGAATAACGGGTGGTAAAACAAATCACGTGCGCGTGAGATTACGAAACGGGTTCTGAAATGTCGCATAGGGTCAATGAAAGGATTTGGTTTTTTATTCATCTTAGGGGCCCTCATGCGTGTTTATAACTTATGCAAGGCAATTGCCCAGTTTTCAAGCCGGGGGCTGAGACGAATTGTCCCCCGTGGGTCGGATTGTCGCCATGGTCAGGGGTGAGGAGCGGTTTAATGGGGAGTGTGGCGGGCACGATTCGTGAACTTATCGCTTAACAATTCTTTTTCGCAGGACAGCGGTGCCCGGCCCACGGTATTATTTCAAAGCTTTTGCGCCGTAGAGGAAACGAAAACTTAGAAAACGGGCGAAATAAAATCAAAGTTCGGTACTCAAAAAAAATTGCGAGGCTACGATGATCCAGAGGAACGTGTTTCAGGTGGTGGCGGTTCTCAGTCTGTTTTTACTCTCCACCCAAAGTTTCGGCGCTCTGCGCAAGTGGAATGCGCACATGCAGGAGATGGCTAAGGCGCTTAACGATCTGTTGCCCGAAGTGAGTAGGCCCACCGGCGACAATAAAGCCAACGTCGAAAAGAGTGCAAAAAAAATTGCGGAGTTGGCCAAGAGCCTTGGGGTGAACCCAGGTAAAGAGACCCTTCTGGCGCCCGACGGGGATCCTACCCTCACCTTCGTACAAGGTCTTTTTGCCCGAGAGTCTAAACGCGGGTACCACGCAATTAAGGAAGGTTATGTTGAGTATGGTAAAGGCATATTAAGAAACACACCGGCCTATTGTATTGCCTGCCACAGCCGAAACTCTTCGGGCCCCGATTTTCCAACCGCTCCGCTGTCGGCCGAAGCCGAGGCTTTGCCGCCATTTGAGAAAGCCCAATTTCTAGCCGCTACCCGACATTTTGATGGCGCCATCGATACGTTAATTAAACTCACCTCCGATCAAGCCTTTGCCAAAGCAAACCCCTTGGACTGGAGTCGAGCCGTAAAGCAGGCGCTCACTCTGGCGGTACGGGTGAAAGAAGATCCGGATAAGGCGCTTAGCATTTTAGAGGCGGCGGCAAAAATTGACGGCCCGCAGTTTGCGATTCAAAACTCCCAAGATTGGAAGGCCTCGTTACTCGCGTGGAAAAAGGAAAAGGAAAAGAAGCCAACCACCGAGGCCGCGCTTTACCGTAAAGCAAAAAAACTGATGGATGACGCCAAGACCAAACAGAGCTTCGTGGTCGATCGATCTGCCGATATTCTTTATCTGCGCGCCAGTGCCTTATTGCACGAACAGCTGCGTGTGGCGCCGCAGGGCAAGCTGTCGACCGAAGCGCTTTTGCTCCTGGGAAAGTCGTACGAAGTTTTGGGTGAGCTACAGAGTGCGCCGTGGCACGAAGTCTTTTACGAGGCCTGCGTTCGCCAGCGTCCGCATAGTCCCGTGGCCCGCTCGTGTTACCAGGCTTACGAGTCTTCAATTTATTTCGGTTACTCTGGCAGCGCCGGCCTTTCGATTCCTGACGACATTCAGGTTGCGCTGAGCGAGTTGAAAACACTAGCCGCCGTCGAGAAAAAAGAGCCTACTCCCCGTTAATTGGGGACCCGCAAGCCAACCGTCTGCGGCGTCTCCACCGGAGAAAAGTGCATCACTTCAACTCCTAGTCCCAATTTATTTGCCTGCGCGGCCAGCGCGGCCACAAAGTTTGATCCCACCGGTGCCACCGTGATCAGTCGGTTTTTGTTTCGCGCGACGGCGCGACCCAACTCCCAGACCATCGGCAGGGAGTTTCTAGATACTTTGGCGACAACTGTTTAAGGCGGAGCGCTATGGTAGGATTGTCGTTCAATGAAAAAAATCACTGCCCTATTGATCTCGTGTTGCTTGATGACCCCTCTGCATGCAGAGGGCTTAAAAGAGTACAAAGATCTAAAGCACCGTCCGCTCAAAACGGAGCCGATCACGGAAAAGGTGGTCGAACGTCCTTGCCCAGAGGTCTTTCTCGAGACTTGTCTGCCGAGCTGCGCCAACGAAACGTGTCGAGCGCAGTGTCAGCAAAATGCGGTGCCCTACTGTAAACAGCGGCAGGAGCAGCGCGCGAAAGAGTCGGCTAAGATTTTACTCTACGTTTTGCTGCTCGCCTCCGGCCCGCTTCTCACCGTGGTGGACGGACCGCGCAACTATGATGGCGGGGGAGGGGGACAAGATCCGTACACGTTTTATTGGGATCTTCCGTCGTTCAACGTAGACCTTGGAGCGGGGCTGCTTTCTGGCGGTACCTTTGGCAGCTCGGCGGTGGGTGCCTTTCGTTACGACCACTTTGGCGCAAGCCTCAACACCACCTACTTTACTCAAGGCGGAAGTTCTCTGCTCGAGTTCGACGTAGGACCTTCTTTCTATTTAGGATCCACCCACCTCTCGGCGGCGATCTCCCCCGTACTGCTGGGATCGGCGGGGTCGGGCGTGAAGGCGGAGTATGGTTTCGGCGTACGCACGTCAACTACCGCCTACTTTGGCCCTTGGTACTTGGTGTTTTCGCCGCTGCTCGGAAAAATAAACGCGCTGTGGCAGTTCGCTTTCCGTGCCGGGGTTGGTTACCGATTCGCCCCGCAGTGGGGCGTGCACCTGGTTTACGATCACCACGGCGTTTTGGATCTCAACACGCTGGTGATCTCCAGCGCCTCGCTCAACGGCGCACTTTTGTACCTGAGCTACCGCTTCAATTAACGGCGGGAGACGGGGCTTAACGCCGCTATTGTTTCGACCATCCGCCATCCTTGCGGATAAATCTACCGGGCTTCTCCCGCCTTACGATTGCCTCGCCCAAAATTCCAGCGAGGGCTTCTACCGATTGCCCCTGGACCGCGGCCCGCTTGCCGTACTCCTGTCGGCGATCGGCATTCTCTGCCTCTACCAGTGCTTTGGCCGTAGCGTCGTCTTTGACCAGTCCGAGGTAGCCATCGGTTTGCTCACCAATAATGCCTTTTGTTTTCATCTCCACGATTTGGGGCAAGCGGGCCTTCATCGACTCAAGCTCGGCCATCGCGGGTCCGGCGATCAAAACTGAAACCAGAATCGAAAAAAAGAATGGGGTAGGGCGGTTCATTTTTTTGCTCCTTTCACTTTCTTAGACTTTTTTAGCACCTGATCCTCGAGGTTGAGTAGATCCTCATTCTGAGCCTCTACTTTGTATCTTACCTCGTGGTCCACCTTAACGTTAAGATTCACCACGAAGGGTTTATCGGACGGCTCAATTTGCACCCGGTGAGTGCACGAGAGTCCGGCCCCCATCGCGAGGACAGCAACCGCGTAGATCCTAATTTGTTTCATGTTATCTCCCTAAAAAAGCTTTCATTACAGTTTCTCTGATCAGGGGTTCAATCTGGCCCGTTATCGGCAGAGAAATTTCGAACGGCTGACCTTTCGCTAAGTTCGGATTGTATCCCTTAAGCTCAAGCCCCACCCACATGTTCGTATCGCGCTTTCTGTTCAGGGTAAGGCGAAGCAACGAAAAATGAAAATCATGCAACGCCTTCAGCACCAACATTTGTTGCCCCTGGGCGAGAAGATCGTTGAACTCATCAAGAAATTCGATCTTCTCCTTGAGGTGCACGGTGCTCTGATCACGATAACTCAAACGGCCCGGCTGCTCATTACGAATCACCCCATTATCGATTTCTAAGTCGCCGTTTTCAAGCGACCAAGGGATGACGCCGCTCAATTTTCCCGAACCTTGCGCGTTTTCCCCAAAAACCAGCGGGGCCAGCAGGGAGAGTTCGGCATTTTCTAAAAACACCCTTGATGCAGCGCGTCCTCTGGAGATGGCCCAGGCAAAGGGCTCC
The DNA here is from genome assembly GCA_043718025.1 of Pseudomonadota bacterium. GTDB lineage: Bacteria > Bdellovibrionota > FAC87 > UBA2466 > UBA2466 > JBGSST01. The sequence continues at coordinate 10,049 of JAYSWN010000217.1, forward strand.
AACCGTAAAGTGCCTCCCGCAAACTGAGCCCGCCCCTCGGCGATTGCCACCGACGTTGCCGCTTTCCAACTCAGTCGAATCGATGCATTTTCGAACGGAACTTTTTTCCCCACCGAGGTGACTTGAATTTGATTTTCACCAAGGCTGCGAACCCGCGGGTAAAGCTCCCCTGAAATTTGAACCTTACCCAGTGAAAAAGGAATTTCGTTCCATTCCCCGGTGACTCCCGAAGAGAGCATCCGAGACGTCACGCGCGCGCCGTTACCCTTCCAATCGGCGGAAGCTGAAGCAACAATCTTTCCCCCTAACCCGTCTAATCCGGGAGCTACTTTTTTCAGCCAAGCGGGAAGGGGAACTTCGGTTTGAAAAATCACCGGGAGCTCCACGGTGGCGTGCCCATGCTGCCAATCCTGCGTTGACCCCTGGCCGCGCGCGGTCCACGGAAAATCCGGCGATCCTAAAGACCACGTAAAATCGCCAGCTCCCCGCAAATTCCCTTTGGCCGTAAGTACGCCGGAGAAAACAAAGGGCGGCAGATTTTCAAGCGCAGAAAAATTTGCGGGACGAATTCCTGAAACACTACCGGTAACTAAAAATTGTCCGGGCTCTTCGTTCAAATTGATTTTCCAGAGGCTTTGCACGCTTCCGACCTGCAGCACGCCACGGCCAAACTTACGCGCCGCACAGGGCGTCAGCTTCTCTCCGCAGGAGAGGTTTAAGAGTAACGGCACTTCGTGGATATTTGAAATGGTCCAATCGGCGAAGTGTTTGGTCTTTTCTTTTAGCAGGCTGATGCGGCCACTTCCTCCCGAGGGCGAAAGCAAAACGTTTCCTTCGAGCCCCAGCGAAATAGGGTTGCTCCCGGCTAGTAGCCCGTTGGCGCCAAAGTCGCCTTTGAGTTTCCATTCTCCCCAGAATGGCAGCAGTACCTCCGCATCCACCATGGGCCCCAGCACGGCGTTGGGCCCCGCCGCCAATTCCCTCCAGCGCTCTTTCACCCGCAGTGAAACCGACGGCGGAAAGAGATTCCAACGCCAATTGAACGGAACCAAAATCGGGGCGGCTCCATTGAGTTGTAGCTCTACCCCGCCGCCGGCGTAGGCAAGCGTCTTTAGCGTTAGCCGCACCCCCGGCAAGGGGGTGTGGTTTTGCCAGCGGGCTAGCAACCATTTTGCGATTGGCAAAGAGGCAAGGCGAAATGAGCAAACGACAATAAGAAACGTAATACCAATAACTGCCCAACGCTTCTGACGAGGATTCACCGCTCGATTGTAATCGCAGCTTAGAAAAACCTCTCTATTTAAGTTAGCCTTTGCCCGCGGGTAATGGGGTTCACCGACGTGCTATACTTCGGCGGAAAAATGAAAATAGCACTGATCAACGCTCCTCCAAAAGGGATCTACGAACCCACATATGACACCCCGAGTTTTACGCGCCTCAGCTTAGCTTGTTTGGCCGCCTACCTTCGCCACCACGGTTACGGTGATCTGTTGCTCATCGACGCCAAATTCGAGAAAATTGATTACTCGGAAATCCGCAGGCGACTGCTGGCTTTTCAAGCGGACGCCATCGGCTATACCGCTTTTACCAATGAAGTGGTTCAGTGTGCCCGAGTGGCCGCGATCGCCCATGAAGTGGCCGCGACTTGCGCAAAGACGGTGGTTAATATTCTTGGCGGCGTCCACTCCACCGCGATGTCGGAAAGATCGCTTCGCGAATTTTCCCAGTTCGACTTCACGGTGATTGGGGAGGGTGAACAAACCTTTCTTGAGCTGATTCAACATCTGGATGGAAGTTTGGGAAGGCCCCTGTCGGAAGTTAAGGGAATAGGTTATCTCGAGGCCATCCCCTCCTCGCCCTATCGCCAGACCATGGCTCGCAGTAATATTTCTGACCAAACCCTTTTACCGATGCCGGCTTGGGACCTGCTGCCGGTCAGCCCTCAGTATCTGGTAATGAGCGCGCGAGGCTGTCCTTTTGCGTGTAGTTTTTGTCAAAATCCGAATGGGCGCATCGTTCGAAAGAGAGGGGTCGATCAGTTTCTCAAAGAAGTGGAGTGGCTGGTTCGGAGAAATGCAGGCAAGGCAGAATTCAATATCTGTGACGAAATCTTTACCATTGATCGAAACCGCGCCCACGCAATTTTGGATGGCCTAAGCGAAATCGGTTTTGGCAAGAGTTCTCATCTGCAATTTATCGCGCAGACCCACATCAATACGGTAGACGAGGCGCTCTTGCTAAAAATCGCCAATACCGGCTGTACCTCACTTGGTTTCGGCCTGGAGAGTGGTGACGAAGCTATCCTTCAGGGAATTGGCAAAGGAACCAATCTAAGCCAAATTCGCCGTATTATGTCCCTGGCGAAAAAATGCGGCGTAAAGGTGACCAGCTACTTTATTTTAGGACAACCCAACGAAACCTGGAAAACGGCCCTACGTTCAATCAAGTTGGCGGTTAAGTTGAATCCCCAAATACCCATCTTTGGGATTATGGTTCCCTATCCCGGTACTAAAATTTGGGAATGGGCCAATCGCCGCGAAAAAGGGTACCGTTTGAAAAGCCTCAACTGGAATGATTACAATAAACAAGTTGGTAACGCCCTTGAATTTGAAGGGATCAGTCGACGCAAGATGGAAGTTCTTCAGTTGCTGGGATACGTCTCAGTATTTCTGGCAAATCTTAGGTTTGCAGATTTCTTAAAGTTTGCCTGGAAGTACCGCATCGACGGATTTAGCGTGTTAAAAAATATTATTCGCCCGGCTTTTGGTTTTTTTCTTACAAACAAGCCATTGAAGAATTGATTTTTATGCTTAAAAAAAGTGAGTGTAAAAAAGATGAATCAATAAAATTCATCTATCTCGTTCCCATCCACAATGAAGCTCAAATACTGGTCCAGACGGTTGCGGCGCTGCGCGATGGTTTAAAATCCTTTCCCGGCAGTCAGGTGTATTTGCTCGAGAACGGTAGCCGAGATCAGTCGTTTCGACTGGCAAAAGAGCTGACCGAAGAGTCTGATACCTTTTCGGTAAAGTGTTTTAGCACCAATAATGCGGGCATGGGGGCCGCTTATCGATTAGGGCTGGAGAATTTGCCCGCCCTCAGTGCTTCATGGCGCGTGGTGTTTACGGCAGCCGATCTTCCCTTTGGATTTTCGGATCTGGAGAGTTATTTACAAGGGCCCTTGGATATTGCTCTGGCCATCGGCTCAAAATCTCATTCTTTAAGTAGAGTCAAACGAGCCTGGTATCGGTGGATTATGAGTTTTTGTTTTCAAACCGCACGAAGGGCTCTTTTAGGCGCGAAAGTGAGAGATTCACAAGGCACTTTATTTTTGCGCGCTGACTTGGTCGGGGAAGCGATAACGGTTCGAGCCAATGACTTTTTTTTTACAACGGAATTGGTAAATTTAGCCGAACAACAGAGGTGGGAGGTCCGTGAAATGCCCGTCGTTCTCAAGCCAGAGCAACGCCCTTCTACGGTAAAGCCCCTTCGCCATGGTTGGACTATGTTCAAACAACTCTGGGAGCTGCGACGCCGAGAACAACGGCTTTAGCTTTTCGAAGCCTGGAGATTCTCGGGTCGGAAGATACATTTCCATAACGGCTTCTTCTCGTGAGGGATCCATTTGCAATTGAGAGCAACGTTCAATTTATTCTGAAGGATTTTTAGATTACCCGCATCCATCCAGATTAGCGCCTGTTGGCGTCTTTTAGGGAAAGCAGCGCGAAGCGATTCAATTTGATTCGGATCGAAAATCTCAATGTCATGTGTGTTCGGCGGGATCAGTTTAAGAAACTCAGCCAGTCTTTTAAAACTTTCATAGTAGACGATTTCCATCCAGTGAGGGTCTCCGATCACGACCAAATCGTGGTTACGAATTTCATCTAAAAAAAGTGTGTCACTGATAGGAACCTTTTCCTTCCCGTCTAACGCCCAAAAACCAGGGTAGAAGTTCTGCCTCGACATTGGGCTCACGCAACAAAAATGAAACCAGATCAAATAGAACAGAGAAAGGTGAGTGAACACGACGCCCAGCGCCGGTTGGCGAATGCGCGGCATTACCTTCAAAATTCCGCGGGCGCTGAAGAAATAAAATGGAATTAAGATGAAAATCGCCCGGCGTGCCCCGGGCAGATTACTTCCCAGTGCGGAGAGCAGAATCGTCAAGGGGATACAAAATGCAATCGCAAGAAGAGGTTTGGAGTTTTGTTTTGAACGCAACTCTAGCAAACCCGCCACGAAAAAAGGTAAGAGAAAAGGTTCTAAGAATGGGGCAGGAAAAAAGGTCATCGGGCTGTCACAAGTAATCAATAACTCGTAGAGAATTTTGTAGACCGAAAAAAAATAGTCACCTGTTTTCCAGGTCGGTACCCCAGGGGATAGAAATAAAAGTGTTGGACTGGTCGATAGCTTTAGGTGCCAGAAAAAGAAAGCGGCAAGGCTCAAGCAGAAAAAAAAAGACCCGACGCAGAATCCTTTCACGTAAGTACGGTCGAGGTTAGGTCGCTTGCGGAAATAGTAGAAAGACGCCGCGGTGGTTAAGACCAAAAAGTAGGCCAAGGCGCCCAAGGAGTAAGCTGGATAGGTGAATAGGCTGGCAGAAAAGATGAATCCGATTGAGGCCGACAAAAAAATCGACGGCCGAGTTCGCCAGTGAGAATAGAGGAGAATAAGCAGGGGGACGTAAAAAAGAAGCGTTCCGGTCTCTACCGCCATCTTATTCAAATAACTTCCGTAGAGCGAAATCGACAAAAGAGCGGTCGTCCATACCGCGAGAAGCGAACCGCCCAGCCGCCTTATGGCCAAAAACAGACAGAGCAGGCCCAGCATCCCCATGGTGACAACCTGAATTCGAACCGCAAGCGGCGAAATTCCAAAAAGCCATTGCCAAGCAAGTACCAAAAGCGAGTGGGTTGCATTGGTGGCCCCGTTGTAGGGCATGTTTCCGGTGAGCAATCCCGTATTGAGAATTCGCGTTATCGATAATTCATCCATCGTGAGCTGACCGCCAGACAATTGGGTCAGATCGCAAACGCGAAGAATCAAACCGCAGCTGAGAATGAGCCGCGGCAGGAAATGGCTTGAGTTTTGCGAATCCTGTTGCGTCTGGTGATCCCGGGTCAAGGGCCAGGCACGAATGCAGATAAAGCTGGCAACCGCAAATAGGGCGATTTGGAACAGGTGGGCGGTTAGCACCACCCGGTGCGAAAGAATTACCGGTAGGTGAGCTGGGAGGGTTATTAGGTTCGATTGAATTGTCTGTTGAAGAGTTGTAAATATTTCCAAGAAAGCGTTCAAGTTAGGTCTCTATTTGCTGGCGACGACCCCGAACCTTTGTGCCACTTTTGAAACTGAGTTGGTGGTTCATCCCCATTTGCCAAACGCCGGCGAAGTAGCTCGGGAAGGAGCCTTTCTAACTCTGCAGGCATTTTTCTAAACAGCATTCCTTCTTCTGTCTTTGGCCACTTCTCGTGTGGTCTATCCGCAATGAGTTGAAGGGTAGGCGAGATCAGGGCAACTTGAGTCTCGTGAAGGCGTAGAGAAATATCTGTCAGTGAATCATCAGGATAAAGTGGGATCTCTTCGCGGACCAAGATGCGACCCCGGTCAATTTTTTCGTCGATAAGGTGCGCAGTTACCCCAAATGGCTTGTTGTGAAAGATCGCCCACTGCACAGTGTCGAGCCCACGTACATCGGGCAAAAGGCCCGGGTGAAAGTTAAGTATCCCCAGTTCGGGAATCGACAAGATTGGTTCTTTCAGAATTCTGGCCCCCGAGATTAAGCCCAGATTGACGTTATATCGGCGTAAAAGTTCGGAGCATTCGGCACTATTGTGCTTAGCGACATGGAAAGGCCAATCGAACCGCTCGCTAATTGTTTTTGCTGATGCCATCCCAAAATGACGAGGACTAACGCGCGTTTTTGCGGGCGGCAAGCCTAGATCTTCAAATGGCGCCGCGATCACTACGGCAACAGAAATTCGATTGAGAAAGAGCTGCGTCAAAAAGTCATGAGTTTTTTTGTGTTCAAACTCGTAAGCGAACACTCCAACTCTCAACATAGGCTTTACTCTTGGTCTTGTATTCGGGGACTTTGGGTTCGCTTACTTCCAGTAGAGAAATTAGACTACACTTTCAAATAAAAGGCTAGAAAACCAACGTCACTCTCAACCCAGAAAAAAAATCCCCGGGGAGCCAACGGCCGCCCCAGGGAATTTTGAAAATGATTAAATCGGTTTTGCCCGTTATTTAAAGTCGGTGCCGTTGGCTTCGAATTCCGCCGATTCAAAAACGTCTTTGCTGCTCTCCGCGGCAAAGCCTTGCCGTTCATTGGAGCCTTGGTTTTGTTTGAGTGCGCCGCAGTTGGCGGTAATGACTTTTAACAGCCGTCGCGCCGCATCGGTTTTCAGCAAATCATACGATCCACCGTCACTGAAAAGAACCACTTGTTTTAATCGCGGCGGTTTGTCGGCTTCTTGGATCGGCAGGTAGGCCACGTAGCTCTTGGCCGGCGCATTGAACTTTATGTACTGCCGTTTTTCAAAGTTCCTTGGTTCTTCGCCATCCTTGACGGCTATGGCGATGTCCTTACGAACGACGTCCCACTTTATATTGGGGTTGTTTTGAAATAGCTGACAATTAGAAATGAGGCCCAGATTGCTACCTTCTTTTCCAATGTCGCGGGTTAACAGCGGTCCACGGTAGGGCTGGTTGGCGAGTGCCGGTAGGGCGTACGCCACTACCAATAGGGGCAGTAAGAACTTCATATTCAACTCCTTCGAGTAGGAGAGCAAAACGCTCTCCGATTTTTCGCTGAAGCTACGTCCAGAGGTTTCTAAAAGTAAAGAGGGAGGAGTAGCCCACACCCAGTTAGGCCGCACAGCCAAAATTGCCCCTTTAGCTTGCCGAATTGACCACGAAATGAGCTTACCGTTTGACCGTCAGTGAAACGCCCAAGATCACGATAAGGCCGCCGACAACATCAAAAAAAAGCACCTCTTCGTGCAGTACAACAAATGAGCAGATCACTCCGAAAACCGGAATTGAATTCAACATTCCGACGGCGGTTGCGGAGTCCAGCTTTCGCAGTCCATAGGTGTAGAGCAGAAGCGCTATCACCGAGCAAAATAGACCGAGGTACAAAACACTGATTGCGGCGGGGAGAGTGACCAAACTCCAGTGCTGCGTTTCAAACAGCGCTAGGGGATACAGAGCCAGGGTCCCAACCAGCGTTTGAAAAAAGTTTGTGGTCATTAGCGGGTATTTGCTCACCACGGTTCGGGTAGTGAAGTTGTAAAATGTCCAACTCACCCCCGATAACAGAAAAAGAAGATCGCCCTTTAAACGATCGGCACCAAAGTAACTGAGGTCGCCGCCGATAATCACGCAAATTCCGATAATGCCGAGGCCGGCCCCCACGAGTCTGAGCCCAGATACCGGCAAACGGTAGATCAGCGCTTCTAGAAGAATGGTGATCACCGGACAAGCGCCGACGAGCAGAGCGGCGTCGGCAGAGGATGCCAACTGAAGCCCCTTATTTTCAAGCGCGAAGTAGAGGGTGATTCCAAATATTCCGCCGGCGCCGAGGCGTAGAAAATCTGGCCAAGTTGGTCTAACAAACTCTCTCTTGAGTAAGACAACTAGACCAATAAGTATCGTCGCAACGGTTAAGCGGACGGCCGCCAGCGTCAGCGGGGGAAAGGCAACCAGCGCGATTTTAGACGCGACAAACGAAGTACTCCAGATAAAGGCTGCTCCGAGTACGGCGCAAAGGGCTTGGGCATGTGACGGGTTTTTCATGCGCGGCGACAGTACCCGCTTTCTGTAGATACCGATAGAATGGCATTATTCCGCTTAACTTAGTTGGATTGTCCGCTCCATATCTGTTACACGGGCGGCATGCGTCGCTACCGCCTTTTGGCCGTTTGCCTAATCGCCAGTTTCACTTCGGGCGCCGGCCTGGCGAAAGACTACCCGCTCTTTTTGAAAGTTTATGATTTTTCAGTGTTTAATCGTTGGGATGCGGTTCAGGTCACGACCCTAAAAATCGAGCGGGGAAGCCCTTTTTACGTTGATCCTTCGGGGGGGATTCAACCCCATTTGAGTTTTCGCGCGGTCAACCAGACCATTCATTCCGAGTG
>JAYSWN010000218.1:0-2728 GCA_043718025.1 Pseudomonadota bacterium
GACAGCGCATTTGGACCACGGATCGTCTTTTGGATCCTTCTTCAATCCGAAGAAGGCAATTATTTCCTTGGGATCGGTTCGATACTTAGGATTGCCTTGGTAGAAACCATACCGGTACGCCATATGTGGGGTTATCCCATCGATGATTTGCGTCTCACCTTTGGGGTTCGTTATTTGAATGACTAGGTCGGTATAAAGATCGTCGTTAAAGGGGGTTCCTTGAAGTGCTCCGGTACCGAGCCATCCGCTGCGGCAGTAGGCACTCTTCGTTCGTTCTTGGACGGGTTCCCGTTTTCGAAACGGGCGAAAATGTAGGTCCGCTTTTGCGTCTTGGCGGCCCGCTAGACTCGCTAACTCTTTGTCCATCATTCCCTGACCTCGAACCGTATAGGCTTGCCCATCGATTTTAAATACCACTCCATTTTCCACCGGATTGCCTTTGACCCAGTTTTCCTGAAATGCATCGAGCGCGCGAAGGACGGGTAGCGCTACTTGTTGGTGGGTCAAACCAAAGCTCCGAACGGTCCGGTTGTCTTTTAGAAGCCAATCTCTTAGGGAATCATCTTCCAAAATGAAACCCTCATTCGAGAGTTTCATGTTAGGGGCATGCTGAGGCCGGGCGGAGCGTTCGAGCTCTTTGATGGAAATCCCAGTAATGGTAAGATCCGCGCGCGCTAAAGTGGAATCGCAGTTAACTCCCGCCACCAAAAAAGCGGCCGCACCTGCTTTTCCCACATCGGTTTTGTAGAAGAATGGTTTAGGAGTAGAAAGAGTGTAGGGGTTTTCCTGTAAAAACCGATCGGACAACCCTTGATCGCTACCCACTTGCACGTCATAAACCGGAACTAGGGCATCCTCTGCAGTGCCCCTTCCTTTGATCTTTATGTGAGCCGAGGCCGGTTGTGGCTCTTGGGCCAAAACATTTACGTCGAGATTAAGCAGAATAAAAAGGGATATGATCAAGATCGAAATTTTCATCCTATCCATCGTACCTCATTCACTAAAGAGACGCCGCTCCCGAAGGCCCACGTAGGTTTTTGGGCCAAATTTTTCCTCCATATTTGTGGTATTTCCAATCAATGGGGGCACCTTTTTTTTGGATAGGATTTTTTGCCGCATGATGTTGTGACCGTGGCTCGCCGGCTTGGCCAGCCGCACCGACCGCTTAAAACTCGCCGACTTCTCATGCGAGACACCATCTTAACAGTTGTGATAGATGCCTCACCTGTTTTTCCTTCAGTTCTATCGTCGATAGCTATCCTTAAAACTCGACGCTCACTCTTCAATTTATAGATCCCGATAAGCCATTCGAGGTGACTCATGAAACGCCAGGCCCTACTTGGTTTTTTTGCGCTGCATGCCGGAATCTTTTTCGGGGGACAAGCCTACGCGGAGAGCGCTTTGCGTTGTCGCGAAACCGGAGGAGGGGCGGAACTGATTCGCACCGCAGACGGTGCGAGAATGGGTAACGTCATTGCGTCATTGTCGCTCTGCGATGCCGCAATCGCTGCCGCCAAGTCCGGAGTGGTCTGCGCACGTAAAGAAAATGGCGACAAAGGCTGGATGGCGATGCACGTCGAACGGCGCCACTGGATCGGCCGCTACCCTTTGCTCAGCGCCGACTGTTTTGAAGCCACTCGTCACGCGGGTCACGGCGTGGTCTGCAGTCACACCGGATTGACCTTGGACCAGGGCAAACCTGGTTTCAAGCCCACCAACATTGATAAGGCAAATGACGCTGGCTTCATGGGATCTTCGGCTTGGTTGGATTTCTGCAAAGTTGCGACCGACAACTCGCGAGACGGAAAAGTTTGCGCTAACGGCAATGGCGGTACGGGAAACCACGCGCAATGGTACCTGCACGAAATTGCCACGGGCAGTCTGGCCGAGCCCACTCATTCTGGCACGGTACAAGTGTGTTCGGCGTTTAAAGACGACAATAAGACTCCTGGTTCAGGTTTTGTAAATTTGCTTCCCCCCTCGCAAGTGGAGACTTACCGGCAGGCGTTGCCGTACCTCGAGGATGCCGCGCTCGAGCAGGCGATTAAAGATTCGCAGACTATGTGGTACGACGACAAAGCGATTGTGCCCGCCTACCAAGACTCCATGGGCGACCCTAAGGGGCTACGCCCTAACACTATCGCTAGCGAGTTTATCAACTTGGCGGTTCCGGGCGGCTGGCAGCGACTATTTCAAACCCGCGGTCGCTTTAATTTCCCCTTCGCCACCGGCGGCGCCGACCTTTCAAAAAATTTTACCAAGGTCAATTTTTGGATTCCTCCCCGGGTGAACGGACGCGTATTGCCGGTAGCCTATTGGAAATTAAATTTTAGTCGCTGGCGCTGGCTATTTCCGGTGGGCACCAAGTTTGGCGAAGTGATGATGGTTAATTACCCCGACGGCGATACGCGGGTTTTTGAAATTCGGGTACGCACTCGCCAGCAGGACAAATGGCACAACGAAATTTTTAGGCCGTTTCTCTCTAGCGGCGAATTGGCCGACATGATCAAATCGTTTCGGCCGGGCTGGCAAGAATCTCCGGCCTTGGTCAATGCCGTGGCCCGTTTGAATGACAGTAACAACCTGACCACGCGCTCGCTTTCGACGCAGTTCTTTAAGGGAACCTTTGAAACCGTGAATGGCCACGCCGATGAAGTACCTGATTTTGGCGATGACTCGCTCGCTAAAGATCTGCTTAGTTACTCTACGTTTCGCTCGGTAAAGTCCA